>JAYGGC010000184.1:0-2486 GCA_046581525.1 Roseibacillus sp. | reverse complement strand
GTGCCGCCCGCCTCCTCCAAAAATTCATCCCACCCCAGGTCGAGGATCTCCTCGGCCCGCTTCACCCTGTAAAAATCGAAGTGGAAGAGCGGTTGGCGGCCCGTGCGATACTCGTGCAGGAGGGTGAAGGTGGGGCTCGTGACCACTCCCTGGAAGCCCAATTCGGCCGCCAATCCCTTTACCAGCTCGGTTTTTCCGGCGCCCAGCTCCCCGTCCAGCGCAACCACCCCGCCAGCCCCCAATCTCTCCCCCAGCTCCCGCCCTAGGGCCTGCATCGCGGCGGGATCCGCGCAATCTCTGGGCAATTCCATGTCGGGATACTATAAAAAGCTTGGCTTGAGTTGGCAAAAATTTCTTGCTCCTCTTGGGCCGCTGTGGTGAATTCCCGGCCCGCCGAGCTCTCAGGCCCGGCACTTCCCTCCTCCTTCAATCGTCACGTCCACGAACCATGTCTTACGCAGTCTTCAAAACCGGCGGCAAACAATACCGAGTTCAAGAGGGCGACCTGCTCGATGTTGAAAAGCTCGACGTTCAGGTCGATGACGAAATCCGCTTCGTGGAGGTCCTTCTCGTGAACGACGGCTCGAACACCACCGTGGGCACTCCCCTCGTTGATGGCGCCTCCGTGAGCGCCAAGGTGATCGACCAGTTCCGCGGTCCCAAGGGTATCGCCTTCAAGTTCAAGCGCCGCAAGGGCCATCACAAAACCAAGGGTTTCCGCCGTGCCCTCACCAAACTCGAGATCACCGGCATCGCTGGCTAATCCAACCCCGCTCCCGCCATGGCACATAAGAAAGGACAAGGATCCGTCAAGAACGGTCGCGACTCGCGCAGCAAGCGGCTCGGCGTGAAAAAATTTGGCGGCGAAGTCGTCATCGCCGGAAATATCATCATCCGCCAGCGCGGAACCAAGTGGCACCCCGGACGCAACGTCGGGATCGGCCGCGATCACACCATTTTCGCTTTGGTCGAAGGCAACGTCTTCTTCGATCGCAAGGGTCGGCGCGTCAATGTCGCCGAGGCCGAAGCCAAGGCCAACTAAGGCCACTTGCGGATACGTTCCTCCCAAAACCTCCCGCTCGGCGACCCCAATTTTGGGGTCGCCTGTTTGTTTGGGAGGAGGGAAGGGTGAGGCGCTAATTTTCGCGTCCGAGAAACCGCTCCTCTCCCGGCAGAGCTCCAACCCCCACCCTCCAGATAATTCTCAGTTGAGATTTATCTGGAGCTTGGGGGTTGAGAGTTGAAAAGCTCTTGAGTCTTCTTTCCCCACCTTGATGTTTAACCTAGTACTTGTGGCCCCCGAAATCCCCCACAACGCCGGGGCCGCAGGTCGGCTTTGCCTCGCGACGGGTTCCACCCTTCACCTCGTGAAGCCCCTCGGCTTCTCGCTCGAGGATAAACAGGTCCGCCGGGCGGGGCTCGATTACTGGAAGGAGGTCGCACTCGAGGTCTGGGACTCCCTGGAGGATCTCCTCGCCACCGCGCCCCCCGCTCGCACCTGGTTCCTCACCACCAAGGGCCAGACTGCCCACTGGGACGTGGCCTTCCAGCCCGGCGATTTCCTGATCTGCGGTTGTGAGACCCGGGGCCTCCCCGAGTCAATCCTGGCGCAACACCCCGAGCAACTTCTGCGCATTCCCATGCAGGAACCGGGCACCCGCTCCCTCAACCTCTCCACCGCTGCCGCCGTCGTGCTTTACGAAGCCTGGCGCCAGGTCCGCTAGCAAGCTGCTAGGAGTTCGACCTTGGGCGGGTAGCGCGGGAGTCTCATCGTCTCCGTCGAAAACTCGACCGGCCAATTTTGAACCAACTCTCAGAGTCAGAAATCAGGATCCAATCGCCGATCGATGGCTCCAACTTGGAAATTGCGACTTGGTGCTGAAGCCTCTTTGGAACTTGGGACGTGGAAATGTCGCTGGGCTGCCAGCGTAGCGCGACCAAGGACGAGCCTATACCTAGCGCTATTCCTGCTAGGTTCGGGCACAACTCTCCTCTCGAAGGCTATCAACGTCGGGGGAATCCAGCGGACTATTCCGCGTCCGAAGTTGCCTGGATGTCCTGAAGCGCCGCGATGAAGTCGGGCAGGATCTCTGCGGGAACCATGATGGTATCTCGATTGCCCGCTACATCCTCGGTAATTTTCACGACCTTCCCACGGGCATTCTCTTTCAAATCGAGAAAGAACACCTTGCGGTCAGCCAGAATTTTCTCCGTGTGCAGTAAGTCGCTTTGCACCTATCCTCCTTAACGAAGTTAATTGATCTAGCAGTACTCTCTAACGGATTCCTCGCTAGGTCAAATTCAAAAGATCAAGCATCCACGAGGGCTAAGCTCTCTTGATAGCCCCAGCTTCAAGGGATTGGGCCGGTCAAATGCGCATCTCGGCCGGGAAATTTCCTCCGTCTCCTGAGCTTCCTGTCCTTACCCATGCACAACCCCTTGCCCCTCTAGGCCCGCAAGTACACCACCAGTCCCGTTTTGAGAGC
>JAYGGC010000114.1:0-27638 GCA_046581525.1 Roseibacillus sp. | reverse complement strand
TCTGCGGGCCAAGCCGAGCTATGCCAACGCCCGTCAGCTCTCGGATAAGGTCAAAGCCGGCATGCCGCAAAGCACGATCGAGGCCATGTTCGGGCTGCCCGATAAGGCTGGCTACAAGGTTTACGGCCGATCCACCGAGAGTCCCTGGAGAGCGTTGGTGTGGGAGTGGGTCTTTGAAGATGTGAAGCCCAACCGCGCCCTCTCCGTCGTCTTCCAGGACGACCGGGGCGTGTGGCGCGTGAATCACGGGGACTGGCCCGAATGACCCGCTTGGGAGGAATGGCGCTAGGGTTAGGCTCGTCCACTTCCTTCGTCGCTCTACGCCAAGGTTGGCCCCTGGCAGCCTCGCGAAGTTTCCACTTCCCAATTTTCAAACAGGCTTCAGCACCAAGTCGCAATTTCCAATTTGGGGCCATCGATCAGCGATGAGATCCTGGGTTCTGGCTCTGGGATTTATCTGGAAATTGGCCCGTCGAATTCTCGCCGGAAACCATGAGACTCCCGCGTTACCCTCCCACGGTCGCATCCCCATCCGTATCTCCCCCTTACCAGCCCTCCATTCGCACGCGGGCCTATCAACCAAAACTTGACGCACTACTAGCGCCATTCCTGCTAGGAGTCTGGATCCGGGGAGTCCTCCGTCTCCTGATGGTAGAGCGCTGCGAGTTGCAGGGCGATGCGCTCGAGTGCGAGAAAGTAGGCGTCCTCATCCATCGAGTCTTTCCTGGCGCGCAGCGCAAACAATTCCGCCTCGAGAGCGTCGCGTCGCTCGCGGACTCCAGGTGAGAGTTCGAGATCGGCGGCACTGGGCACCAGGTGGAACTGATGGGCACGCAAGCCGTCGGGTTTCGCATCGTCCTTGGCCTTCTTCACCGCGCGCACGCCGCGAAACCACGCGGCCGGAGTTCCGAAGCCGTCTCCATTGTCATCGATGATGGCTTGCTCGGTCGCGATCCTTCCCTCCTTTTCGTAGAATTCCTCCACCCCCTTGGAGGCCGCGAGGAAGGCCTCTAACAGGGACGTTGCTCCATCCCGGTCGAGGTCGGCTTCCGGAGCATTGATCGCGTTCGCCAAGTGCTCGCCAAACCGAGCATAGGAATCCTCCGAGCCGCTCTTGGTGGCCGTCATCACGACGCGCCCTGGCTTGGTGAGTTTCTTGATGAAGGGCGCGCTGGAGGCCGAGCTGTTGATGATGGCTACCGGGCGCTTGAACTCACTCAGCCACTCTGCGAGTTGCACTGCGCTCAGGTCCTTGCCCCGCAGGTTGAATTTTGCTTCCCGCCCGTCAAAGGTCCCGTGGCCAAGGAGGACGATCCAAAGGGGGAGGGGTCCTTCCGCTCCGGAATCCGCGATGCTCTTCTCCAAGATCTTCAAGTCGAGCGTCCCGTGGTCCTCCCGGCCAATCAGGGTGACCGAGGCGCCGCCTTGCTCTCCGGCCTTCTCCCAGGCCTCCGCCGCAGACTCGAAGGCCTTGCCAAATTCCTCCGTTCCGGGAGCGCCCACCACGACGATGAGGTCGGCCGAGGGGTTCGCCCAGCCCATCCCCGTTCCAAGGGCCGCGAACGCGATCACCGCAATACTAGTCCACCTCATCATCACGCCATTCCAGATCGTCTTCGCAGAATCCACTCGCCTGCAAAACACCCCAGCACCATCAGGAAAACCGGCGGAGTGTGCCAAAGGGAACGCGACCAGGTCCGCGTTTCCGGAGCTTCCATGGTCGGCAGGCGCTCGGCAAAGTCCTCCAGTGCGCTCGCTTCCAGGACCTCGCCTCCGGTGGTGGCCGCAATCGATTCGAGCAGGGCCCGGTTCGGTTCGAGGCGCTTGAATTCATCGGCCGCACCATTGGGCGCCCAGCCATCTTCAGATTCTCCCACCACCTTGTCGCTCGCGTCCACTGCGGTGGCCTTCACCACCGTTGGACCCGTCACCTCCGGCACAAACGTCACTTCAAAGACTCCCGCTTCCGTGTCCGAGGGAGTGGCCGCCAGCTCGACCGGTTCGGCATCGCCGCTCTGCACCGAGATCGTGACGCGCGCATCTGCCATTGGCTCGTAGGACTCGTCGCCCACCTTGACCCTGGCTCGCACCGCGCCATCTCCGGACGGTTCCAATTCAAGTGCGACGCGCTCCGGAACATCCGCGATCAGCCAACGGACCACTTGTCGCCAGGCTTTCTCCATGTCGGGACGGTGCTCGGGATTGCGAAAGCCCCAACGCCAGAAATCGCCGATCATCATTGCACCAACCCGTCCTTCGCCAAAGCGTTGCACCGCAAGGGCGGGGCGCTTCGTCCCGCCATCGTCCACTTGGGCCAGCACTGTTGCGCCAGGTTTGATCGCGGCAACTTTGTTGATGGTCATGAAGGGCGTCATTGCCGCAACGCGGGTCTCCTCGTCCTTCTCGGTTTCGCGCAGGCGAATCCACGGCTCCAACCAGCCGTCGCGAGTGAGGTTCAGCTTGAGTGATCGCCCCGGCGCAATCTCAGTCGGCCGCCCCAGGTGCACGGGCAACATCTTGGCAATGGGAGTCTTGGCGTAATTGCCGTGCGCAAAGCTCTCCGCGCCGCCGAGCATCAGAAGACTGCCGCCTCGTCGCGCAACGAACTGATTGATCAATTCCAGTTGGTCGACGGTGAAGAACGAGCGCTCCAGGTCGTCGAGCACGATCGCATGGTAGCCGAAGAGGTCCTTCGCTTCGCGGGGGAAGCCGGCCGAGAGCTCGCGGTCGTCGCGGGTGTTGAGGCGGACAAGAACCGGCTGATCGAAGTCCGCGGTGTCGTCGTCTGGATTGAATCCACGGAAGAGGGGATTGGCCGCCTCCCCGGAACGCCCGCGCCACTGGAACTTCGGCTCCCTGCGCGCCACTCGAATCAGCCCAACAAGCTCAACCTCAGGGTCTTCTGCAAGGGAGCGATTGAGAAACTTGTACTCCCAATTTGGGCGCCCGGAGACGTAGAGCACCCGATAGGGCCCGCGCCCCCGGTTCACGGTGACGAGCCGCGCATTGTTCGCGTCGGTCGCTTCCTCGCCCTCCTCGCCGGAGACTTCGATGCGATAGAACTGCACGCCGGTCTTGGGCGGACGATGAAGAAAGCGCACCGAGAGTGTCTCGGAGTCGGTGTCCGGGGTGAACACCTGTGCTTCGATCTCCTTGTCCTCCTCCCCGAGAAGACGGACCGTCACCGGTTTGCCGCGATAGCCTCGCGCCACGAATTCGGCACGGATGGTGAGCGGGGCATCCTCGAAGGACGACTGGGAGACGATCGAGTTTGTAATTCCGAGGTCGCGCTCAGGTGCACCGCTTCCAATCACCACGGGGTAGATCGGGGGCAGGCCTTCGAAGGAACTGGGATCCACGGTGTCAGTTGCGTTGCCGTCCGTGAGAAAAACCACCGCCGCCACGGGTCGGCCCGCGAAGCGCCGCGCGATGCTCTCAAGAGACGAGCCGATTGCAGTGGAGGGACCCTCGAAGTCGAGCGCGTCAAATTTACCGACTCGGCGGAGGCGGGCATCGAGGGTAAAGCGGCGGAGCGAGAAGGTCTCCGCAATCGTTTCCAGCCATGAGGTCTCGTCACCGGAAGACGTTGCGAGCAGTTCCGCAAGGGTCTCCGCCCGCGTCTTGCTTGCGCCGGCCTCTTTGATTTGCATGCCCACGCTGTTGTCGGCGATCACCGCCACGATGTTCGCTCCGGGCTCCGCCTCCTCGCCCACCCAGGCGGGTTCCGCGAGGGAAATGGCGAGCAGGGCCAGCGCGGCCAAGCGCAGGAGGAGGGGGAAGAGCGCCTTGTTCCGGAGGCCTCCCCCGCGGCGTCGATAGCCGACCACGGTCCAGATCGCTCCCAGCGACGCCAAGCCGGCACCGGCCCAGGCCCAGGGGCCCCCGGTGAAGACGATGGTTGCTGATGGAAACTCTGAAATCATTCGCCGCTGCCGAGACGTTCGTAATATTCCCGCACCAAGTCTTCGAAAGGACCGGGGACCGGATCGCGATCCAGCGGGAGCCGTGAGTCGGGCTTCTCCCGCTTGGAAATCTCCTCATCGAGGCGCTCCTTCAAATCTGAAAGCGGAGTCATGATGTCCTCCTCCATGAGTCCCCACTCGGGCCCCTTTCCGGTGCGGTTGAAGTCGCGGCGCATCTCGCGCGCCCGGTCGCGAACGCGGGCGACGTCCTCCTGGAGATCTTCGTCGTCGAGCATTTCTTCGACGTCGCGCAGGCGATCCGACCACTCACGGAAGGCGCCGCCATAGATCGGGGAATCGACCCCATGAGTCGATCCGCCATTGCCGCCCCAACCGTCGAAGAAGTGTCCGCCGCCCTCTCCGCGAGGTTGTCCGGGCTGTTGTCCCTCGCCAGGCTGCTGACCTTCACCCGGTTGCTGACCTTCACCCGGTTGCTGACCCTCGCCCGGTTGCTGACCCTCGCCGGGTTGCTGTCCTTCACCAGGTTGCTGCCCTTCACCAGGTTGCTGTCCCTCGCCGGGTTGCTGCCCTTCTCCAGGTTGCTGACCCTCTCCAGGTTGCTGCCCTTCACCAGGTTGCTGCCCTTCTCCGGGTTGCTGCCCTTCTCCGGGTTGCTGGCCCTCGCCAGGTTGCTGCCCTTCACCAGGTTGCTGCCCCTCTCCAGGTTGCTGCCCCTCTCCCGGTTGCTGCCCTTCACCAGGTTGCTGCCCTTCACCAGGTTGCTGTCCCTCGCCAGGTTGCTGTCCTTCACCAGGTTGCTGTCCCTCGCCGGGTTGCTGTCCCTCGCCGGGTCGCTTCCCTTCTCCAGGTTGCTGTCCCTCGCCGGGTTGCTGCCCCTCTCCCGGTTGCTCACCTTCTCCGGGTTGCTGACCTTCTCCGGGCTGCTGACCTTCTCCGGGCTGCTGACCTTCTCCGGGCTGCTGACCTTCTCCGGGCTGCTGACCTTCTCCGGGCTGCGCATTCTCCCTCTCACTCTCCTCGACCTGTCGCATCAGTTCTTCGATTTCGGAACGTGCCATCCGCAGGGCGGCTTCTTCGTCTCCCAGAATGCTCTCCGCAGCGCGCTCAACGCCTTCCTTGAGCTCCTCGATTCCCTGGCGGGCGGCTCGTTCGTATTCGGCGGCTTCCGGAAGGCGGTCGAAGCGTGCAAAGCGCCGCGCGATGTCGAGGGCCTCGTCCACGCCTTCCGTTTCGGTATCGCGCACTGCATCGTAGAGCTTGCGTGAGAGGACAGGCTCGGCCTCTTCCGCTTGTTGGCTCAGCTCCCGCAGATTTTCCAACAGTGTTTCCAACTCCTCTTTTTGAGCGGCAAGATCCCGTTCAAGGGGATTTGGAGTGAAGGGGTCCGCATCCTTGTTCTCCTCCTTGGTTTCCTTGCGTCGCCGAGCGAGTTCGCCCGCGATCGCTTCCTGTTTTTCTGCCAGGTCGCGTGCCTCCTGGCGCGCCTGCCGCATCTCGTCGGCGAACTGATTGGAAGTGCGCTCGCGAAATTCATCTGCCAGCTCCTTGAACTGTTGTTCCGCACGCGTCCCCGCATTGGTGGCCTGGTCGAGTTTCTCGTTCTGCATCGCCTCGGCCGCCTTCTGCGCCTCATCGCGCGCGTCGTCCAACTGCTCGCGGGCTTCGGTCGTCCGGTCGCGATTCTCCTCGCTTTCCATGCGCTCGTTCAACTCGTCGAGATCCTCCACCAGTTCGCGTTGCTCTTCTTCGAGTCGCGCCAACTCGCGCCGAATCTCATCCTTCTCCTCTTCCGTCTTCGCCTCCTCGAGCATGGCCTGCAGTTCCTTGATCTTGTCGGTGATGCTGCCCTGGCGCTGCGCGAGCTCCTTCAGTCGATTGAGCATCTGCAAGTCTTCGCGCGTCGCTTCGCGTTGAGCCTCCTGTTGTTGCTCTTCTGCAAAGCGCTGCGTTTCGTAGCGTTTTTCCTCCTGCTTGAGCTCCATATTCATCATCTGGCGCTGCTGGCGTTGCGAGGCGCTGCTGCTGGGACTCGAACTTTGTTGCTGCGCCCGCTGGACCTCGAATTCCCGTGCCCGCATCTTGAGCAATGCTGCGTAGGCCGCCTGTTCGTGACCGAGGGCGGCATCGAGTCGCCCGGCGTCCTCCTCGGTCGCAATCTGTCCGAGTTCGCTCGCCGTAGCCTCCATCGCCTTGAGGGCCTCCTCCAAGGCCTTGCCGGCATTGGCATCCGCCACCATCTCGCTGGCGGCTTGCGCCGCTTCGATCACCGCTTCCTGTCCCGCCTGGATGATCGGGCCGTCCTCCAGCAATTGGGCGGGCTTGTTCTTCACCAATCGCTTCAGCTTCCAGGTCGCATTCAGGATCTCCTTCTGCTGCTTGATGAGCTCTTCGCTCTGATTGCCTTGTTGGCCTTGCTGCGACTGTTGCTGTTCTTGCTCGCCGTTTTCCCCGGCCATGCCTTCGCGGAAGATTTCCTCGAGGTGGCGGACTTCCGCAAAGCGCAGATCGCTCATCACGCGGCGGGTCTCGCCGTTGGGGGCGAGATCTTCCGCCCAGAAGAAATAGGTGAGCAAATCGTTCGGTTTCGCACCGAGTTCCTCAAAGTTGAGGACGGTCGAGACCAGGCTCTTCTTCCCGGGCTTGAACTCGGCGGTGTCAAAGTCAATCTCCCGGTTCTCGGTGCCGAAGCTGAAGGTCATCCCGGAGCCGGTCACCTTCACGTCGTCCCAGACTTTCGCTTCCACCGGAATCTCCTGCAAGGGAGAGACCTCGGTGTCGCCACCCGGGAAGGCGAGTTCGATCCTGGGCGGACTGTTGCGCTTCACGTTGATGATGAAGAGCGGGGGCCTGCGGTTCTTGCGGCCATCCGCATCTTCAACGTGAATGCGCAGCTTGGTTGATTCGCTGGGCGCCAGTTCCACCGTGGCGAGTGTTTCGTCATTCGGATCGGGGGTGAGGAGACCGGTGAGATCGGAGCCTTCCTGCACCAGCGTTCCGGAGGCGATGGGGACATTGGTCCGCACCTTGAGCCGCAGGGTCGATCCTTCCGGGACCGTGATTCGCTTGGTGTCCTTCACCGTCTTGCTCGGAAGATCGGAGCCCGGGGGTTGTTCGATCTCGACGTCCACACTCTCAATTTCGGGGAGGACGAAAGTGACGATCTTGAACTCCGCACTCTGCTGGTCACCGAAGGAGATGCGGTAGCTGCCGTCCGCGCTGACCTCGGGAATGAAAGCCACGAAGATGGGATCGGAGAGGTTCTGCTTCATCGAACTGCGGCGCACGGACTCACCGATCGTCGACTGGAGTTGAGCTTCGGTCGGGACTCGGCCACCGAAGCGGGCGGTCACCACCAGCTTCGATCCGCGCTCCATCTCCACGTCTCCGGGAGTGACTTCGATTTCCCACTGGTCCGAAGGCTGGACTGCCACTTCCCCGGCGGGATCGGCGCCCGCAAGGCCGGTCTCGGCACCCTTGGGCCAATTCTCAACTGTGAGGATGCCGCACGCGATCACCATCGCGCAGGTCGCAAGAAGCTGTCCGGCCCGCCAACCGCGGGATGCGCGCCCTCCAACCGTGTCGCTCCAGCGTGCTCCGATCGCCTTGCTGGCCGCCTCGAGAATCAGGCGTTCCTGCAGGAAGCCGAGTTTCGCCCCGCGAACTTTCTCCTCTTCCTCGACGGCAGTGAGGAGCAGCGCTTTGAGCTCGGGATTCTCCGCTTCGATTTCGTGAGCCACCTTCCGCAGATTGATGACAGGTCGCTGCGGGGCGACTTTCAGAATCAGGACGGTGACCAGTCCGCCGATGACAGGCAGCCACAACCAGGAGAGGGAAGTTCCCTCCGCGTCGCGCGCGGCGAGTCCTCCCAGCCAGGCCAGGAACGCGATCACCGCGAAGACAATCGTACGCGAGCGTCGACGGCGGATGGCTTTCAGGCGCGCTACGATGGGCGCGAGTTGTCTTTGGAGGATGGATTCGATCATGTGACTGCTCCTTCAGGTTGAATTGTGGCACCGCCCGTGCGGGTGGCGAGCCAAGCTTCTGCGACGAGCATGGTGAGGAGAATGATGACGGCCCAGCGCCAGAGGTTCTGCTTGGCCTCCGCTTCCGTGCTGCGGAGGTTTCGCTTCGACTCTCCGCTCGTCGTTGCATCGGCGGCGGCCCTTCGATCGACGGGCACCCCGAGGGCCGCGAGTGACTCCGTGCCGAGGGGAGTGAGCTCCGATTCGGAGGGGCGGAGGTTCACCGCAAACGAACGCTCGCGCTCACCGTTGCTCACCCGATAGATCCCGGGCTCCTCGGGTCGCCAGGGTTGATCGGCCGAAATCGACTCGGATGTTCCGGAGGGGAGCGTGAGCCTGGTTTCGTCCTCTTCGAGCGGCAGCGGTTCGCCGACGAAGATCTGTCGCGCGCCGCTGACTTGCGGTCCATGGTCGGAGTAGATGGAAAAGAGAAGGGGAACGAATTTCGACGAGAGGCTGAGCTGGCTGTCGCGTGGATGCCACCCCGACATCATGACGAGGAGCGAGCCCCGACCAACCGGGAAGTCGATCCAGGCCGGATCACCGGTGTCGAATCGCGCGATGATCCTGGCGTGGTCTGGAATGGCCGAGGACTCGAGCTTGCGATACTTCCAAAAGTGAACTTTCGTGAAATCGCGCCAGCGGGGATCGCGAAATTCGTGCAGGGATGGATGGTCGAAATCAATTTCTTCGAGGAGGGCGTAGCGTCGATCCTGATCGGTCAGTTTGGGTATGGCCCGCAGCCCGGCGAGGCCGGCCAGGGTTTTATCCATCGCGGTGGAAGTCACAATGAGGATGGCATCGCGACCGTCCTGGAGGGTTTGGCGCACTGCCTTGATTTCTTCCTCGCCGAGCGGGCGCGAGATGGCGAGGAGGGCGGGATCGTCATCCAGGCTCGCCACGAATCGCGGACGCAGGACCTTCGAGAGGCCGAAGGCGCGGCGGAAGTAATACTCCGGCCGATTGCTGTCGTCCGGCTTGCCGTCGCCCATAAAGAGCAGTTTTACCAGGGCCGGTTCGCGCGGAGCGAGGAAAAGCCGATTGTCGAAGTCGTGGGCGTCTCCGGTGACCGTCACTTCGGAGACGGGTTCGTCGAGCTGGATGACCCGGCTCTCCCCCGCGGGAACCACCGCTGCGATCGTCTTCGTTCCCACCTTCAAGGTGAAGCGATTCTCTTCCGAGGCGGGGTCGTTTCTCAGTCGCACGGCGGGTTTGTTGGGATCGGCTGATGCGGCGGCCGTGATTGTGATGTTAGTGACCTCGTCCGACTCAATGGGGACCAGTTCGACCTCGAGGTTCGATGGCCAGGAGGCATCTGCCACCGCGTCGAGGGCGGCCCCGGCTTGCAGGTCGCTCACAATCACAATCCTGGCAGGCCTCGCCGATTCGTCATCGGCGGAGGCATCTGCGATCATCTCGGCGGCCGCGATGAGGCCGGAGCCCAGGTCCGAACCCTGCCAGCCTGGCTGGAGAGTTTCGATTGCAGACAGTGCGATCTCCTTGCGGCGCCCTACCTCTGCGCTCTCCCAATCGTCGAAACTTGTCAGGGTCCGGGGCGCCCGATCGATCGCGATGATCGCCAGCGCTCCGTCGGCCTTGATCTTTGAAATGAACTTGCCGGCCTGCTCGGTGGCGTCCTTCCAGACTCCGTCGCGCTTCATCGACGCACTCGTGTCGAGAAGGATCACCGTGCGCATCTTGCCCTCTTCGCCATCCGCGTCCCCGCCGGGAATGAAGGGGCGGGAAAACATCGCCGCCAGCAACAGCAGCGCGAGACATCGCAGGAGCAACAACGGGATGTTTTCGAGCTGGCTGCGGCGCTTGAGCGGTTGATGCTTGGTCTGCTCCAGGAACATCAGGGAGCTGAACTCCACCGAGTCTTTCGGCGGGCGCCGCCGGAGATGAAGATAAATCGGGATCGCGATCGCCAGCGCTCCGGCCAGGTAGAGTGGAACGAGAAAGTTCATCTCAGGTGGCGCGTTGGAGGTTCGTTTTGCGACGCACCGGATTCGCGGCCCGGTGGGATCGCGATGTCAGGAACTCAAAGAGCGCGAGGTCGAAGGCTCGCTCGGTGGAGGAGAAAAAGTAATCGATGCCGGCCCGCTGGCAAATCGCGCTCGCCGCTTCGAGGTGGGCGTTGATCTTTTCGCAGTAGTCCTTGCGGGCAATGTTGGGGTCGATGAAGTGCTGGCGTCCGCTCTCCATGGATGTGAACTGGGCGGCGTTCTCGAACTCGAAGTCGAGTTCGCGCGGATCGAGGATATGGAAGACGAGCACTTCGTGACCACGCGCCCGCAGGAATCCCAGCCGCGCTTCAAGGACGTCAAGCGGAGCCAGGAGATCGGAGAGCAGCACAAACATCCCGCGACGATCGTGCATCTGGGCCACTCTTTCAAGGGGTTTGGCGAAATCAGTGGCGCGTCCCTCGGCCGGTTTTTCGAGCGCCAACATGAGCCGGCGCAAGTGCCCGGGCTTGTTGCGGGGCGGGAGATAGTCGCGGATGGCGTCATCGAACCGGGTCACCCCCACCGCGTCTCCCTGCTGGGTGAGAAAATAACCGAAGGTGGCTGCCAGGGTGGCCGCGTAGTGGTGCTTGGTGACTTCGGGATCCGATCCATACATCATGGAGCGGCTTCCATCCACGAGCAGTTGGCAACGCAGGTTGGTTTCGTCCTCGAACTTCTTGATGTAGAAACGATCGCTGCGCGCGTAGACCCGCCAGTCGATATGGCGCACATCATCGCCCGGAGTATACTGGCGGTACTCGCTGAACTCCGCCGAAAACCCGTGATACGGACTGCGGTGGATCCCGCTCCAGAATCCTTCCACCACCACGCGGGCGCGCAACTCGAGAGACCGAATGCGCATCAGCGCTTTCGGATCCAGAAGACGGGCGGAAGGAGGAGAAGGCATGGGAAGGAAAATTCAGATTTCAGATTTCAAATTGCAGATTGATGATCTTCCGCGGAAACCTGGGCTTCATAAGCTCGCTGGCACATGTTCGAGGAGATGGTCAATAATCTCCGGCACTCCGATTCCTTCCGCTTCGGCACGGTAGTTCGGGAGGATCCGATGGCGGAGGACGGGTCCCGCGAGGGAGCGGACATCGTCGACCGTAACATGAGTGCGGTCGTCCAACAGCGCGCGGGTTTTGCCCCCGAGGATGAGGAACTGCCCCGCGCGGAGACCAGCTCCCCAGTTCACATAGTCATTCACAAATCCGCTTGATCCACTCTGCCCGGGGCGGGACGCGGCGGCCAGGCGCACGGCGTAGCGCACCACCTCTTCGGCGACCGGAACGCGCCGCACCACTTCGTGACAGGCACGCAGTTCCGAACCGGCAAAGAGGGCCTCGATCTTCTCGCTGGTGTCACCGGTGGTCTTGGCAACCACCTTCACCTCATCGTCTTCGCTGAGGTAGTCGATCACGATGTTGAACATGAAGCGATCGAGCTGCGCCTCGGGAAGCGGATAAGTGCCCTCCATCTCGATCGGGTTTTGCGTGGCGAGGACGAAGAAGGGTTCATCCAGTTTGAAAGTCTCGCCTGCTGCGGTGACCTGGTGTTCCTGCATCGCCTCCAGCAGCGCAGCCTGCGTCTTGGGCGGCGTGCGGTTGATTTCGTCGGCCAGGATCATGTTCGCGAAGATCGGTCCCTTTTGGAAAACCATCTTACGGCCATCCTCCGTATCGTGAATCATCTCCGTTCCCGTGATGTCGGCCGGCATCAGGTCGGGCGTGAACTGAATCCGGTTGAATCTCAGGTGGAAGAGCTCCGCGAGCGATTTTACAAGCAGGGTTTTCGCGAGGCCCGGTGCTCCCGTGATCAGGCAATGCCCGCCACTGAGCAGCGCGATCAACAACTCATCGATCACTTCTAGTTGCCCGATGATGACCTTGGAGAGCTCCGATCGAATCTTGTCGCTCGCCTCCGCAATGCGCGTGACCGCATCCCGTTCGCGTTCGTACTCGGTGGGTTCGGGCAGCTCGGGTGGGAGCGTGACTTCGAAATTTTCGGTTGGTTGTGCGGAGTCCATGAGTGGTGGTGGGAAGGTGGGGAGATGGAGTGGTGGAGTGGTGAGGTGCTACTCTGTGAGAGGGTTACTCGTGGTGGAGTCGGTGGGATAGGATTCGCGATCGATGAGGGAATCGTCCCAGTCGACCTGCCATCAATGCGTCAGCGCATAGAACACAATGTTGATTCCCATCGGGTAAGACTTCTTCTCGGAGAACTCTCGGAAGTACCATTCGTCTTCGCCTTCGCGTTCCCAGCCGTCGCCGAGGTCGGTGTTGAAGCAGACGATGCACATCATGCGGCCGTGGTCGTCAAAGAGGCCCTTGTATTGCACGGTCTCGGAGCCGGCCTTGCGCCACTCCCAGGTAATCCCCTCCTCGCGACCACGAATGGCATCGTGCATGGCCGGGACCTGGGGCTTTTCGTGGAGGTCGAAGACGCAGTGAAAGATGGGGTGCTCGATGGGGAGTTCCTTCAATTCGCGATCGGGGAAGACCTTGCGGAACTGGCTCATGAACCCATCCCATTCGCGATAGCCCCAGAAATCGTCGACCATGAGGAACCCGCCATTGAGGAGGTACTTGCGCAGGTTGGCAACCTCCTCGTCACTGAGCCAGATGTCGCCCGGTTCGATGATGTAGATGAACGGGTAGTCGAAGAGACTTGGATCGGTAAGCTCCAGGATCTTGCCGTCGGGATTCACCTCCAGGGAGGTGAGTTCCTGCAGGCGATAGGAGAAGTTCAGGTCGCTGAAGGGCCAGTCGGTGCGCCAACGCCCGCCGCGCCACTGAGAGTTGTAGTGGATCCGCACGAAGGTGAAGACGTCGTCCGGCATGTGCTTCGGCACTTCCCAGTCGGGCACATCGTAGCGTTGGGGCCGATAGCCTTCTTCGGTGTAGTTGGGTTCATTCCACTGACCGCGGAAGCCGCGCTGGGCGACGGCGAAACCGGCGAGGATGAAGAGGGCACCCAGTGCGAGTGCGGAGAGAGGGCGATGCGGAATCATGGGGCGGAGGGATCCTCTGGTTGGGGCGGTGCGGGAGGACTGGGAGGGAGATCGGGAGCGGGGATTGTGGCGGAAGGATCGACCGCTGGCTTGAGTTGGAGGAGTAGTCGGTGTGCCTCGCGAAAGCGCGGTGCATCTTCGATCGCGGCCAGCAGGTGTCGCTTTGACTTCGCAGCATCGTCTTCGAGATAGAGTTGACCAAGGCGGAAGTGCACGTCGGCGGGATTGACCGGGTCGAGATTCAGCAAGCTCTCAAACGCGCGAATCGCCTCGGGGTGCCGTTCCTGTTCCTGGGCAGCGATCCCCAGGGCGCGGTGCGGCGAGCGGAGCAGGGGATTCACCGCGAGCAAACGCCGTGCGTCGTCCTCCACTGCGACCCAGTCTTTCTTTTCAAGATCGAGTTCGATCAACCGGTCAAGGGCATCGGAAGCGTCTCCATCGCGCTTCGCCCATTCGCGCAGGACCACTCGTTCCTCCTCGGGTTCTTCGAGGTTTCGGCAGGCCTGGGCCAGGGAGGCGTAGCCGTTGCCGGGGCCGATGAACTCCGGGTAGAGTTCAATCAGTTTTCTGGCGGGAATCTTGGCTTCCTTCCATTTCTTGTCGGCGAGGAGGAATCGGCAGTGCGTGGAGAGCGCCCAGAGGTTGTTGGGATTCTCCTCGAGGAATTCGGCCACGCCCTCCGGATCACGATGGATCGGAGAGTCGGCATCGGGCAGCTCCCAGTCGGCCTTGGGCGCGACCTTCTTCGCGCGGGCCTGTGCAAACTTCGCAAAGCCGGCGTCGAGTTTCTCGAGCTTGGCCATGCGCCTGGCGAGCACTTTCTCGGCTGCCGCATTGGTCTTGAGATCGCTGAGGACGCGCTTGAAGGTCTTTTCCCCGTACTCCTCCAGGAGATACTCCACCAGCAGGCTGGACTGGTAGTATGCGAAGTCGATGGTCTCCGGGTTGTTGAAGTTGGTGAGGGCGGCGCTGAGCACCACGATGGGAATCAAGCCCGCTTCCTCTTCATCCTCATTCAGGATGCGCCGGCGGAAAACGGGCGTCATCTTGTGGCCGCAGGAGGAATCACGCTTCCGTTCCTCGTAGACCGAAATGCCCTCGGTGAGCCAGCGCGGGATGCGGCTGTTGGTGGCACCCAGGGTGATGGTGTGGCAATACTCGTGCCAGAGGGTCGACTCCCAATTCGTGCCCATCGCGCCGGGTCCGCCCGGACTGTTCATGACCAGCACGTTTCCAAACGACGCGCCCAGAATCCCCAGTCCACCTGGAATTCCCAGGGTGCGAATCGCAAAGTCCTGTTGATCCGGATAGAAGTCCACCACCACGCGTTCTTTCGGGATGAAACCATACTTTTCGCCCAGGGTTTTGTTTGCCTCCTCCAACAGGTCGAGAACCTGCGGGCCGTAGACCTGCGCTTCCTGTTTCGTCATCCGCACCAGGAACTTTTCAGACTCGAGCGTCTCGAACTTTTGCAATTCGTCGTGGAGGAGCATCAGGTTGTAGGTCACCACGTCATACTTGTCCTTGGCCTGCACTTCCTTGATCAGCTTCCAGCCCTCCTCTTCCTTTCCAAGTCGCAAGAGGTTCTGTCCGAGTTCGCGCTTGGCGCCGAGATGCTTCGGATCCGCTTCCAGCGCGCGGCGGAGAAAGTCGGCGCCTTCCTTGAAGCGCCGGTTCTGCGAGATTTTCTGGCCAATGATGTAGTCGACTTCCGGGTTCCCGGCCCAGGGCTCGAGGGCCTTCCCGCGCGCCTTCTTTCCCTCTGCCGTCTGGTCGAGGAGGTAGGCGATGGAGGCCTCATAAGCCCAGGCGAGGGGATGGTTGGGATTGATCTCGTGTGCGGTGGCGATGATCTCGCGTGCCCGCCGGTATTCTTCGTTGTCGATCGCGTGTTCGGCACGCAACAGGAGGGCCGGGACGTGGCGCTCGTTCGTTTCGAAAATCTCCTCGATCAAGGAGTCGGCCTTCACGCGGTCGGAGGGAGAGAACGCGCGGGCAAGGAGATAGAGGAGGTCCGGATAGGAGCCCAACTTGGTGCGCGCCTCGTGCAGGATCCGCGAGGCCAGGGCGTAGTCGGACTTCGAAAGCGCGATCTCGGCCGCGGCGAGGTGACCGTCGAGCACCTTGACGTCCAGCCGCCGGGCCTTCTGGAAGAAGTTCGCCAGCACCATCTTGGGCTCGGCACCGAGGAGGAGCGCCGCCTTGCCGAGCGCGGTGAGCTCGACCGCATTGAGGGTCTTGGGGTTGATCTCCTTGGCGAGCCCGTCGAGTTCCTTCAGGATCGCCTGGGCCTCTTCTTCCCGACCCGCGTTTCGCAAGGTGTGGATCGCGAGGACCTGGATCGGAAAGTAACCGTCGAATCGCTTCGAGGCCTTTGCAGCGGTCTCGGCCGCTTCCTCGTACTTACCCTGTGCCGTTTCCGAATCGATGAGCACGCGTGCGAGGTTCGGATCGTCCGCGCCGAAACTCATGATGCGCTCGCAGTACTCTTCCGCATCGGCGTACTCGCCCTGGACATAGTTCGCGAGAGCGCGTTGTGAATAGTACGACCAGTCCTTCTGGGCCAGCGCACGGGCGGGAATCAAGAAGGTCGCGGCCCCCACCAATAGGACGAGACAACCCACCCCGCGGAGAGAGAGGGGCAGGGAGCGCGACATCGATCGAACAAACCAGAAAAGCATTGGGCTGTAAAGCTGGCGGGCCCCGCAGAAATCGCGCCGGAAGGGATGTTTTTTTGAAAGGTTCAATGAGTTCGCGCGAGACTAGGGGTTTTGCGGATTCATGCGTAATTGTTTACAAGGTTCCGCGTGGAATTGTGTAGAAGCAACTACTGTTATGAGAGCATTTGTCCTCGGTTTCGTCCTCTTCCCATTCGTCCCTGCCCAGGCGCAGGGAGTTCCCGCCAAGGGCAGGCCCAACATCGTGCTCGTCATGGCGGATGATCAGGGATGGGGAGATATGGCCTATAACGGGCACCCTCATCTGGTGACCCCCAACTTTGACAAGGCCGCGGCGACCGGTTTGCGCTTTGATCGTTTTTACGCGGCCGCCCCGGTTTGTTCCCCGACCCGCGCCAGCGTCATGACCGGACGCACGCCCAATCGCATGGCGGTCTTCAAGTGGGGTCATCCCATTCGTCCCCAGGAAGTCACCCTTGCGGAAGCGCTGCAGAAGGCCGGCTATGTCACCGGTCACTTTGGCAAGTGGCATCTCGGATCGGTACGCCGGGGCAGTCCGGCCAGTCCCGGAGCGAACGGATTTGACCAATGGATCAGCGCTCCGAATTTCTATGACAACGATCCCATCTTCTCGGTGCAGGGAAAGGCCACGTCCTTTGAAGGCGAGAGTTCCATGGTCACGGCACTCGCCTCTCTCGCCTTCATCGAGAAGGCCGTCGCAGACAAGAAGCCGTTTCTCGCAGTGGTCTGGTTCGGTTCACCGCACGGGCCGCACCGGGCCGTCGAGGAGGACCGCGCGCACTACAAGGAACTCCCCGAACGCGACCAGCATTATCTCGGGGAAGTCACCGGGATGGATCGGGCCTTTGGAACGCTGCGCGAGAAGCTGGATGAGTACGGAATCCGCGAGAACACCATCCTCTGGTTTTGCAGCGACAACGGAGCCTTGCCGAAGGTGGGATCCACCGGGGGACATCGCGGCAACAAGAGCAAGGTCTACGAAGGCGGCCTTCTCGTCCCCGCCATCCTCGAATGGCCCGCACGGATTGTGAAGCCGCGCGTCACCACGATGCGCTGCATCACCAGCGACATTTATCCCACCTTGCTGGAGATCGCGGGTGTGAAGATCGAGAAGCAGCCCGTCCTCGACGGCATCAGCCTTCTCCCTCTCATCGAAGGGAAGAGCGAGAAGAGGACCAAGCCGCTCGGCTTCTGGGACACCACCGCGCCCGGCATCAGCACACCCTCTGCAAAGTGGATGTTGGAGCTCCTGGAGGCCCAGCAAAAGGGCCGGGATCTCATGCCCAACCCTTCAAGCCTCAACGCCGCCAAGCTCCCGGATCCCAAACATCCCACCGACTCCTTTCCCGGTCACGCCGCCTGGATCAAGGGTGACTGGAAACTGCACCGCATCCAGGGCAAGGGCGCAGGAAACGCGAAGTGGGAACTCTACAACCTGGCCATCGACCGCGGAGAGTCACAAGACGTCCTTGCCAAGGAACCCGCCCGCGCCAGGAAGATGCAGGCCGGGTTGGAGCGGTGGCTCGAGTCCGTGGCGCGGAGTTTGAACGGGGAAGATTATTGAGGGTGGCGTCACTCCTCAAAAAAACTGAGCCACGATGAAGCCGAGTCCGATGAGCGCGCCGGTCTTCTCGTAGCTGCTGCCGATCGCGGCGAGAGCGACAAAACCGAACATGGTGAGGGAGATTCCAGCCCACTTCGCCATCCCGATGAGCCACGCGCCCGATCCCGCGTCTGCGGTTTCGGCCTGAATTTCTCGAAGGATGCCACTTTCCTTCTCCTCGAGTTCCAAAATATCCTTGGTGTAGCACTCCTTCTTCCAATCGCCCTCCGCTTCCGATTTCTTATGCTTGAGCACTGCCAGTTTGTAATGGTGGCTGGCAATCACTTGCGTGCCCAGAGGCCCCTTGCCTGGTGAGGGCGGGGGAGGGGCAAATCAGGGCGCGGGACATGGCCGGTGGGTGTGGCACCATTCCAAGGTAAACGGGGAGCACCTGACCTCGCCAGTGCTCCCCGTCGAGGAAGTCTCTCTGTGCGCCCTGTTGCCTAGCGCTGCGGCACGGGCGCCTCCAGCACCATCGCGCCGTTGTCGTCGCTCATCACCAGCACGCTGAACTTCTGTGCGTCGGCGATGTCGCTCGTGCTCACGCTCGCGTAGTCGAACTTGCCCCGCAAGTCGGTGTAGCCGTCCTTGTAGAACTTCGCTCCGGAGCCGGTGAGAGCGTAGACCTTGACGTAGGTGGCGGGCAGGGCGCGTCCATCCCCGGCGTGGCGCACGGTGAGGATGCCGTAGCGCTCGCTCACTGCGGTTTGCAGTTCGTTGGAGTAAACCGCCTGGGAACGCTTCTTGCCGCCGCCGATGATTTCGACCAGCACGTTCTTGGACTGGTACTCGCGCGGCAGTTCGAAGCTTTGCGTGCGCTTGTCGTCGGCAAGCTGGAGACGTTCGGTCTTGTTGGGCCGCACCACCGAGAAGCTGCCGCCGCTGCTGGAGACAAACGGATTCGTGCTGAAGAGGAACTCCAGGTCCATCTCGTAGTAGTTTACCTGCACATTGGAGACCTTCTCGTAGTTGATGGTGACAACCGAGCCGTCCACCTCGAGTTCGAGGGAAGGTTCGGCGGCCGCGAGCTTGGATTGCTGCTGATCGCGATCGTCGTCGGAGACCACTTGCGGGGCCTTGCCCTGGATCTCGTCCGCTTGCGCGATCACGTTCGTGAAGCGCTCTCGCCAACGGTCAACCGGATGACTGCGGTACTTCACCGCGATCGCCCGCGCTGCGTCGGGCTTGGCCTGGTAAAAGGCGCTGTAGGCCTTGAAGTAGTCGTACTGGATGCTGCTGGGCAGCGCGTCCGCGTTCACCGCATCGAGGTGGCCGATCGCGTCCGAGGCGCGATCCTGCAGGAAGAGGTAGTAGGCAATGCTGAGCTGGTCGGAATGATCGAGGTTCGGCTTCTGGCTGAGGATGCGCAGGAACTTCTGGTACTGCGCGCGGATGCGACCGTTGAGGATCTTGCGTGCGCCACCCACGGTGTGGGCCCGGTTGTTCACGAGGGGTTTGTACTCGAGGTGCTCGTAGGCACGGCGGGCAATCGGATCGATGGTAATGAGGCCGCTGTTCAGGTAGTCGCCACAGCCATTGAGGAAGCGTCCTTCCACGAGGAGGAACTGGCGCACGGCCTCGGGGTGATTGTGGTGCAGGCCGTAGCTGTAGAGGACGCGCTCGTACTTGCCACGCAGGTGGAGGGTGGTGAGGGCCTTCTTGAAGAAGTCGGCGCTCTCGCGGCAACGCCAGGCGATCTGGGGCAGGCTGATGTTGTGGAGGTTCTGTTTTGATAGGTAGGCGAGCACTTGCTCCTCGGTGCCCCACTGGCTGATGTGAGCCCAGGAGGATTCATCGACCTTGGACAGCTTGTCGACCACCTTGAAGGAGAACTTCTCGGCGTGGGCAATGACCTTACCGCTCTTCGAGACATGCGCGGGGTAGCAGGGAAACTCGCCGACCGCGGGGAAGTAGAAGAAGCGCTCGAATCGCTGCGTGGTGTAGGGCTCCATCGCGGCCTTCTGGGTGGCGGTGGCGCGGTGACCGAGCACCGGCATGGCGCCCTTGGGAATCTGGATGAGGACGTCGAGCTTCTGGCGGGAACTGGTGGGATTGGTCACCACCACCTGTGCGCCGTAGACGACGCCCGCCACAAACTCGTCGGTGACGAACTTGTCGACCTTTTCGCCGTCTTCGATGCGGTGGCGGTCACCGTGGCGGAAGTAGCTCTGGCTCACCAGGAGGGGCGGGCGATTCTCGGCCAACTTGGCCTCCTTGATCTCCCGGTGGAAAGCGATGGCGTTGCCGGCGGCCGTAAAGGTGAGCTTGGTGTCTTCGATCTCGGTTTTGCTCTCCAGCGACTTGAAGGGCAGGTCGAGCACGGCGAGAGCGAGGAGCATTTCATGCACATTGCGTGATGCCTCCCCGAGGTGCCGCGAGCCGAAACCGGCGTCGCCCTCATGCTTGGCGAAGTCGAGCCAGAACTTGCTTTCCGCGATCAAGTCGTAGCCGTGTGAACCGATCGGCAGGCGGTAGTAGTTGCTCTCGGCCCACTCCTTGGTGGTCTCGATCGCGCGGTAGAGCGCCTCGCCCAACCGGGCTTCCAGTCCGAAGTCATCGGCGTAGTTGTCGAAGGCGACCGCGCCATTCGCGTCCTTGTTGTAGCGGCCATTGGTTTCCTTGCGAAGGGCGAACGAGTATTTGGCTGCTTTATCCTGAAGTTGGGACAACTTTTCCAGCGCTTCACCGTCCGCCTCGGCCAATTCTTCAGCCGGCTTCTGCTCCGCCGCGAGAGCGCGCTTGCGGGCCAGGCTTGAGCGGACTGCTCCCCCACCGGGGCCGCCGGGTTTTGCTGGCGCTGGAGCATTCGTGGTTGTGGGGCCGAACCCGTCCCGCCCGGACATCCTCTTTGTCAACACTCTGCTGGCGGCGTCTATTTCCGCATTGCGGGTTGAGAAGGTCAGGCCTCCCGCGGCGAGTGCTCCCTCGAACCGGAAGTACTCGCTCACCACGTCGGGGGCACGGAGCGAGAGGCGGTCGCGCAGGTCCATGCGAATTCCATCGAGGCGGCCCGGCGTGCGTTGTGCAATGAGAATGCGCTCCAGCGAATTCAACCGGTTGTATTCAAAGGGTGCGAGGAAGGAAGCGAGTTGGGACTCAAGGAGGTATTGATCGAAGAAGGTCCGGTCCCGCTTGTTGGCGAGATAGGGAGTAATCACGGTCTTGAAGAACTCGGGATCCTTGCGGGCGAGGAAGAAGTTGAGCTCGTGGCAGGCATACTTCGAATACTTGGCGCGCTTCTCTTCATCCTTGAGGGTGGGCCACTCGATGATGAAGCCAAACTCGCGCAGGGTGGCATCCTCGCGCATGGCGAGGAGATAGCGGTAGGCCGAGCCGAGGTCCTCGAAGACTTCGAACCGGGCCGTGCGCAGATCGGGGATCTCCAGGGTGTCGTCCTTCTTGAGAAGAGTGACAGAGTCCTGCTCGGTGAAGTGGCGATCGGGATCCAGGGCGTTGATCAAGCGGAGGTCGGCGATGGCGGTCTCGCGTTCGGGAAGCGATAGTTCCCGGTAGGAGGATCCTTGATGATCGACCACCAGCACGTGCACGTGTTGGCGATCTCCGAGGGCCGCGACCTCGATCTTGATGGTGCCGTCCTTGTCCGGTTGGAGATTGAAAAGCTGGGCCGGGCCGTTGACAAGGAAGTCGATTGAACTGCCGGTGCTTCCTGACTCAGAGTTCTTGGCACGTCCGCGGCTCCTGCTTTCCCGATCGGCCGCTGCGGCCTCCCCGGGGGGCTTGCGGTTGTAGGCTTCACCCCTGGCCAGGGTCTCTGCTTCCGCCTCGGTGTCGCGCACCGCCCACGGGTTGAGGAGAATCTCGGGCCGCTCCAGCATGTTGCCCGGAAGTTTCTGGGCGTAGCGGCGCTCGAGGATGTAGCGGAATTCGTCACCGATCTTTCGTCCGCTCACGTAGAGATTGGGAAGGCGTGCCGGGCGTCCATTGAACAGGCCGCCCTGCGGGGCGTCGCCGAGGGAACCGAAGATGTCGAAGTCGGGGAGGAAACGCGTGGCGATCACGTGCACCCGGGTGGCCTCGTCGGCGTTGGCCACTTCGATCAGCAATGCCTCACCGGCTACCGCCAGCTTGGTGAGGTGGGCGGGGGCGCGGTCCCGCACCTCGAGGGTCCGGGCCGAATTGAAGACGTGTTGAATGGACTTCGTCCCCTGCGCGATACGCAGGGTGATGGCTTGACCACTCTGCTTGAGGAGAAGCTTGTAGTCGCCCGCCGCCAGTTTGTTGGCCACCAGGAAGCCCTTCTTGAGGGCAAGCTTGTCGAAGGCGTCTGCAATGTAGCCGGCCGAGTTCACGGCATGGAGAGCGACTTCAGACCGGTCGAGAGTTCCAGTGTAGGGCACCCGAACTGGTGCGCCGGCGGCGGCGTGGATCAGACCGGGATTTGTGCGCCGTGCTTCGGGGAGATTCCAACTGCGCCTGTGCCCACCGGGTGCTTCAGCCGTGATGGTGGTGATCCCGTTGAGGGCACCCAGTTCGATGCCGCCTGCGAGGTCGGTCTTGAGGGTGAGGCTGCGGGTGTTCTTGAATCCGGGCCGGCGCGCGGTGACATTCACATTTTGTCCGATGCGCGGCTCCCCGGTGCGGCCGAGGATCTCGAGAATGTATCCTCCGTCCACGCGGCTCAGGTAGAGGTCGTCGACCCGGTCGCTGCGAAGCTGTCCGTTGACCTGGAACGAGTCGCCACTGACCAGTTCGACCTGCTTCTGTCCCTGGCTCGCGACTTTGACCTGGGCGCGCAGTTGCACGCTCAGGCTGGCGAGGCGATTGGGGACTCGAAATTCGTGGATCGCTTCGCGGTCGGAGTTGAGCTTGAACTCGGGAATGGTGACGGTGGTCGACACCCCGTCCAGGTCCGTCGAGATGAGAACGAGGCGCACCTTGCTGAGACGGGTCAGCGAGATGGGCTGACCGGAAACCGTCAGGGTCGGGCGCAGCGCAAGGGTGGCCCTTGCTCCGGGACGCAGGGACTCACGGTCGATCTGGACCCCGGCCTGCAGGACGTAGTTTTCTGAAGAGTGCTGGAAGCGTGCAAGGGAGGCGAATCCGTCCGCCGCCTCGATGACCGGTGTGCGCAGGCCCGGGTCGTTTGAGAAGGGAATGAGGGCGCGGCCTTTCTCGTCGCACTTGATCCGGCGTCCGCCAAACCACACCGCCGCCTCGGCGAGCGGTTTGTGTTCTTCGTCGAGCACGGTGATCACCTCACCGCCCCCGGCGGTCGCGCTGAGAATCTCAATCCTGCCCTTCCGAATCACGGCCCGGCTGCTCTTGCTGCCGCCGATGAATTCGACCACCCACACTCCGCGGCGTTTCTCGATCTCCGGAAACTCGAAGTCGCGGGCCATCCGCCGCTGGGGTGCGTCCTTGTACTCCACCGTCCGCTCATGGTTGGTGACCAGGCCATCGAGATCGAGATCGGTGCTCACCTCGCTACCGTGTTTCAAATAGTAGTTCAGGGTGTTCACCTCGAAGACCTTCACGATGAGGGTCTGCACGTTCTTGATGTGGACGCGGAGCTTGACGGTGTCAGTGATGCCGAATCGCTCCGGGCTGGTTGCATCGAACTCGATGTCCACCCGGTCCTTGAGGGCTTGGAAGGCGGAGGGGCTCAGCAGGGAAGCCCAGCGCTCCGGGTCACCCACTCCATTCACGATCTTGGTTTCGGCGAAGACGCCTTTGAGCCAGCTTTCCCTGAGGTAAGGGGCGTAGGCCTTGTAGTCCTCGGCGTCCTTGAGGAAGTGGAGGAGGTAGTTGCGTACCACGGGTTCGTCCGTGCCGATGGGCGCGAGGCCGGTGACATTCTGGAAACTCTTCCCGAGGTTCGCGGGCGAACGCCAGTCTTCCTTGTGCTTCTTCGGCCAGTCCGGGTGGATGTAGGGCACGTTGCGCGGCAGCTTGACGTACTCCATGAAACGGGCGGCGTGGTGCACACCCTGGGAGTGATCGTATACCAGGCGCTGGTAGAGGAGGTGGGCCTTGAGTGAGTTGAACGAGGGCTCGAGATCCTTGACGAAGTCCCAGGCGCGCTCGAGGTAGGCCAGGCGCACCGCCGGGTTCGCCGCCGGATTGGAGTCGGCGCCGGGACGAAGTTTGGCCAGGTAGGTGTGCACATAGTTCTCGTTGCGGAGCAGGTCCTTCTTCTTGCCCCGCAATTCGTCAAGTTGCGCGAGGGTGAGGGAGCGATGGATGTTGAACTGGCCGAATCCGCGGCTCTCCTTGGAACTCAAGTCGGCGAGGATGACCTCGACCAGCTTGGGCAAGTCGGGAACAGTGGCGCGCTGCAGAAGGTCGCGGCGCTCCGCTCCCGAGAGCTGGTGCTCACTCGCAAGGAGGGCATAGAAGGCGTCGGCCGTCAGGTTTTGCAAGGTCTCGGTCCCGCGCAGGGCGTCGCTGAGGAACCTGCTCCAGGCCACCTCCGCCTGGTTGAGCTCGGAGGGAAAGTCCCTGGCTCGCGCTTTGCCTTCCTGCTGGTGATTGAACTTCAAGCCGAGTTCGTTCCGGATATACTCGAGTGATTCCTTGGGAGCGTTCGGGTAGTTGAGGAGGGCCTCGCGATAGAGAATCTGCTTGCGCAGGCCGGACTTGGGAAAGCGCTTGTGCCACTGGGCGAGAATGTCGGCAAGTTGCTTGGCCTGTCGCGTGTTCTGGTAGTGCAAGGCATGGAAGTAATAGTAGTCCTGCGTGCCCGGGATCAGTTGCTTGAGGATCTCTGCCCGATCTTCGGCGAGCGCGAAATCCTCGATGTAACCGATCTCCTGCTGCGCCATCGCGCCGGGGACGAGGGAGACGACGCTGGCAGCCAGGGCGAACACGGTGCGACGGGTGAGTTGAGTTGCTGTTTTCATTGGATCAGTGGAGTTGGCCACAGGGGACAGACATCATGCACCTGGCCGGGTGCACGGTCACTGAAAAGCGGACCCCGAGGCCCCACCTTTCTTGGAAAATATGCCCTCCACGGTAAGAATTATCGCGATTCTTCCGGTCACAGCCTCCCAAGGACAACAAAGCGGCGGTTGGTTGCCCAACCGCCGCCTGCTGAATGAAGACGTTCTCAGCGCATCACAAGTCTGTTTTGTTCACGGCCGCGGAGGAAGTCCGGGGTTCTTGACCCCCGTTTGTTCGGCACTCCTGCCGCACCTCACTTTTCCGATTCTCCTGAATGTCACCTCCCCTCCATTCCGGTTGAAAGATCGCCTGGTTCCGGGACCAAGGGGAACTTGGTCGATCGCCTCACCCTCTCACCCCGTCGCCTTGATCTAACATAAAACTTGTTAGTAAACCAGCCCGCAGAGATTCCGGTTGGACCGGGAGAGGGAGACTTCCCCACCATGGCGAATGGGATGGGAGTTCACTTCCGCGTCCGCGCCCAGGGAACTCGGCCTGCCTGGAGAGAGGCGGGCGGACGCGATCCGATCACTTCCCGGCCAGGTCGAGGAAGAAGGCGTAATTGAGAGCAGACTCCTTGTAGCGGTCGAAGCGTCCCGAGGCGCCGCCGTGTCCGGCGGTCATGTCGGTCTTGAGGAGAACGGGATTGTTGCCCGTCTTCTCGTGGCGCAGGCGGGCCACCCACTTGGCGGGTTCCCAGTATTGCACTTGCGAGTCGTGCAGGCCGGCGAGCACGAGCATGGCGGGGTACTCCTTTTTCGCCACGTTGTCGTAGGGGGAGTAGGAGAGCATGTAGTGGTAGGCCGCCTTCTCGGCGGGGTTGCCCCACTCGTCGTATTCAGAGGTGGTGAGCGGAATGGTGTCATCGAGCATGGTGGTGACCACGTCCACGAAGGGAACATCCGCGATCAGTCCGCGGAAGAGATCGGGACGCATGTTGGCCACCGCGCCGATGAGGAGTCCCCCCGCGCTTCCTCCACTGGCGAAGAGCTTGTCCCGGCTGGCGTACTTCTCCTTCACGAGGTGTTCCGCGCAGTCGATGAAGTCGGTGAAGGTGTTCTTCTTGTTCATGAGCTTCCCGTCTTCGTACCAGGAGCGGCCGTGTTCCTGGCCGCCGCGGACATGGGCGAGCGCGTAGACGAAGCCGCGATCCAGCAGGCTGAGCAAGCTGCTGCGGAAACCGGCATGGGTGCTGCTGCCGTAGGAGCCGTAGGCATAGAGGAAGAGAGGGGCGCTGCCGTCTTTCACGAGCCCTTTGCGATAAACGAGCGAGATGGGAACCTTGTTGCCATCCCGCGCGGTGGCGTCGAGGCGCTCGGTGAGGTAGTTCTTCCGGTCAAACCCCCCGAGGACGGTTCTCTCCTTGAGCAGGGTCTTCTTCCGGGTGCGCATGTTGTAGTCGAACACACTTCCCGGGGTGCGGAGTGATTCGAAGTTGAAACGCAGCACCTCGCTGTCCATCTGCACATTCTGGCCCAGCCTGGCGGAGTAGACCGGTTCGCCGAAGGACAATTCGTGCCACCCCAATTTGGAATCGCGGATCCTGATGCGGGTCAGGGCATCGTGCCGTTCGACGACGACGAGGTGATCCTTGAAGACCTCGATGCCACTGAGGTAAACGTCCTTGCGCCCGGGGATGACTTCCTTCCAGTGTTCCTCGCCGGTCTCCATTACCGGGGTGGTCATCAGGCGGAAGTTCTTCGCGCCCATGTTGGTGCGAACGTAAAACTGGTCGCCGAGGTGCTCGATGCCGTATTCGAGGTTCCGGCGCCGCGGAGTGAAGATGCGAGCCTTTGCGGTGGGATTGTCGGCCTCGATCAGGCGGTACTCGTCGGAGAGGGTCTGGCTGGAGCCGATCACCAAGAATCGCTCCGACTTGGTCTTGTAGACAGAGCAATCAAAGGTCTCGTCCTTCTCCTCGAAAACGAGAACGTCCTTGGTGATTGGGGTGCCCAGAAGGTGGCGATAGATGCGGTGGGAGCGCAGGGTCTTCAGATCCTGGCGGGTGTAGAAGATCGTCTTGTTGTCATTGGCCCACGCGTGATTGCCGGTCACCTTCTCGATCGTGTCCGGGAGGATTTTCCCCGTCTTGAGATCCTTGAACTTGAGAGTGCGGATCCGCCGACCCACGGTGTCGACTGAGAAAGCGATGATTTTCTCGTCACTGGTGAGGTCGCCCGCCCGCAGGCTGTAGAACTTGTGTCCCTTCGCCATCGCAGGCACGTCGAACATGATCTCCTCATTCTTGGTGCCCACGGGCCGGCGGCAGATCAGCGGGTATGATTCTCCCTTCCGATAGCGTTGGTAGTATTCGTAGTTTTTCTCACGGTAGGGAACGGTGCTTTCGTCCTGCTTGATGCGTCCCTTGATTTCTTCGAAGAGCGACTTTTGCAACGCCTCCGTATCGTTCAGGACCGACTTGGTGTAGGCGTTTTCCGCTTCAAGATAGGAAATGACTTCGAGGTCCTCGCGCTCCTTCATCCAGTAATACGGATCGGTGCGGGTGTGACCGTGGGGCGCGGTGATCTGGTGGGGAACCCGCTTGGCCCTGGGCGCTTCGGGTTCGGCCGCGATGAGCGCAGAATTCATCGCGACGAAGAGGGAAACGCCAAGCAGGCGTGAGACTTGCATGGCGCTACGCTAGCTGGATCGTTCCCGGTTACAATCCGTAGCTCTGGCGGAGGAAGGCAAAAATGGGTCCCTTTGGTCCGTTGCGAAATCTCGCGCTGGAAGGCTGCGCCAAATGGCGAGCAGTCGATCCGCGCCGGAATCACGGCGAGCGAACGCTGATCCTGGCAAATTGTCTGGGGGCGGCGCTCCAGGGGAGAAGGGACTGGTAAGCGATGGTGGCGGTGCCGTCCCCATTGTTGAAGCGTGAAACCAATTGCGCACTGGTGGCCGGGGTGAAGGTGATCAAGTCGGTGGAAAACTCCACCCTGATCTCGAGATCGTCGGCAGCCAGGTTCTGGTCGAAGCTGACGACGAAGGCATCGCCCACGACCCCGCCGAACGGGCCGCCGCTGGAAGCATGGGAAAGCATCTCATCGACAGTCCCGCTGAAGGGGATGCTGTCGCTGGAGCCGGGATTTCCGCCCAGGACCGTGCTGGAGCGCCAGGCGAGCGGGTCGGTGGGGTCGCTGCCGGCCAGGACGAGGCTGTAGCCCGGGCCATCGGCACTCTCCGGCCAGGGAAGGTCGTCACCGTAGGTAAAGTCGGCGATGGGAGTAGTGTCGGCGGCCTCGAGGCGAACGTGCTCCCCGCTGTTGCGGAGGTTGCCGGAAAACTCCCCGGCAACGACGAAGCCAGCCCCGTAGCGAAACTGGAAAGCGGCCTGGTTCGAAACGACCAGGAGGCGCGCACCGGGGGCCAGGATGGTCCCGATCGGGAATTCGAAGATGATGCCGTCGGTGAATCTCACGCTGCTGTAGTCGATCTGGATGGCGCTGGTGTTGGTGAGTTCGATGAACTCGAA
>JAYGGC010000028.1:0-44505 GCA_046581525.1 Roseibacillus sp. | reverse complement strand
CGGGAAAGTCCTCGGCCTGCGCCTGGAAAATCGCAGCGAAGAGCCGTGCGTCGTTCTTGTCCGTTTCGTCGTTCAGAAAGGGACTCGCAGCACCAAAATCCAACCTGGTGGTCTGGCGGTAGTGGCCCGCAGACCGCCCCTTTTCTGCAAAGATCCAGCTAGCCCGTGGCCTTCTCGTGGAACTCGGCAACCGCGTCCCAGTTGATGATGTTGAAGAAGGCCGCCACATAGTCGGGACGGCGATTCTGGTAGTTCAGGTAGTAGGCGTGCTCCCAGACATCGAGGCCCAGGATCGGCTTGCAACCGCCGCAACCGGAGATCGCGTCGCCCATCAGGGGGTTATCCTGGTTGGCAGTGGAGCACACTCCGAAGCTGCCGTCGTCTTTTACGCCCAGCCAAGCCCAGCCGGAGCCGAAGCGCGTCATGGCAGCCTTGGTGAAGGCCTTTTTAAAGCCGTCCATCGATTCGAAGACGGCGTTGATGCCCGCCGCCACCGCTTCCGTCGGCTCGCTGGCACCGCCGGGAGCGATGAGCTTCCAGAACATGGAGTGGTTGAAGTGACCCCCACCGTTGTTGCGCACCGGGCCGCGAATGTTCTCCGGCACATCGCCAAGGCCGATCACGAGCTCGCAAATCGACTTGTCCGCGAGATCGCTACCCTCAAGAGCACCGTTCAGGTTTGTGACGTAGGCGTTGTGGTGCTTGCTGTGGTGAATCTCCATCGTCCGCGCGTCGATATGAGGCTCGAGCGCGTCGTAGGCAAAACCAAGATCTGGAAGTTCGTGGGCCATAAGAATAGTGTGTTGATAAGTGTTAGTATGTTTCCGTTGCGCGGTCTCGGAGTTTGCGGATATAACCGACAACTCACACCAGCTCTCCTAGAAGAGCAGCTTCAACTTATTCCGCAAGGGACAATCTCGGCATGGACTTTCTTGAACCCTGGATTCCCCACCTCGCCGCCTTGGGTGGGGTCATCGTCGGCGCCATCGTTACGTGGTTCGTCTGCCGCAGCAACACTCAGGCCCTGCGGGCCCGCTTCGATGAACGGAGCAAGACCGCCGAAAAATCGATCGCCGACCTGGAGGCCGGCTGCGCGAATCTGGAGGCGGAGACTTGCCAACTGCGTCACAGCGAAGCGGTCAGCCTGAAGCGCCAGTCCAACCTCGAAATCCTGGTCCAGACTCAAGAGCGCGGACTGGAAGAAAAGCGGCAGCTCCTCAAGGAGGCCGAGTATCGCATGTCGCAGAATTTCAAGGCCCTCTCGATGGACGCCCTCAAGGCGACCCAGACCGAATTCCTGGAGCTCGCGCGCTCGACCTTCGATTCCCAGCAACGGGAAGCCACCAGCGAACTCGAGCAACGTCGCGTCGCGGTCGAAACGCTCGTCAGACCGGTGGCCGCCATTCTGACCAAGGTGGAAAATCGTATCGTGGACCTGGAGAAGGCCCGCCAGGCCACCGAGACCACCCTGAGCGAGCAAGTGCGCCAGATGGCCAGCGCCCAAATCGGCCTGCAAAGGGAAACCGCGCAACTCGTAAAGGCGATTCGCCAACCATCCGGACGTGGGCGCTGGGGTGAAGTGCAACTCACCCGCGTGGTGGAACTGGCCGGCATGCAAAAGTTTTGCGACTTTTACACTCCCGGTGAGAATGGGGAGGGCGCCGGCCCACAACCGCCGAACCTCATTGTGAACCTTCCCAACGGCCGCGTCATCGCGGTGGATGCCCGCGCGCCCCTCGAAGCCTACCTCGCATCCGTTGAGGCCAGCGACGACGAGAAGCACACGCAGGAGATGAAGCGTCATGCCGGGATGATCGGGAAGCATCTCGCCGAGCTTGCTTCGCCGCGTTATCGCGCCCAGTTCCTCAAGAAGCCCGAGTTCATCGTGCTCTTTCTTCCCAGCGAGTCATTCCTCTCCGCCGCTCTCACCGAAGACCCCGGTCTGCTGGAGCGCGGCATCGAGCAGGGAGTCATCCTCGCCACCCCTGCCACCCTCGTGGCCTTGCTCCGTTCCGCCGCAATTGGTTGGCGCCAGGAGGGCGTCGCCGAACAGGCGCGCGCGATTTCAGAAGCCGGTCGCGAACTCTACGCCCATGTCAGCAGCCTCGCTGAGCACGTTGCCAAGGTGGGCCAATCACTCGACACCACGGTCCAGAACTACAACGTCGCGATTGGTTCGCTGGAAGGGAGCGTCCTTCCGGGGGCCCGCAAGTTAAGCGACTTGGGCGTCGCGTCCCAATCCTCGCAACTGCCGGCGGTTGCGGAAATTGACCACTCCGTGCGTCATCCGCGCGCCGACCTTTCCAAGCTTCCGCTCTCCAACCGGATGGACTCGATGGCTGCCACCGGCGAAGTGCCGGACGCGTCCTTCGAAGGCTTCACCGATCCGGCGCCCTTCTCAGACTCCGATGCCGACGCGGCTGCCGCCGACCTGCGAGCCGCTCTCGCTCGGCAAGAGAAGTTAGGGCGAGAACTCTGAGAATCTCCCTCTACTCCTTCACAAAGATATTGGCGAATTCGAACGGGTTCCCGTGGTGTTGCAGGGCCAACTTCCCCTGGGGCTTCACCCCGGGGAGGAGGGCCTCGTGCAGGACCACCTTGCCGTTCAGAACCACGGTCAGACGCTCACCCTTCACCGTGATCACGAAGCGATTCCACTCGCCCACCTTGTTGTCTGCGAAGACCCGCGGGGTGAGGGCGGCCCGGATGGGAAGCGGTTGCCTGCCATCGTTGCGAATCCCGTAGACTTCGCCTGACCCGATGGTCCAGTTCCAAAGATTGATCTGAGTGCGGGACGATCCCCGGATAAAAACCCCGCTGTCGTACTCAACGATTTCGGCCGTGATGGGCTTCTTGTTGGCGTCGGTCTTGGTGAGGCCGTTGGCGAGAAGCACGGGCTGATTCCGTTTGCCGCTGTTCTCTCCAGTCCAGCGCCAGTCGCACACCACCGTGAAGTCCTTGTATTCCTTCTCGGTCCAGAGGTCACCGCTCTTGCCGTCGTAGTGCAGAATCCACCCATCCTTCGCAGTCCAGTGACCCTTGTGCTTCTCCTCCTGCACGAACCCCTTGGTGGTCTTGCCGTCGAAGAGTTGCGTGAAGCCGAGGCCCGCCAGTTTGTCATCGGCCTTCCCGGCCGGTTGATACCAGGCCTCCTCCTTGTCTTCTTCAAAGGAGATCTCCGCGATGCGCAACTTGCGCACCCGGATCACGTCGCCGTGACCGGCAAAGCAAATGTGACCCTTGCGACGCTTGGCGCCCTTGTGCTTGGGATGGGTCTTGTTGAGCTCGTCGAGGTTGGCATCGGTGATGCACACTCCGTTGAGCTCCACCGTGATGCGGGGACCACGCACGGTCACGCGCTGAAAGTTCCACTCGCCCACCGGCGCGAGATGTCCCCGCAGGGCCGGCTGCAGGGTGTAGAGCGAGCCGTGGAACTGGTAGTCCTTGAGCTTTGCGTACTTCTTGGCGGTGTTGTCGAGAATCTGGAGCTCCATTCCGGTGTAGGCCGCATCGCCCTTCCCCGGATAGTGAATCCCCAACCCATTGTTGGCACCGGGGGTAAGTTGAAATTCGAACTCGAGAATGTAGTCCGCGTACTCCTTCTCGGTCATCAGGTTCCGGCACCTGGGGGTGGACTCGATGATGCCATCCTTCGCGAGATAGCCGTTCTGCTCGGTCTTCCCGGCCCCCCCGAAGTTGGTGAAGTCCTTCCCATTGAAGAGGTCGACCCAGTCGGCCTGGGCAGTGAGGGCAGAGGCGAGGAAGAGTGCTGTCAGTGAGCGCATGATGGTCTTGGGTTCGAAGCTAGAGCTCGACGGTTTTCCCTGTCTTGTAGGATTCGTCGGCCGCCGCGACGATACGCATGGAATTCAGGGCATCTTCCATGTGGTCGCCGAGGTCGAGGTCCTCGCGGATGGCCTTGAGAAAGTATTCCTGCTCGCGGAAACAGAGCTCGTCGTGGTCCGGCTCGTCCGTCATGTCGATCCACTCGTCCTCCTTGGTGAACTCCCTGTTCTCGTCGATCTCGCTGTAATGGACCCGCAACGACTCGGTCTTGCTGTGCGAATCGACGTCCGCGGAGGCTCCCTTGCCGCCGGCTTCCTTCGCTTCAATGGTGACGCAACCATTCGGCCCCACCACGTCCTTCACGAAGAAGGCCATCTCGCTCATCATGGGACCCCAGCCTGCTTCGTACCACCCGACGCTGCCATCCTCAAAGGCCACCTGCAGGTGTCCATAGTTGATTTTATCTTCGGGAATGTCGTTGGTCAGGCGCGCACCCAGTCCGGAAACGCGCACCGGCTTCGAGCGCGTCATCTGGCACATCACGTCCACGTAGTGCACGCCGCAGTCGACGATTGGTGAGATCGAGGAGATCAGGTTGCGGTGCGTTTCCCAGGCCGCACCGGACGATTGCTGGTTCAGGTTCATGCGCATCACGAGCGGCTTCCCCAGTGTCTGCGCAATCTCAATGAATTTGATCCAGCTCGGGTGATGCCGCAGGATGTAGCCGATCACGAGCTTCTTGTTGGTGGACCTCGCTTTGGCCACGATGCTCTCCGCTTCCGCCACCGATTCCGCCAGCGGCTTTTCGATGAAGACATGGGCGCCGGCCTCGAAGGCAGCCTCCGCGAACAGGGCGTGGGTGTCGGGGTAAGTCGAGATGCTCACCGCATCCGGCCTGGTCTCCGCAAGCGCCGCGGGGTAGTCGGCGAACTCCGCGTAGTCGCCACCCAGCTCTTCATTCAATTTGCCGCGCGACTCCGGCGAACGGGTCACAATTCCGACGATCTCAAAGTCGTCGAGCTTATGGTAGGCGCGGGCATGGGAAGTCCCCATGTTCCCGGCTCCCACGCAGAGGATGCGGATCTTGTCACTCATCGGTCTTCTTATTCTTGGCGTTGACGATCTTGAGCACAATGAGAACCACAACGACGGTAACGCCAATTCCGAGAGCGAGGAGCAGGAGAAGAATGATCAACTCCGGTCCGCCGATTACGAAGGCCAGCGTACTCATGATGACGGGGCTTCTACCGAGGGGCAGGGAACTCGGCAAGCATGGTCACAGGATTGTTCTCACCGCCCGCCCATTCTCGTCATTCTTCCAATCCTGCTGGATACAAGAAGCTGAACACAAAACTCGCGAGAGTCACGAAGCCACCCACCACCAGCAATTCTGCCCAAGTTGGGCTCAGAGGAGACCGGTGTCCAGGAGGAAGGTCAAGGGCAGCATTTTACGCAACCTACACCTTCCAAGGACCACGCATGGACTGGTGGATCAGCTTGTTGGCCTCGGGCTCGTCGATCGTGAAGGTCTTGGGATCGTACTTGAAGCTCTTGTTGGAGCGGTGCGCGATCGTTCCAAGGTTCACGATACTGGCGGAGCGGAAGGCTTTCTTCTCGTCCAGGGCGAACTGCTTCCTTTCGCGGACCGCCTGGTGGAAGTCGGTAACCTGCGGCTCGGGATCCTTGAGGCTCTTGAGCTTCTGGGAGAATCCTTTGACGTCCGACTTGAAGCCGCGACTGATGCTGCCTTCCGATCCTTGGATATAAGGTGCCTTATCGTCTCCTTTTCCATCCAGGATGATCTTGGTGCCATCCGCGTACTTATATTCGATGCGACGCCAGCTTCCGACTGCATCGTGGTGCTGCGGATCTGCATCGATGAAGACCTCCACGGGAGACTCCTCGTCCTTGCCGAGGATGTACTGGACCGGGTCGAGATAGTGCTGGCCCATGTCGCCCAGGCCGCCGCCGTCATAATCCCAGTAGCCGCGGAATGATCCATGGGTGCGGTGCCGGGTGTAGGGTTTCACCGGCGCCGGTCCGAGCCAGAAGTTGTAGTCGAAGTGGGCAGGAACTTTCTCTTCGGGCTGATTGATCTTGCCCGACCAGCCGAATTTCCAATTGAAGCCCTGGTTCTTGCCGACCGTGAGGGTGAGCGGCCCGTCGCCGAGCAACTTGTGCATGACCGCCTTGCGAATGGGCGCGACCGGAGTGCCCATCCCGTAGAAGCCGTCCTTAAAGCGGAACCAGGTGTTGATGCGGAAGATGGTGTCGTACTTCTTCATGGCCTTCACCATCGCGATCCCTTCGCCGATGGTGCGGCTCATGGGCTTCTCGCACCACACGTCCTTGCCCTGCTTGGCCACCTCGATGGCCATCAGAGCGTGCCAGTGCGGGGGAGTGCAGATGTGAATGATGTCGAGGTCGTCGCGGGCGCAGAGCTCACGGAAGTCGCTGTAGAGCTTGATGTCATTATGACCCCGCTTCTTGCCATCGGCGGCGCGTTTGGCGAGGTGCTGTTGGTCAACATCGCAGAGCGCGAGCAGCGGTCCCCTTTGGCCCACATGGGCACCCGATCCCGAAATCCCGCCACAGCCGATGATACCGCGGGTCAGCTGCTCGCTCGGCGGCTTCTTGCCCTTCCCGATGACGTGGCGGGGCACGATCTGGATGGTGGCGAACGCCGCCATGCCCTTGAGGGCCTTGCGGCGGGAGAGGGAATGCTGTGGCTGTGTGTTCATGGTTTTGAAGGTATACGGGGCGGGACGGGGCAGTCTTCCGAAGCTGGCTACTTACTCGGAGGAGGACTCATCGTCGTCCTCGGTGACCTTGATCTTGTCCCAGAAAGCCACGAAAAAAATCACCGCAACGACCGCTGCCATGATGGCGGGGAACATCCAGAAGGACTTCCACTGCGCCATGGTGTCTGAGAGCAGGGAGCCCTCAACACCGTCCGGCATCTTCACCGAGAACATCTGTCCCAACTTTTCGAAGACGCCGGGATCCTCTGCCACCCGAGCTTCCTTGATCGCGCCGTCGAGCTCGCCGAACTTGGTCACTCCGTCGCCCAGGTTACTAAAGTCGACGTCCCTCCAGAAAACCTTCTGCGGCCCTTGATACATGACGCTGAATGCCATCGCGTATCCGATATACAACCCGAGTCCCTGGGTGAAAAACACCAGCATACTCTGCGCCTGACTCCTGATCTTCTTGGGCGCCACCTTGTCGGTATACATGAAGCCGGTCACGAAGAAGAAATCATAGCAGATCCCGTGAAGCGCCACCCCGAGCAGAATCATCCAGACCACTTGATCAGGGGCACCGAAGGCGAAGAGGAGGTAGCGGGTAACCCACGCCAGCATGCCGACCAGGATCATCCACTTCACGCCCAGCTTCCGGAAGAAGAAGGGGATGAGGAGCATGAAGAAGATCTCCGACATCTGCCCGATCGTCAGGGTGGAGGCCGGTTGGAGAAATCCGGTATTCCCGAGGTAGTTGCTCATCGTCCCGTAGTAGTAGCCGAGCGGGATACAAATCAGCATCGAGCAGATCATGAAGACTGCGAAGGCTGGTCGTTTGAAGAGTCCGAAGGCGTCAACCATGAGGAGGGCGCGAACATTGACCGGTTCGCCCTTGGCAGGAGCGGGAGTATGCGGGAGGAAGAAGGAATAAACCCCCAGCGCCAGTGAGGCGCCACCAGCCAGATAGAACATGTCAAACTTCGCCGACCACCCGAGGATTCCCACCGAGAGGCCAGCCACGATCCAGCCGATCGTTCCCCAGACCCGGACCTTCGGAAAGGCCATCCGATCGAGGTTCGCGAAGGCAATCGAGTTCCCGAGGCCGAGGGTCGGCATGTAGCAAATCATGTTGCCGAGCATCAGGGTGGTCATGAGCTTGCCCTTCTCCGGTCCGCCGGCTGCCACTCCCGGGATGAAGAGGAGCAGCACTCCACCAATCAGGAAGAGGACTCCCATCACCTTCTGAGAGGGGAAGAAGCGATCCGCGATCAACCCGAGAAAGAGCGGCGCGATCATGGCTCCCAGCGGTGCCGAGCCATAGGCTCCGCCAGCGAAATCTCCAAACTCATTACTCCCCAAGCACAGCCCCAAGGTCGCGAACCAAGCCCCCCAAGTGAAGAACTGGAGGAACATCATGATCGAGATCTTGTACGTGTTGGCGGAGCGGAGATCGGACATTATGGGTAGTTCGTGTTGTTAGCGGGGCATTTGAGGGATTGGCCCCCGCCCCCGCAAGACCGAAAGCGCGGCCCGGGCAATGCTGCCTGCCGGGCGTCTCCGATCACCCTTATTATACCGCTTCGTGGGGATCCTGACGGTGAAAACCATTATTGCCACCTTCGGCTGGTATAGGCAGAAATCCTTGAAAGGGTGAGTGGAGACCCTACCGTAGCCGCACACAAGATAGCCATGAGCGAAGCGACTAATTCCACCCGACGTAAATTCCTGAAAACCACCACCGCGGCCGGCACTACCGCCGCCGTAGTGGGTTTTCCCCACATCGGCCGGGCCGAGATCGGCAGCAGCAACACCATCAAGATTGGCTTGATTGGTTGTGGCGGCCGCGGCACCGGCGCAGCCAACCAGGCCCTGGCATCTGATGACAAGGTCAAGCTCTGGGCGATGGCCGATGCATTTCCCGAGAAGATCAAGGCTCCCCTCGCAACGCTCACGGCGAAATACGGCAAGGAGCGGGTGGAGGTTGACCCCAAGCGCCAGTTCACCGGACTGGATGCTTTCGAGAAACTCGCTGCCTCCGACGTCGATGTCGTCCTGATGGCCACCCCTCCAGGCTACCGCCCCATGATGCTCCGCAAGTGCATCGAGGCGGGCAAGCACGTCTTCGCCGAGAAGCCCATGGCGATCGACATGGCGGGCATTCACCACGTGATGGAGACCGCCAAGATCGCGACTGCCAACAATCTCGCCATCCAACACGGATTCTGCTGGCGCTACAGCCCCGCCAACCGGGTGGCCTTCGGCAAGGCCTTCGCAGGCGAACTGGGCCGCATCACGAGCTTCGTGGGAACCTACCTCGGGGGCACCGTGCGCGCCCTCACGCCCGACGCGGTGAAGCCTGAGGGCATGGGTGACGTCGAGTGGCAACTGCGAAGCTGGATCAATTTCGAGTGGCTCTCCGGCGGACCCCTCATGGAGCAGTGCATCCACGCCGTCGACAAGATGGCCTGGGCCATGGGTGACGTCGCCCCCATTGCGGCCTTCGGTAACGGCGGCCGCGCCCAGCGTCGCGATCCCGGCAATGTCTACGACAATTACTCGATCACCTACGAGTACCCCGGCAACATCTTCTGCCAGATCCAGCAGCGTCAGTTCAGCAACAGCTTCAACGAAAACGTCTCCCGCATCATCTGCGAAGACGGCACTGTGATCGGCCCCTGGAAGTGCTCGGTCAAGGACGCGGCCGGCAAGACGACCTGGAAGTATCGCGCCGAGAAGGGCGTGGAACAGAACATGTACCAGACCTGCCACAACGAGTTCTTTGCCAACCTGCGGGCGGGCAAGATCATCAACTCCGGTGAGTTCATGGCCAAGTCGACCGCCACGGGAATTCTCGGCCGTGAAGCGGCCCACACCGGTCAGCGTGTCACTTGGGACGATCTTTGGGCCACCAAGGAAGACCAGGCTCCGGACAACCCGCCCCTCGACGGCAAGATGCCCATCCCGGCCCCGGCCATCCCCGGCATCGACAAGCTGGTGAAAGGCTAGGCGACCTCTCGTTTTCGGCGGCCGGGCCCGTGACGGTCCGGTCGCCTTTCATTCTCACCCCCCGACAATTCATGACACCTACCCGATTCCTCCTCCCGATCGCCCTTGGCACGGGACTCGCCGCAGTCTTCATCGCGTCCGGCGAAGAAAAGCCGGTGGCCGATAAGGACGCCGCGACCGTTCCGGCCATGAAGGCCCCCGCCAAGTTCACCAACACTACTCCCACCCCGGCCCAGTACCAACTCCCCTCCATGAACCGGATGTTCGTCAGCCAGAACATCCACGACATCGTGGCCAAGAAAGGCGGACCGTCCGCGGCGGGCGAGATGAAGGACTATGACGAGACCGTCCCCCGCGCCGACGGCGCCAAGTACAAGCTGGTCGTGATCAAGGGTGGCGAGTTTGTCATCGGCTCACCCGACGGCGAAGCGGACCGCGAGGACGACGAAGGCCCGCTGCGCAAGGTGGTGGTCGAGCCCTTCTGGATTGGACAGACCGAGATCCCCTGGTCCCTCTACAAGCCATTCTACGAGAACGGCGTTGCCCGCAACAAGGATGGCACCCTGCTCGCCGCAGGTGCCAAGGCGGTCATCACGGTCAAGGGCAAGAACCGCACCAAGGCAGTTCAGGACTCACTCGCCCGCGGGGATCACAACAACATGGTCGATGTGGTCTCGCAGCCCACCCCGCAGTATCACGACATGTTCCTGAGTGGGGAACTGCCCTCCGATCTCAACTATCCCGCGATGTGCACCACGCACCATGCAGCCTCCAAGTTCTGCCAGTGGCTCACCGCCCAGACCGGTCACTTCTACCGCCTCCCCACCGAGGCCGAGTGGGAGTATGCCTGCCGCGCCGGAACGAGCACCGCCTACCACTTCGGCGACGACGTCAAGAAGCTCGATGACTACGCCTGGCACGGCTACAACTCCGAGTTCATCTACCACCCGGTGGCCACCAGGAAGCCCAACCCGTGGGGCCTCTACGACATGCATGGCAACGTCGCGGAGTGGGTCCTCGACGGATTCACCGATGGTTACCGCAAGGGTATTGCTGACGGCGCGCTCAATCCCTGGAACATTCCCATCACCCGCTATCCGCGCATCGTGAAGGGCGGCTCCTGGGACCAGGACCAGGATGAATGCCGCAGCGCAGCCCGCCTGCACTCCATCAACGATTGGAAAGACACCGATCCCCAGGTGCCCAAGAGCATCTGGTATCACACCGACGGCCAGCACATCGGATTCCGCATCGTGCGCCCGCTCAAGACGCCTACTCCCGCAGAAATGCATCTCTACTGGAACACGGACTGGTGGGAGCCCAAGCGAAATGCGGAAGATCTCTAGCACAGGCTAGAAACCTCGCCCTCTTGACACGGTCCTTCCGACCGGGCCTCACGCGCTACTTCTTCTGCTCGATCGCCTTCAAGACATCCTCGGCCTGCTTGGTCGTGGATGCCTTCTCATCCTTCCACGCCAACTTGCCGTCCTTGAAGAGGTAGGCCTGCCGCGAAGCGAACTTCCCGCGACTGGGCACGCCGAAGGCTTTCACTACCTTGCCTTCAACGTCGGCAATCAAATCATAGGGAAGTTTCTGCTTTGTCGCGAAGGCTTCCTGGCTCGCCACTGAATCGAATGACACCCCGAAGATTTTCACGCCGATCTTCTGCAATTCCTCGTTTGCGTCCCGCAAACTACACGCTTGTTTCGTTCATCCCGGGGTGGCGGCTTTCGGGTAGAAAAAGAAGAGAGCCCAACCCTTGGCGGCGGCCTCGTGCAGCTTCACCACTTCGCCCTTGTGGTTCTTTCCTTCCACCTCGGGAACTGCTTTGCCAATCTCCAGCGTCTCCGCCATCGTCGTTTCCAGGCCAAAGATCGAACCGAGACCGGCCAGGAGTGTCAAAAGTCCTCGCTTCATGACTCAACGCATATCGCGCCCCCGCCGGTTTTCCAGAAGGATTTTCCTCCTTCTGATCTCCCTGGGGCTGGGGTTCGCAGCGTGGTGGTTCGGATTTCGAGAGAACGCCCGCGATCGCGAGGAACGCAATCCACCCCTCATTGAGCTCTTCAGGGTCCCGTCGGGGGACCGCCCGATCATGGGCACGATGGGCAAAATCGTGCTCTACACAGCCGATAAGGAAGCGGGCCACGCTGCCATTGAAGCCGCCTTTCAACGGGGTGAAGAAATCGCCGCGATCTGCACCGACTACCATCCGGAGAGCGAACTCATGAGGCTCTCGAGGGGGCCCATCGACCAGGAGATCCCGGTCTCGCCCACGCTCGCGGCGGTCCTCGCCCACGCCCGCACCACCGCCGAGCTCACCGAGGGCGCCTTTGATCCGACCTTCGGTCCCCTCACCAAGCTCTGGCGCAGGTCAAAGAGAAGGAAGGAGCTCCCCAATCCCGACCAACTCGCAAGCGCCCGCCAGGCCGCCAACTGGGTGAACCTCGAAGTCGACCTCGAGAACAAGTTCGTGGTCCTGAAAAAAGAAGGGATGCTCCTGGACCTTGGGGGTATCGCAAAGGGCTTCGCGGCGGATGAAATGATGCACGTTCTCAACCTGCACGGAATCTACATCGCGCTCGTCGCCATCGCCGGCGACATCCGGCTGGGGGCTCCGCCACCAGGAAGAACCGGCTGGGGAGTCGCCATCAAAACCCTCGGTCCCGATCTGGAACAGGTCATCCAGGTCGCCAACTGCGCAGTCTCCACCTCGGGCGACCTCAACCAGTTCGTCGAGATCGATGGGGTGCGCTACTCCCATATCATCGATCCAGCCACCGGGCTGGGACTGACTCGACGCATCGCGGCGACCGTGGTGGCGCCCATGGCGGTGCAAAGTGACCCCCTTGCCACCTTTTGCTGCATCCAACCAGAGCAGGCCAAGGTTCTTTTCCAGGCAGGCGAGATCTCCTGCCGCATCGTGGTCCTGCGCCGCGGCCTGCCAGTCGATGACGCCACTCCCCAGTTCCCCCCGATTCTCGCGCCCTAGGGTATGTTTGAAAAATGAGCCGTGTCGCGCGGCGAGACCATTTCCCTGCAGGCGAGGCGCAGCGAATGAGTAGGTCGAGACCTTCGTGGAAGCTGGAACGAAGCCTGCAGCGAAAGGGGCCGCCGCCCTCTGGGGCACCATCCAACCGCGACCGGCGATCGCCGCATTTTTTCAGCCAAATCACAGGTGCCGCGGCGCGACACAATTTTCAAACATGCCCTAGTGCGGTCACTTTCTAGCGAAAATCGCTGACAGGGCACCGGCCTGTCCCTTTGATTCCGGCGCTGTGTTCGAGAACATATTCAACGTTTGGCTCCCGGACTTCTCGTTCTTGTTCCTCTCGATCCTGGTGGAAGGTGCGCCCTTCATCCTCCTGGGGACGATCATCAGTGGCTTCATCGACGTCTACCTGCCCGCCGGGGCGATGGATCGCCTCCTGCCGCGCAACCGCTCGCATGCCATCCTAGTAAGCGGCTTCCTCGGCATCATCTTTCCGGTTTGCGAATGTGCGGTGGTCCCTGTCATCCGCCGCCTCGTCAAGAAGGGCCTCTCTCCCGCCTGCGCCATCACCTATATGCTGGCCGCTCCCATCGTCAACCCGGTGACCGCGCTCAGCACCGCCAGCGCCTTCAAGATTATGCCAGCCGAGATGGCTGGTTCGCGCCTTCTCTTCGGCTACGTCATCGCAGTCTTCGTCGGACTCATCCTCTTGCGCATTCCCGTCCGCGCCATCCTGAAACCCAGGATCGCGGACGAACTCGACGAGATCCAGGCCGCGCGCGATGCGAAGCATGAACACGAGCAGCAGCACGTGCATGACCATGACCACGAGCACGAGCACGAGGATAGCGGCAAGGGCAACAACCTGATCATGGCACTCCGCGCCGCAATGCGGGACTTCGTGGATGTGGGGATCTACTTTGCGATCGGCATCACCATCGTGGCAGTGGTGAACACTCCGCCGCCCTTTGACAACAATGCGGTTCCGCTGCGTGACATCATCGACGGGACCGCCGACAGCACCTGGGGAGCACCCGCCGCCCTGATGGGACTGGCCTTCCTCCTGAGCTTGTGCAGCACCTCCGACGCCTTCATCGCAGCCACTCTCGACGCATTCGGCCACGGTGCCCGCCTCGCTTTCCTCGTCTTTGGGCCCATGATGGATGTCAAACTTCTCTTCCTTTATTCCACCATTCTCACCAAGAAGTTCATCCTCTACCTGGCCATCGGTTTGTTCATCACGATCGGCGCCATCAGCGTCTTCATGGAACCGCTCTTTGAAAGCGACGTGCCCATTCCCAGGATGGGGCGGTAGGAGCGTTCCCCGTGCTCCGGGCGGGAGGATGAAAGAGGCCGCTGCCAGCTGGTGCAACTCGGACCGTCCAGGTTGGGCGGATTCCTGAGCCCAGCTCACTGGTCTCCTTGCCCCGGAGGCGGCTGGCGTGTTAACTCAACGCCGACGTCGCAGGGAGTAGCATGAAAACCACCATCACCCAGGTCATCTTCAGCCTCGCCACCATCGCGTGGGGCTTGGTGCCGGTGTATCTCTACTCCAGCGGACTGATCTCGAAGTATCTCAGCTCCTCCTTCCACCTCGTCTCCCTCATCGGTGGACTCGCCATGATTGTGCTGGGAGCCTTCAATCTTCTCCATGCCGGACGCGTGCTGGGCTGCGATCACGACCACCACGACCACGGCAATGGGCACGATCATCACGATCAAAACCCGGTGGCGGCGATTCTCCTCATGGTCTTGCCGGTGGCCCTTTGTTGCGGGTTCACGAATCACGAGTATTCCACCAAGGCGCTCACCTGGAAGGGACTCTACAAGAAACGGTCGTCACGTTCTTCGCTCTTTTCCTCCAAGCGCGAACCCTTCACCCGGGCACTCCTTGAAAAGACCACGCCCAGGACCGCGGAGGGCAATTACCAACTCACCATCACCGAGCTCTACTGGTCCGCGGGTGACGAGGAGATCATGAAAGCCTACGAGGGCCTGCCCGCGGAACTGGAGGGGCGCCTCATCGAGGAAGATTCCAAGCTCAATCCCAAGGGGAATCGCAAGCGGCTCTACCGCGTGTTCATGACTTGCTGCGCAGCCGATGCCCAAGTGCTCGGGCTCGCGCTCGAATTCGAGGGCCCGCTCCCCGATCTTGCCGACAAGACCTGGATCAAGGTCACGGGCACGGTCGGCTACGAACGCATCGACAAACAGGACTTTGCCTATCTCAAAGTCGCAAACCTCAAGACCGGCCCGGCTCCGCCACCCGACAACCGCTTCAGGCGGAATTACTAGCGGGACCTAGGAGGCCGGCTTTTTCTTCGGCACGACCTTCTCCTTGACCTCCGTGGCCGGGCTCACGACTTCCCCTTCCTCCGGGACGGGGGTCGGGGTCGGGGTCGGGGTCGGGGCGGACGAAACGCGCACAATCTCTTGGAAATCAACGATCCACTCGGCGCAATTCTCGTGCGCAACGTTCTTCTCGATGTGCTGCAACATGCGCAACGCTGCCCCCTTCTGGTCACCGGCATTGAAGAGATCCAATTCCATCTCCCACTGCAGCTGGGGACGGCGCTCGGCGAGGAAGCGATCCAGCTCAGCCGGCCGCACCTGGCGGCCGCCCAATCCCCTGGCGGAACGGCCCCACAAGGAGTGAACGGACCCTTCGTGCAGGATCCGCTTCTCCCAAGCCTGGCGCAGTTCGCCCAGTCTGCGCGGAGTGCGAAGTGGAGGAAGAATGAGCTGTTCGTAAACAATCGAGAGCTGCAGCGGAGCCGTCGGCCAGTCCTCCAGCTTGATGCCATTCACCCCGTAGGCGGTGGCGTAGACGGTATCCAAGACATCTTGCCGCAGGAGTCCCTGCGCACCATCCAAGTCATCCGCGTCCTTAAAGATCAAGTCGATGCGTTCCATCGCCTTGGGCCAGAGCTCGTTCCGCTTGCCCGGCTCAGAAGCGGCCTCGATGGTCAGGAGCAACCAATTCAACTGGTGACGCAGCGCACGGCGGAAGGCGGGGGAGTCGGTGCGATCCTTATGCCGCCGCTTCCAATCGCGGAAATCCTGTGACTTCCGCTTCTCATCCTCAAATTGGACTTTCTCGACACACTTCAGGTAAAGATCGTGCGCGGCCCCATCGGTCTGGATCGCAGAGCGAAAGGCGCTGTGTGCGACCTTGAAGCGCTCGCCAATGCGTTGATCGGAACCCTCGCGCAGTTCCTTGAGTCTCTCGAGGAGCAACTGCGCATCGAGGGCACTGAGCTTTTCCGGTTCCGCCCCCATGGGGAGAGCGAGGGCTGCAAGGCAAAGGAGAATCGTTGGCTTCACGAATAGAATTACGTTGCGGGAACCCTATCCTTTGCGAATTCCCGCTCCAGATCAATTGTTTCAGAGTCGCCCGTTCAGGGAACTAACTCCCTCACTCTTCGTCGGTTGCGGTTTCCCGCCCGGATTTGGCGATAAAATGTCCTGCGCTGCAGGGCGGGATTTCAGGCCGATTTTCGCCAAGGTTGGACGATCCGGGTGCCTCCCAGGGCCTGGAGATGTTGAACCACCTCCTCCACGCTCTCCTCCAGGGTGGAGGTTCCCGCTGTCACCCCAACCACCTTCGCTCCGAGGAGCCAGTGCTCACGGACATCTTCCGCCCGGGTCACGCGCTCTGCCCGACACCCTCTCTTGCGTGCCTTTTCCACCAGTTGCCACGAGTTGTTGGAGTTCCGGCCACCGACCACCATGACAAACTCTGCCGAGTCGCACAGGCGTTCGAGAGCATTCTGGCGCGCCTTGGTGGGATGACAAACCGTGTCCTTGAAGATTACTTCGGCCTTCGGATGACGCCGCCGGATTCTCTCTAACAGGATCTCAACCCGATCGCTCGGCTGGGTGGTCTGCGCCACCACCCCAAAGCGTTTTGCAAACGGAAGACTCTCCACCTCCTCGGCGGACAACACCACATGCGCCCCGGGAAAATCCCCAATGAGCCCGCGCACTTCGACATGCCCCTTCTTTCCGATCACGACCGGCCTACAACCCTGCGCCACCAGCTCCGCCAACGCGAGGTGTGCCTTGCGCACGAGGGGACACGTTGTATCGGTCACACGGTAGCCGGCCTCCCGCCACCTCCTCAGGTCACGATCCGCCACCCCGTGGGCAGTCACGATCACATCGTGGGTCTGCGCACTGGTCGCATCGAGATCTCCTTCTCGCGCGCCCGCCTCGGTCAGTCGTTGCTGCACCACTTCGTTGTGCACAAGTTCGCCAAGAATCGTCGCCGTTCGCTGGGCCGCCAGGGCCTCCGCCGCTTCGAGGGCATCACGCACTCCAAAGCACATGCCATAGTGCTCCGCCAACAGAATCTGAAATCGCATGCTCATGTTCAGGTAAGGGCTCCGTTACAAAGCTTTGCACCACAAAGTAAGACCCCTTCAATCAGCAAATGTTCAAGAAAAGTTACTCGGCTGTGGGAATTCGTGATCGCTGTCCGCGAGCCAACCACAATTCACCTATCTCCCCAGATCTACGATCTCCTCCAGGATGGCGAGGTACTTCAAAAACGCCTTCCGACCGGCGATGGTCAGATGGTAATGAGTCTGCGGCCGTCCTTTCCCGTCGATCTTTTCAGAGTCAACATAGTCCGACTTGTTCAGGGTCCGCAGGTGGGTGATGAGATTGCCGTCGCTCATCTGGAGCTCGGCCTTCAGGTCCTGGAAAGGCCACGGCTCACTCCGGGACGCCAAGAGCGTCACGATCCCGAGGCGGCTTTTCTCGTGGATGACCTTGTCGAGCTTGGAAAAGTCAATCATCGGCGATGGCGCCAGGCAGGCTCACTTCTCCACTGCGGGTTCCGCCCCTTGCCCACCGGTCTTCAACACGATCAATCCGTAAGACAGGTGAAATATTCCAAAGAAAAGTCCCATGATGAGGTTGGCCTCCAAGATCGGGCTCTCCATGTGGTCGGTCGCCCCCATCCCCGGCAGGGGATTGGCCCCATCGCTCCAAGCGTAGGCAAAGGATGCGATCCCCGCGAGGAGGAAGGCCCAGCCCAGCCGGGGGATCGACTTCGGCGCGAGGCTTCGAGTGGCGAGCAGGGCCAGCCCGTAGCAAATGACCCAGATCGCCGCCCCGATCGCCGCTGTCTCCGAGAGGGTGAGCCCGGTTCCCATGATGCCACCAGCGAGCATGGGCGGCACGAAGGAGCGCAAGGCCAACTTGAGCCCCGGCGAGAAAAAGACCCGCTCCTCGCGCTTGGATTTTCGGGAAATGAGAAAGGCATTGAAGAGCGCGGTGAGAATGAGGGCGACCACCCAGCAAATCACCCAGGCCCGCTCTGTGATCATTTTCTCATTCTCACCACTATTGATCGCGGCCTGCTCCCGAAGGAAGATGAGGGAGGACAAAATTACCGCCAGAGAGCCCCCGAAGAGCGCGGTTGGCCACGAAATCGTGCGGTAGACCGTCGCCCGCTCCATCAACGACCTGATCACCTTCAGATGATCCGCAGCCTGCTCCCGCTCCGTCATGGTATCAGTGTAGAGTGGTCCGTGTACAGGATACAAACCTGATTGTGGCCCGTCTCCACCCTGCCTCCCGGAGGCCGTCCACTTTCCCCCGGATCCGGGGGATTGGCGAAAATCCTTGCCATTCAAGGCCTCATCCCATAAATCCCCCGCCCCTTCCCCGTGCCGCTGGAAGAATAACGGAGAGCCGAAGGAACTCAGGCGGCGGGCGCTCCAAGACAACCAGAGCCTCTGTGAATTAACGGAGGACCCAGAGAATGATCAACGAACTCGTTAAGGAAATGGTCGAGGCGGGCGTCCACTACGGACACCAGACCCGCAAGTGGAATCCCGGGATGCGCCCCTACCTCATGAAGGACAAGGGCGGCATCTACATCATCAACCTCGAGGAAACCGTCCGCTGCCTCGACAAGGCCTCCGACTTCATCTCGGAAATCGCCGGCAAGAAGCGCAAGATTCTCTTCGTGGGCTGCAAGCAGCAGGCCCAGGAAGCCGTGCGCGAAGCTGCTGAAGCTTCCAGTCAATACTACGTCAACCATCGCTGGCTCGGTGGCACCCTCACCAACCTCGCCACCATCCGTCAGTCGGTCGAGCGTCTCAAGTATCTCGAAGGCATCGAAAAGGCACCCGAGTACAAGGCCATGTCGAAGAAGGAGCTGGCCGCCCTCAACCGCGAGAAGAACAAGCTCCTGCGCAACCTTCAAGGGGTGCGCGACATGGACACCCTTCCCAGCGCTCTTGTCATCGTGGACACCGCCAAAGAGTCCATCGCAGTGGCCGAAGCTCGTCGTCTCAGCATCCCCATCATCGGAGTCATCGATACCAACGGAGATCCCTCCATCATCGATTATCCCATCCCCGCCAACGATGACTCGATCCGCTCCGTGCGCATCATCCTCCAAAACCTGGTGGATTCCATCGTGGTCGCGACCAAAGGGTAAATCCAGCAATCTGAAGCCGGAGTTCGAGGTCGGCGGCCCTCTTCGCCCTGGTCTCATTTTCAACATCTATTTCCCACCATGGCTATCACTGCAACCCAGGTTAAGGAACTCCGCGACCGCACCAATGCGGGTATGATGGAGTGCAAGAAGGCTCTCCAGGAATCCGAGGGCGATATCGAAGGCGCAATCAAGCACCTCCGTGAGGCAGGCGCGATCAAGGCCGCCAAGAAGGCTGACCGCGCCGCCAAGGAAGGGGTCGTGGCTGCTCACATCGACGCAGACGGCAAGCACGGGATTCTCGTCGAGGTAAATAGCGAGACCGACTTCGTTGCCAAGAACGAGATCTTCCAGGACTTCATCTCCGACCTGATCGACGCGGTGGCTGCCTCCGGCGCCGCCGACCTCGACGCTGCCAATGCCGTTTCCCACGGTGATGGAACAATCGATGATTTTGTGAAGGCCAAAGTCATGGAGCTCGGCGAGAACCTCCAGTTCCGCCGCATGACACGCTTTGATGTGGATGGCTCCGGGGTGGTGGCCTCCTACATTCACCTTGGTGGCAAAGTCGGAGTCCTCCTCGAAGTCGGGTGTGAAAACGATGCCTCCACCGCCGATGATGGCTTCCGCGAAGTGGTGAAGGACCTCACCCTCCACATCGCCGCTTCCGCCCCCGCCGGTCTCGCCCGCGAAGACATCCCGGTCGACCTGGTGGAGGCCGAGAAGGATCTCTTCCGCAAGCAGATGGAGAACAGCGGAAAGCCCCCCGAGATCCTCGACAGGATCGTCGAGGGCAAGCTCGGCAAGTTTTACTCCGAGAGGTGCCTGCTGGAGCAGGGATTTGTGAAGGATCCCGATGTCAGCATCGCCAACCTCCTCGAGGCCAAGGGCAAGGATCTCGGCGACACCCTCACCGTGCGGCGCTTCGTGCGCTATGCCCTGGGCGAGTAGGACCTCTCCATCCCGACCAACCTTCGATCTCCCAAGCCCCGCAATGAAGCGGGGCTTTTTCTTTGGGCGACCACCAGCTGGTCCTCCGCCCTCGCCGGCGCGACGCGAGATCGCCGCAATTCCCCCTCCGCGGGCCATCCCAGGCCACGATTTCGCTAGCGCAAGGAGCGATGAAGGCGTAATTGCTGGGGATGCGCGCTGTCGTCCACCTCTTGCTTCTCGCAGCCTTCGCTCTTCCTGCTCACGCCGAGAAGGTGAAGTTCGCAAAGGATCGTTTCTCGATCGAGATCCCGGCCGAATGGAAGAAGGGCAACGGGCCGGATGATGGCAATATTCTCTACCGCAACGCACCGGACGGCAACGGAACCTTCTCCGTCTACCAACTGGCGGTCGCCAAGGATCATAAGGCCAACCTGCAGGGCACTCTCGAGAGCAGGGTGAAGGCCCTCGCAAAATCGGGCCTGGTGGTGACCGCCGAGGTGAAGGGGAAAACGCAGACCTTCGACGGAAAACCGGCCGTCTTCGGCGTCATCCCGGTGGAAGCCAAGCTGGGCAAGGACACCATCAAGTTCCGCTACTACCTCGTCCTCATCGACGCCAAGGATACGGTCGTCATCATGCAAGCGGCGCTCCCCAGTCCCCTCCCCGACAAGATTCGCGAATCCGCACTCGAGATCATCCAGTCGTTCCGCGAGAAGGAGTAGCGACAGTCTGTTCTTGAGCAGCGCCGAGTCCCGATGAGCAGGTCGCTCCCACCGAGGCACCGATCCTACTCGCTCGGTCCCTTGTGCAGACGTGGCAGCATGGACAACCAGGTGCACAGCGCCGAGGAGATCACCGCCAGGACGACCATCAGTCCCGCGGGCGAGGTCAGGGCATCGCCGGTGCGCAGGTCCTGCACCAGGCAAAACACGCCCGTGAGGTAAACGAAGGCGAGGCATCCTCCGAAGACCAGCCGTCCCTCCCGGGAATCATTGGTAAAGAACATCGCGCCCGGAATCGCTCCGACCATCAGTGCTCCGCCAATCATGGTCACCCCGAAAGGAATGGCCGCTACCGTCAATCCCAGGATGACGAGGACAAACCCCAGGAGGAATCCTCCGCCGACAAAGAGACCATCGAGTTTCTCACCTCGGTTGAGGGCAAAGCGAGCATTGCGGTCCAGCAAGAGAAGGAAGTGCGACACCCCGGAGGCCAGGAAGGAGCTGAAAACCAGCACGAGGTATACGGTCACCAGAACGGCAACCGCCACCGGGTGGACCTGCGCCAGGATCACCCGCCCAAACTTGAAGGCGAGGTAGATCCCGATGAAAATCAGGATCCGTTGTCCCTGCGAAAAGCGCTGGAGAAAAAACATCCAGCGCAGGAAGAGTCGGTAGAATCCCGAGCGCGCCTTGAACGATTCCCGGAGCCCTACCCGTGCATACTCAAACTCCGGATCGAGGCGCAGCGCCTCCCGAAAGTGCTTCTCCGCCACCACCACATCCCGGCGCTGCAGGGCCGACCAGCCCGCATTGGCATGGGCCATGGGATCTTCCGGGTCGCGCGCGAGGCGCCGCCCTGTCCCACGATCTGCGGCCTCCAGTTTCCCCTGCGCCCGCAGGATCATCGCCAACTGGTTCTGCGCATTGGCGTTGTCCGGGTCCAACTCCAGGGCTAGCACCGCCGCGGCCTCCGCGCCCGCCCACTCGCTCCTTGAGCTCAGCGCGCTCGCCTTCGCAAGCCAGCCAACCACCTGCTCCGGATCGAGCCCGATCGCAGCCTCGGCCGCCTGAACGGCGTCGCGATCCCGGTCGAGTCGCGAAAGGATCAGCGAACGATAGGCATGGTAGAGCGCGTTGTCGGCTTCCAGGCCGACCGCCGAATCGATCGCTTCCAGGGCCCGGCGCCGCTCCCCCGCCATCTCCAGCCGGGTAAGCGCCAACTGCGCGTGCCCCTCGGCATCTTCGGGATACTCGGTGAGATGCTGAATGAACAAGGATACCGCCTCTTCATGGCGATGCAGGTCACGGAGCTGGATCGCACGAATAAAGGCGGTCATTTCTTGAGACCGAGATACTCCAGAACGTCGTCGTAGAACCCGCTCTGATTCGCATAGAGGGCGTAATTCTTCGCGCTCTCGAACCACTTGCGGGTGCTCGGCTTGACCTTCTTGGTGGTCTTGAGAAGGATCTTGCCGGAAACCGGAACCACCTCACCGCGCTTCATCGCCTCCTGCAGGGTGGCCTCCACCGCGAGATCAAAGACTGCGCGCAGGTCGGCGCCGGAAAAGCCTTCCGTTTTCTTCGCCAGGGCCGCCGCGTCAAATTGCACCACCGGTTTCTCGCGGGAGTGAATCTCAGCGATCTCTGCGCGCGCCACTTCGTCCGGAGGCGGAACGAAGACCATGCGATCGAAACGACCGGGACGGAGAAAGGCTGCGTCGAGATGCCACGGGGCGTTGGTGGCCCCGAGAATCAGGACCCCATCGTTCTCTCCCTGCGCCCCGTCCATCTCGGCAAGGAACTGATTGATCAATCCACGGGTGGACGACTGCCGCATGTCGCGCCGATCGGCCGCAAGCGCATCAATCTCGTCAAAGAAGAGAACCGAGGGCGCATTCCTCCGCGCCAGTTCAAAGATCTTGTGCAGCTTCCCCTCGCTCGCCCCGACGTACATATCGAGCACGTTGTGGAGGCCGATCGAGAAGAAGCTGGCCTTGATTTCACCGGCCGTGGCCTTGCTCAGCAGCGTCTTTCCGCATCCGGGCGGGCCGTAGAGGAGCACCCCGCCTCCCGCCGACTTTCCGTAGGCCTTGAAGAGCTCCGGCTTCTGGATCGGGTAAATGATCTTCATGCGGATGTCTTCCTTCACCGCGTCCATCCCCCCTACCTCGTCGAAGGTGATGTCGGTCCTGATGCGAAACTCGAGATCCAGTTCGTTTGCGGTCACCCGATCCATGGAAGCGACGTCGTCGTCGTCGATCTCATTGTCGTCCCATTCACGTTCCACGAACTGCCCACTGGAGGTCACCGCCATGCGCTTGTCGCCCCGCTCACTGTTCATGCCGCCCGACTTCACAATGCGCTCCAGCAGATCGTCATCGCGCAATTCGCCATTGCAGCGGACCGCGGAATCGTAATAGGAGCGCGCCTCGTTGGCCTCTCCTTCCTTGAGTGCAAGATGCGCGCGCAAAAGCCACGCCTTGCCACACTCCGTATGCTGCGCGGTGAGCGCATCGAGGCGCACGATGGCCTCGGAGGTCTTGCCGTCAAGGTCGAGCAAGCGCGCCTGCTCCGTCCCGCCCAGGGCATTATCCGGCTCGATTTCCAGCACATGCCCGATGAGCTTCGCCGCTTCCTCCAACTCAAACTGGTCCTGGTAGGCCTTGGCCGTCAGGAGAAGCAGTGGAATGTTATCCGGCGAGGCGGCGAGGGCAGCTCTGAGCGCGTCCAAATCCATGTCACCCAAAAATCACTGCCTTTCGCCACAACGCAAGCCTTCGCGCAAATCCTCCGGGGAAGGCGGCGCAGAATCCAACTTGCCAGGCGCGAACCCTGATTACTCCATTCCCTTGGCCACCTGCCATCCGCGTTCCATCTCTCCCAGGTTTGCCTCCTCCAGCGACCGCCCGCTCTTCTTCAACCCCGCTTCCATCGCCGCAAAGCGCTCTTCAAACTTCACGTTCGTTCCCTCCAGCGCCACCTCCGGATCAATCCCGAGCTTGCGCGCCAGGTTCACCACCACGAAGAGCAGGTCGCCTACTTCCGATTCCAGCTCGGGCGTGACTTCCCCACCCTCCGCGGGCAGCTCGGCCTTCACCTCCCTCAACTCCTCCTCGATCTTTTCCAGGATCCCCTCCACTCCCGGCCAATCGAAGCCCACCTTGGCCGCCTTTTTCTGCAACTTCGCTGCACGCAAAAGCGCCGGCAGGCCCTTCCCGACGCCATGCAGGTAGGGCTCAGCGCTCACCCCCTTCTCTTCCCGCTTGATCTCCTCCCAACGTCCGAGCACCGCCTCGGTGGTCTCGGCATCGCCCTCTGCATAAACGTGCGGGTGACGCCGCACCAGCTTGTCGCAGATTCCTCGCGCCACATCGTCGAGATCGTAGCGACCCGCTTCCTGCGCCAACTCGCTGTGGAAGACCACCTGCAACAACAAGTCGCCCAACTCCTCTTCCAAATGCACCCAGTCCTCCCGGCGAATCGCGTCCACCGTCTCGTAGGCTTCCTCAATCAGGTTGGAAACCAGGCTGGCATGACTCTGCTCTGCATCCCAGGGACACCCCCCCGGCGCCCGCAGACGATGCATGATTGTCCGCAGCCGCTCCACTTGGCGCGCCGGCTCGGCGCAGTTGATCATCTCGTCATCGGTCATCATCGCTTCGCGGAATTACCCAAGTACCCAATCTCCCAATTACCCAAGCCTTTTCCTCCCGGATCTCCCGTCTTCGCTTCGTCAAGCCGTGACGAGCCGTGACGAGCCGACCATCCGCTTGCCACGGCGAAGAGGGGACCTTCGACTTTGCTTCCTACTTCTTCCCCGCCCGCGTCAGGAGCAGCCGCTCTTCTTCGGTCAACGACTGCAACCCGTGCTCGTTGATCTTGTCGAGAATACGATCCACCTCACTGGCTTCCGCCTTTGAGATCGTCGACTTGGGACGCAGTTTCTTTTCGTAGCGCTGATTCTTGGCTCTCTTCGATTGCGCCCCATGTCGCGATCGTTGCTTCGAAGTGGAACGCACCCTCATTTCCAGGAGCGCCCGCAGCAAGGGAATCCTGTAGATCAGGAATCCCGCCAGCGCCCCACCGAGGTGACCGGCCTGACCGCCCGCATTTCTGCCGCCGGTCACCACCACGAATGCCCCAATGAAGAGCAGAATGAGCGCCAGCTGTTTCATCGTGAGGGTCACCGGAGGCAGGAGGAGGCGCACCTGCATGTTGGGTGCAATCATGGCAGCCACCACCAGGATACCGAAGATCCCCGCCGAAGCTCCAACCACACTTGAGCTTTGGTAGCCAATCAGCACCAGGCCGGTGTAAGTCATCGCCCCTGCGATTCCACAGAGGAGATAAAAGACCAGGAACGCTCGGCTCTTCAGTTGCTCCTCCACGAAAGCGCCGAAAAAATAAATCGCGATCGAATTGAAAATCAGGTGGCCGAAATCGGCGTGCAAAAACTGGAAGGTGATGACTCGCCACACCCGCCAGTTCTCAAAGACCCCCGCCTGGAAGCGGAGCGTCCCCGAGAGGAGTTTTCCTTCATGCTCGGGGACCGTGAACGCCCCCCAGCTCTTCATCCCCACCTCAAAGATGATGTCGATCAGGAAAATGCCGAGATTCAGGAAGAGCAACCACTTCACCACGGGCGCTCCTGCCAATCGCGACGGGGGCCGCGTGGAAGTCTCACGAATGTAGTCGCGGTCGGCGTATCCCATCTGCGCCCCGCACCACTAGCACCCGATCCCCAACCCCTCAAGCCACTACACCCCATCAACCCCCACCTGTGCGCAAATCCTGAATTATTTTCAGCCTTCTCAGAATAGTGAGCAGATCTACGAAACTATATTAATCAAATAGTTTACATCTATGTCTTTTTTTGAATATGGCCCCCGGTCGGTCGTCAGACCGGCATCTCGTACCCTCGAGCCTTGCGATTAGGAGAATTGTTGTAACTCCATGAAATCGCTGAATCCCCCCAAAGCTGAATCCGCAAACGAGCCCCGCTCGGAACTGCGGATGTTCGACCGCTGGAATACGGAATCCCTCCGAGCCCTCATCATCCGGAAATCCGCGCAGGGCCGCAAGCCGGCCTTCCTCTTTGTCGGTCAACAGGAAGCCGATCTCCTCCGCCATCATCTCGGAACCGCCTTTGGACCTGAATCCGTCCACACCCTGAAAAACCTCTACTATATGGGGCTACAAGTCATCGAACTCGAGGCTGAGTCCTTCCTGAGAACGGCGGGCATGAAGCGCGTTCGCGGCCTGGAAGAGGCTCTCAACCGCACTCCCACTGAGAAGGACCTCGCAGCGAGCTCGTTCTGGCAATTCGCGATTCTCTGATTGTCCGGAGAATCCGCAAATTCGCATTAAATAAAAGCACACGCCCGCCCTTGCACGGTGGGCGTTTTCCTGTACAGCGGCCGCGTCATGTCCGACGCAGTAACTACCGCAGCTCCAACCAGCCACGAAGGCCTCATCAACTGGGTGACCGAAATAGTCTCTCTCTGCCAGCCCGAAAATGTCCGCTGGTGTGACGGTTCCCAAGACGAATGGGACGAATTAACCCAACTCCTCGTCGAGGCCGGGACCTTCACCCGGCTCAACCCCGAGAAACGCCCCAACAGCTTCCTGGCCCGTTCCAGCCCGAGTGATGTGGCCCGGGTTGAGGGCCGCACCTACATCTGTTCCGAAAACGAAGAGGACGCCGGTCCGACCAACAACTGGGCAGACCCTGCCGAGATGCGCGAGACCCTGAAGGGATTCTTCTCCGGATGCATGAAGGGCCGCACCATGTATGTCATCCCCTTCTGCATGGGCCCGATTGACTCGCCCTTCGCCAAGATCGGCGTCGAGATTTCCGACAGCGCCTACGTGGTGACCAACATGCGCATCATGGCCAAGATCGGATCGGTCGTCCTCAAGCGTCTCGAGGACGAAGCCTCCGGTGCCGTCGACTTCGGCCGCGATGGCCACGGCAACTTTATCCCCTGTCTCCACTCGGTGGGCGCCCCGCTCGCGGAAGGAGATGAAGACGTGGTCTGGCCCTGCAACGACGAGAAGTACATCGTGCACTTCCCCGAGACGCAGGAGATTCAGTCCTTCGGCTCCGGCTACGGCGGCAACGCCCTGCTCGGCAAGAAGTGCCTCGCCCTTCGCATCGCTTCCACCATCGCCAAGAAGAACGGTTGGATGGCGGAGCACATGCTTATCCTCGGCCTCGAAAGCCCGGACGGGGAAAAGCGCTACGTCACTGCGGCGTTCCCGAGTGCCTGTGGCAAGACCAACCTCGCCATGCTCGTGCCGCCCGCCGGTTATGAAGGCTGGAAAGTCACCACCGTGGGAGACGACATTGCCTGGCTCTGGCCCCACGCCGACGGCAAGCTCCACGCCATCAACCCGGAAGCCGGTTACTTCGGTGTCGCCCCCGGAACCTCCTACGAAACAAATCCAAACGCCATGGATTCCCTCAAGGAGAACGCCATCTTCACCAACGTGGCTCTCACCGACGATGGCGACATCTGGTGGGAAGAGATGACCGAGGAGGCGCCCGCTCACCTCATCGACTGGAAGGGCAACGACTGGACCCCCGACAGTGAGACGCCGTCCTCGCACCCCAACGCCCGCTTCACCGCTCCCGCCAGCCAGTGCCCGGTCATCGACCCCGAGTGGCAGAATCCGGACGGCGTCCCCATCGACGCCTTCGTCTTCGGGGGCCGCCGTGCCTCCACCATGCCGCTGGTCTTCCAGGCCAACAGCTGGAACCACGGCATCTTCATCGGATCCGTGATGGGCTCCGAGATGACGGCCGCGGCCGCCGGGGGCGCCGGACAGGTCCGCCGCGATCCGATGGCCATGCTTCCCTTCATCGGCTACCATGTCGGTGACTATCTCCAGCAGTGGGTCGACATCGCGAGCAAGGTCGAGAAGCTCCCCGCCGTCTTCCACGTCAACTGGTTCCGCAAGAGCCCCGAAGGCACGTGGCTCTGGCCCGGCTTTGGCGAGAACATGCGCGTTCTCGAGTGGATCCTCGCCCGCACTGACGGCAAGGTGGAAGGCGAAGAGAAGTTCGTCGGCACCGTGCCGAAGTTCGGCGAGCTCAATCTCGATGGCCTCGACTTCTCCGAAGATGACTGGAATACCCTCATGGCCCTCATTCCCGAAGAGTGGCAGAACGAACTCGCCACCCAGGAAGAGTTCCTCAACAAGGTCGGAGACAAGCTGCCCCAAGCGATCAAGGACGAACGAGCCGCTCTCATCGAGCGCGTGGGTTAACGCAGCTGCGGCATCACGCCGCAGGCCGTTCCCGTGGCGTCCCGCCGCGAGGATCTCACCAGCAAGCGCGGTCTGCGGACCGCGCTTTTTTCCGTTTCAGGGGCAGGAGTCTTGCAGGGAGATCACATCATCCGGTGGGTTCTCGCGATCGCACCAGCCTGTTTCTCCGTCACTCCGGATTCAACGGCGATCCGTTGCCACTCCGACACCGCCGCGCGCACTTCCTCAAGAATCCCCTTCGCCTGCCGCGCCTTGAGCTTGGCGGCGGGTGCGGCCGCGAGGAGGTCATCGCCCGTGAACCCGTCGCGTTTCCCCACCAGCGACATCTGGTGCCGGCTCGTCCACGCCCCGTTGGGATTGTAGCTGTAGATCACATCGTAGGCCGGCGCGAGGCGCCACCTCCCGGTGCGGTCCATGAGGAAGGAGATGTTCTTGGTGTGATCCTCCTGGTTGCGGGCCAGGATGTTGAAAAGTGCGCGGCGGTAGAGTTCCGCCTCCTCGGGCTGGGAGAGACCCAGTTGCCGGGCAACCTGGAAAGCCTGCTCGTAGCTGTAAGCCCCGGCCTGGTTGAAGTCCATATGCGCGATTCCGCACAACGTCTGCAGGTGAAGCTTCCCTGTCCCGGCGTAGCCCGGCGAAGACGGACCGCCCTCGGGGGTGCGATCGAAGCGGCGCGTCATGAAATGCGCCCGTCCCCCTTCCTCGAGCAATCGGCACTCGCTCATGGTGAGCCGTTTTCTGCCTTAAATGGGGATAGATGGCTAAGTTACGCAGGATTCTGCTCAAAAAGGATCCTGTTGTTCCGCTCCCGTTAGCGGAATCTGCCTCCCCTTCCGCAACGCTCGAGATATGGGGCGACCAGCCTTGGCAGATGGCGCGTACATGATATTTCCGTCCCCTCCATGAGTTCAGCCAACGCAACAATCCGCGCCGGAGTATCACAGCATAATAGCTCCCTCTTCCATGCCATGCGCTTCGAAGTCGGCGATCCCGCCGCCTTCCTTGAGATCACCTCAGCTGACGGTCAGCGAAAGACCATCCTCATCATCCGCGACGTCGAGTTGGACCGGGCGCGGAAGGGGGTGCGGGCTGATGAGATTGTCTGCCCGGCGGACTACCCTCCGGAGGGAGGGCTCTCCGCTGACCGGGAAGTGGCAACCGCGCAGGGCACGGCGGAATGCCTGAAGCAACACGACGTCACGACGGTGACCGGAGATCGCAGCCTTCCGCTGAGCTTTGTGCAGGTCCTCGGGGAAGCCGGACTGGCGGTGGAGTGCGACCTCGCCTTGGGAGTGCTTGAGCGACGAAAGAAAAGTGAGGAAGAAATCGCCATGATTCGCCACAGTCAGGCGATTACGGAAGGAGCAATCCAAATGGCTTGCGAACTGATCGCCAAGGCGAGTGCAGGAAGTGGCGGGGTTCTTCTATCGGAGGGAATGGAACTCACCTCCGAACGGGTCCGCGCCGCGGTGAATCACTACCTGGTGGACCAGGGGTTCAATGGTCCGCAGTTCATAATCGCAGGCGGGGCCCACGGCGCGATCGGTCATCACATTGGCGAAGGCCCCTTGCACACCGGGCAACCCGTCATTGTCGACATTTACCCCACTGATCGCAGCACGCACTACTGCGGTGATTGCACGCGCACCGTGGTGCATGGAGAAATCCCCGATGAAATCGCGCAGATGCACCGGACCGTCGTCGCCGCGAAGGGCGCCGCCATCGCTGCCATCCGAGCGGGCACTACCGGAATGGCCGTTCACGCTGAGACCACCAGGGTGATCACCGAAGCAGGCTATGCCGTGGTCACCCCCGGGCAGGAGCGGTCTCACGACCTTGCCATCCTGGATCACGGGACCGGACATGGCATCGGTCTGGAGGTCCACGAACCGCCTCTTCTGGATGCCAAAGGCATCGAACTCATCGCCGGTGATGCGGTGACCGTGGAACCGGGACTCTACAAAACCGGACTGGGAGGCGTCCGTGTCGAAGACATCGTCATCGTCACGGACGAGGGTTGCGACAATCTGAACAATTTGCCCGAAGGGCTGGACTGGTCTTAATCTGGCTGGAGAATCCTGATCGATGAAAGTCCTCAATCTCATCTGCGCCGCCGCATTCCTGGTCGCCTCCTACGAGGGCGGAGCAGAGCGTCCCAACGTCCTCTTCATCGCGCTCGATGATCTCAACGACTGGGTGGGCTGCCTCGGGGGGCATCCGCAGGCCAAGACACCCAACCTCGACCGCCTCGCATCCTCCGGGATTCTTTTCAAGAACGCCCACTGCCCCGCCCCGGCCTGCAACCCGTCGCGCACCGCCATCATGACCGGCCTCTCGCCCCACCTCTCCGGTCTCTACGCGAACGGCCAGAAGATGCGGGAGGTTCTTCCCGACGCGGAGTTGCTTCCGAAATACTTTTCGCGCCATGGTTACTGGTCCGGTGGGTCAGGCAAGATGCTCCACTACTTCATCGATGCCCGGTCCTGGGACGAATACTATCCCAAGAAGGAAACCGAAGATCCCTTCCCCCCGCACATGCCGTGGGGAAAACGTCCCAAGTCCCTGCCTCGCGGCGGGCCGTGGCAGTATGTCGAAACCGACTGGCACGCCTTCGATGTCACCGATGACGAATTCGGCGGCGACGCCAAGGTCGCGGACTGGGTCTCCGGCAAGCTGATGGCGAAGCACGCGAAGCCATTCTTTCTCGCCTGCGGAATCTATCGTCCGCATGAACCGTGGTTCGTTCCGAAAAAGTACTTCGACCTCTTCCCCCTCGAGTCGGTGAAGCTCCCGCCCGGATACAAGGAAGACGACCTGGATGATCTCCCGGACTCCGGAAAGCGGGCCGGCCCGAATCGCTACTTCGATCACATCCGCAAGCAGGGTCAGTGGAAGCAGGGCGTGCAGGCCTATCTGGCATCCATCGCCTACGCTGATGCAATGCTTGGCCGCGTCCTTGACACCCTCGAGAAAAGCCCACACCGCGAGAACACCATCGTGGTGCTCTGGAGCGACCACGGCTGGCACCTCGGCGAGAAACAACACTGGCAGAAGTTCACCTCCTGGCGGGCCGCCACCCGCGTGCCCTTCATCGTGCGCGTCCCCCCGGGGACACCCGGGTTGCCGGGCGGCACGAACGCCGGAGGGATCTGCTCGCGGCCGGTCAACCTCCTCAGTCTCTTCCCGACTTTGACCGAACTCTGCGGCCTCCCGTCCAAGAAGGACAACGATGGCCCCAGCCTCGTCCCGCTCTTGAGGGACCCCTTGGCGCAGTGGGCCCACATTTCGCTCACCCACGCCCAACGCCCGGGCACCTTCGGCCTCAGTGCAGAGGGCTGGCGCTACCTTCACTACTCGGACGGCGGCGAAGAACTCTACGACATCACGGCCGATCCCTACGAATGGACCAATCTCGCCGCACATCCCGAGCATGCTGCGAAGCTCGAGGAGTTGCGCGCCCTCGCTCCGAAAAAGTTTGCACCCCTGGTCGCTCCGAAGACGGAATCGCTGCCCAAGCTCGCTTGGAAGCCGGGGCCGGGGCCAGCCTCGAAACCGGACGGGAACACCTTCGACGTCGCCTTCATCAATCGCCGTAGTAAACCCGTCGAGCTCTTCTGGCTGGATCGTGAGAGAAACCCAAAATCATACGGCCTGATCGAGGCCGGGAAGACCAGGCACCAGCGAACCCGTCCCGGCGCGGTCTGGCAAATCGCAACTCCGGAGAGTGACATCCCGCTTGGACACTTCATCGTGGACGACCGCGCCGCCCGCGCCGTGATTCCCAGGAAGTGATTGACTCCTCATCCCGGAACCAAGGACATTTCCACCCGCAGCCCGTAGCAACACCATGATCCGTTCAGCCAATCGCGACCGACATACCTTGTCAGCCCTTTTCCTCGCCATCGTGATGGCCTGCCCGGGCCTGCTTGCCGATGAAGCCAGCCTCCAGGACGCGGAGGGAAGATGGCACGGTCAGAAGCCCAACATTCTGTGGATTCTGATCGAGGACTGGTCCACCGATCTCTCCTGCTACGGAACCCCGCTGGTGCACACCCCCAACATCGACAAGCTCGCTTCGCAGGGGATTCGCTTCCAGTGGGCCTACACCACTTCGCCGGTCTGCTCGACCTCGCGCTCTGCGATGATGACTGGTTTCCACCAAAACTACATCGGCGCCCACCAACACCGGACCAGCGGCAAGAAGCCCCTGCCCCACGGGATCAAACCCATCCCACACCTGCTGGAAGAGGCTGGCTACTACACCGCCACGATGGCGGGCGGCAAGACCGACTGCAACTTCACCACTCCGAGGAAGCTCTTCATGGGCAAGAGCTGGAAGGGCCGCAAGAAGGGGCAGCCGTTCTACGTGCAAGCCACCTTTGCAGGTACCCATCGCAACTTCATGCGCGACAAGGAACGTCCCATCGATGCCGACAAGGTGAAGCTCCCGCCCTATTACCCCGACCTCCCGCTCGTGCGCCGCGACTGGGCGAACGGGCTCGAGACCGTGCAGATCGTCGATCGCCAGGTGGGCGGCATCCTCAAGCAATTGGATGACGAGGGACTGGCCGAAAACACGATCGTCTTCTTCATCGGCGACCACGGACGCTGTCACATTCGCGGAAAGCAGTTTCTCTACGAAGCCGGAGTTCGAGTCCCGCTCATCGTCCGGTGGCCGAAGCACATCAAACCGGGCTCAGTCTCAAGCGAACTGACCTCCACTCTGGATATTTGCCAGACCATCGTGAAGCTCGCTGCGGCGAAGCCGGCTCACGAACTGCATGGCCGCTATCTCTTCGGTGAGGACCTGGTGAAACGGAAGTACATCCACTTCAATCGCGACAAGATGGACAGCACCCACGACGCCATGCGCGCGGTGCGCACCGATCGCTACAAGCTGATCCACAACCTGATGCCCGAGCGCGCCTACTGTCAGCTGAACGAGTACAAGGAGAAGCAGTACCCCATCCTGGCGCTGATGAACGTCCTCAACCAGCAGGGGAAGCTGAATCCGGTGCAGGCTCGCTTCATGGCCGCGAAGAAACCGGAGTTCGAGCTCTATGACTTGAAGAGCGATCCCCATGAGATCAACAACCTCGCCGACGATCCGAAACACTCCAAGCTCAAGGGGGAGCTGCTCGCCGAAATCAACCGCTGGCGCAAGGAGGTCAACGATCCCGGCGTCACCGAGGAATTTCGCAAGGGCGGTTGGTCGCCCAAGTATCCCACCAAGAGCCTCGAGCAGTGGCAGGCCGAACTCAAATCATGGGAACAGGCCCTCATGGTCGAAGGCAAGGCCAGCCGCTCCGGTGGCAAGAGGAGGAACAAAAAGAAGTAGCGGCCGCCGCCGGGGAATCCGCGATCGATTCGAACGAAAAGGAAAAATGGACACTCCCTCAATGAAACCAGCGCTTGGAATGCTCTTGCTCCTCATCGCCTTCGCAGGGTGGGGCGCGGTATCGGCTGATGCTGCACAAAAGCCCAATGTGTTGTTCATCGCGGTCGATGATCTCAACGCATGGGTCACGCACCTGGGACGAAACCAGCAGGCCAGGACGCCCAACATCGACCGGCTGGCGAAGATGGGAACGACCTTCAGTCGCGCGTATTGTGCCGTCCCCGCCTGCAATCCTTCCCGGGCCGCCCTGATGAGCGGCCAACGGCCCTGGACCACCGCCTGCTACCTCAACGGGAATCCCTGGAAAGCCCATATCACCGAGGGCTTTGGCCTGAGCGCCCAGTTCAAAAAGGCCGGCTATCACGTCGCCGGAGCCGGAAAAATCTATCACAGCCAATCCTACTTCAAGTCCGAGTGGTCGGAGTACATGAGCTCCAAGCTCTACTCAGCTCATGGCAAGGGCGTGAACAAGTTCGAGGGCTACCATCAGCCGCTGCCACACGATCTCAAGGATGAAGACCTCGGCGATTGGCACATTGTCGACTGGTGCATCGACCAACTGCAAAAGGAGCATGACAAGCCGCTCTTCCTGGCCTGCGGTCTCCTCAAACCGCACCTGCCGTTTGCGGTTCCGAGGAAATACTACGAGCTGTTTCCTCGCGATCAGATCCAGTTGCCGCCCCATCGAGTGGACGATCTTGATGATCTTCCGCCAGCAGGCGTCAAGATGGCCAATCCCAAGGGTGATCATGCCAGATTCCTGAAATCCGGCCGCTGGAAGGACGCCATCCAATCCTACCTGGCGACCTGTGCTTACACCGACATGAACGTCGGGCGCCTGCTGGATGCTCTTGAGAAAAGCCCCCATGCCAAGAATACGATCATCGTCTTTTGGGGCGACCACGGGTGGTCATTCGGCGAGAAGAGCCACTGGCGGAAGTTCGCATTGTGGGAAGAGCCCACCCGTGCGCCCCTGATCTGGGTCGCGCCCGGCGTCACGCAGGCCGGGACCGTGTGTGGACGAACCGTCGATTTCATGACGATCTATCCAACGCTTTGCGAACTGGCTCAGATCGAGCTACCCAAACACGTGGATGGTCCCAGCGCGGTTTCCCTCTTGCGCAATCCGAATTCTTCCTGGAAGCACCCCGCGATCACAACTCACGGCTACAGGAATCACGCCGTGCGAACGGAAACGCATCGGTATATTCAATATGCCGATGGCAGTGAAGAGCTCTACGATCACACCAATGACCCGTACGAATGGACGAACCTTGCCTCCAAACCTGGCTCGTTGAAGGTGATCAAGGAGCTGAGGAAACACCTCCCCGCTCGGAATGCTCAAGCGCCCAAGAGCAAGGTGGTGAAGTAACCCGGCACCGACGCAGCGGACCCCAACACCTTCACCGCCGTCTCCCGGGAAGCGCCGGGCTTCAGGAGAAACCCGTCCTCTTCCCCCAACGCCCACACCTCGCAGGAAGTGAACTTCTAGAAGAGTTCCTTCCTCAGCTTATCCGGGTCGGTCTTGCTGAGGAGGAGAAAGGCATGCTCATCGTCGCCCCAGGTCGCGACCGACAATTTCGTGACCGCACATTGGCGGCAGCTACCCGCCTCTGACTTCACGTTACCGAGGGTGGCGAGTTCCGTCTCCACGAGATCTTCCCGGCGCACCACCACGAGGTGCACGGTCTGACCGTCCTTGTCGAAGCAGAGCAGGGAGGCGTTCTTCTCTCCAAGTTTGAGAAGCTTGCAGCCCACCGCTTTCATCCCGGCCAATCCCGGAGGCAACTCTGCCGCTGTTGCGCCAGGGCGCTCCTGACTGAAGAGGAAGGAATTTATGGCGCCCAGATCGGCCTTCTTCACCAGCTCAGGCCCACCGGCCACGAGCTTGATCGACGCATTCTCGAAAGTCTCCAGGGAGATTCGATGATTCGCCTGCGGGTCCGGACCGACCCTGTCCTTGTTGGTCATCTCGAGAGCAACAAAGGCGCCGAGCACCACCGCGGCTGCCACTGCGGCGGACCTCATCCAGCTCTGCACGCGCTTGGGTGCCCTCTTGGCCGAGGATGAGACGCTGCTCGTGGTTTCGACCTTCATGGCTGTCACGATCTGGTCGCGCAGGCCTTCGGGGGGCTGCACGGAGGCGAGCGCACCAATGAAGTCAGAATCCATGTCGGAAAACGCCTCCTCGGGGTGATCCCCGCGAAGGACCATGAGGATGTCCTCCCGCAGGTCATCCGGAATTTCGAGCGCATTCAGGGCCGCGGCAAATGCCGCATCCTGGGCGCGCTCGGCGGCAAGCCAGTCACCGAGCTCGCGGTCCTCCGCCGCAACAGCGAGAGCTTCCGCGAAGTCAGGGTCTTTCGCATCGGCGCCGTCGGGACGAAAACTCTGCAGAATGAAGCGAGCTTGTTCCTTATCCATGACTTTGTTTGAGTGCATCGGGTTGAAAATCGACAATCTTCCTGGGCGCGCTGGCGGGCTCATCGAGCATCTTGCGCCGGAGTTGTTCCTTGCCGCGCGAGATGCGCGACATCACGGTGCCAATCGGGATGTCGAGAATGGAAGCGATCTCCTTGTAGCTTTGCTGTTGGAGATAAAAGAGGGTGAGCGGAGCGCGGAAGGTCTCATCGAGATTGCCTAACAATTCCACGGCGCGTTGTGCGTCCATCTGCCGGTCGGCGTTCGGTTCATGGGAGGGAAGCTGGTGCTCCACATCGCTGATCTCGCGCTCCGGATAACGCGTCTCCCGCCGGGCGTGACCGAGGTGCTCGCGGTAGAGGGTGGTGAAAAGCCACGTCTTGGCTTTGCTCCGATCCTTGAGCTGGTGCCCTTTCTGGGCCCAGATCACGAAAGTCTGCTGCACCAGGTCGGCGGCGCGGTCGGGATCCTTCGCGAGCGAGAACGCAAACCGGTAGAGCGGCTGGTAGTGCGCGTCGACGAGTTCTTCAAATTCCGTCATGAGTGTGCGGGTGCTTGCTGGTTGAGAGGGCCTTTCCCCCCATTTATTCCCCGATTTTGGCAGTTTTCCCTTCTTCCACCAGGGCCCGGCGCAATTCCGGGAGGGAGACACAATTCTTGATGACCATTTGGAGGGGGCCTTTCTGCTTCTCCTTCTCGGTTTCCTCGCCGCGATAATAGAGGCTGCTGGTACTCGAGACCATTCCCACCACTTCCCCGCGGTCGTTGAAGACCGGGCCGCCGGACGAACCGCGCGCATAGTCGGCCGTGATCGCCATCCAGGTGGAAGGACGCCGGCTTTTGCCCGTGCGCTTGTAGAAGCGCGAGACCCGACCTGCGGTGTAGGTGAAGTAGCGGCCGTCGGGATGGCTGATCACGTGCACCGCCTCCCCCACTCCTGCTTCCTTGGCAAGTGGGAGCGGCGTGAAGCCCTCCCCTGCGACCCGGAAGACCGCGAGGTCCGCGGCGGGATCGGCGAGGAGCAATTCGGTCACTTCCGCAAACTTCCCGTCCAACGTCATCACTCCGTAGACCTCCTTGTCAGTGTCGGCGAGTACATGATAATTCGTCACCATCAACCCGTCCGCGCTCAGGACCCATCCACTGGCCACCCCGCTCACATGCCACTCGTCACAGCGGTCGCACTTGTAGGCCGAGCTTACCATGACGACCCCCTTCACCTCGTCATCGTAGCGCATCTTTCCATCGGATGCGGGTCGGGTCGGAAGTTGGACCGTCTTGCGCTTGCGGGCCTTCTCGAGCTGCGCGGCGAGGTCTTTCCCGCTGACGTGGTCCTCCCGCTCGGCCACCTTTGCGAGCTCTTCCTGGAACTTGGACCGCAATCCGCGGTCATCAATTACTGGGGAGGCGGCGACCGCGAGGGCCGAGGCCAGGAGAAGGACGGGAACTCTCATCACGGGGCAAACCTGCCTCCCAAGTGCACTCAAAGCAACCAGCATTCCTGCTTCCCCCGCAAGAGGCTCCCTGCTTGAATCGTAGGCTCCAAACCATGCGCACACTTACCTTTGCACTCCTTGCCGTTGCAGCCCTGCCGCTGCATGCCGGAATCAAGATCGAACAGAATGGGAACAATCTCAAAGTTCTCGTCGATGGCAAACTCTTCACTGAGTACCGGAGCGACACTCGGGTCGCGTGTCTCTATCCCCTCATGAGCCCCACCGGCACCCACCTCACCCGCCAGCATCCCTTTGTCGAGGGCGTCAAGGGGGAGAAGGCTGATCACCCGCACCACACCGGATTCTGGTTCACCCACGGCAACGTGAACGGGAAGGATTTCTGGCACCAGCCGGACTGCAAGATCGTCACCAGGGGATTTCTCGGTAAGCCCATCGTCACCAACACAGTCACGGGCGGGACCGGGAGCAACGTCACCTTCACCGTCGAACTCTCCTGGGAAGCAAATGGCGAACCGAAGGTCGCGGAACACCGCACCTACAAGATCTCGGTGGAAGGCAAGACCCGCACCATCGATGTCACCTCCATCCTCGGATCGAACAAGCACGACATCGTCTTTGGAGATACCAAGGAGGGTAGCTTCGCGATCCGGGTAGCACCAAGCCTGCGTCTCCAGGGCGAAGTAGCCAAGGGGCACATCCTCACCAGCGAGGGCATGAAGGACAAGGACGCCTGGGGCAAGCGCGCGAAATGGGTCGCCTATTACGGTCCCGATGCCAAGGGCACCCCGACCGTGATCGCCATCCTGGACCACTCCAAGAACCTGCGCCACCCGACCTGGTGGCACGCACGCGACTACGGCCTGCTCACCGCCAATCCCTTTGGCATCCGCGCCTTCAAAGACAAGGAGTTCAAGGAGAGCGGCAACTACACCCTCAAGAAAGGCAAGACCATCACCCAGCGCTACCGCCTCATCCTCCACCAGGGGACCATTGAGTCGGCCAAGGTCGAGGAAAACTGGAAGGCCTTCACCGCAGGGAAGAAGAAATAGCGCTCCCGCTAGTTCCTTCGCCACTTGGTCAGCAGCGCCACCGTCCACTGAAACTTGCGGGCGGTCTCACGGATGAGAAACGGCTCGTCGTGTTCCTCGAGGAGTTCGAAGTGCGGCGCGAGCTCAGTCTTCAACCAATCGAGGGTCGAACCTGGCGGCCAGTGATCGCGCGGCGTGAAGTCCTCCAGCCATGTGCAGGGCGTGGTGAGGATGAGCTCTCCGCCTGGCTTGACGAGTTCCGGGAGCCGCGCGAGCAGGCGGGCCGGATCTGCCAGTCGACAGAGCAGGTTCGCGGCGAGGACCCGATCGAAGCTGCCCAGGTCTGCCCGGAGCGCCATCGCGTCGCCCTGCTCAAAGGCAATCCGGTCGGGCCGTGCCCCGGGAGGAGGTAGGACCACAATCGACTCGCTCCGCTTCCCCTCCTCCAACCTCGCGATCTCGCAGCGGCCGGCAGACTGCATTTCCCGCCCCGCGTCGACAAAGGCCTGCGAGTAGTCGAGCGCCACCACCTCGGTGGCTGCGCGCGACAATTCGAAGGCCGAACGACCCACCGCACAGCCGAGATCGAGGGCGCGCTCCACCTCGCCGGACGAGAACCGCTCCACGATCCGTGCTGGAAATTCCAAGGCCTCCCGCGGACCGCCCGGCCAGGAGAGAATCTGCTCTGGCGATCCGAAGTGAAAGAGGAGGTACTCCGAACGCAATTTGTCAGTCTCGTAGATGTTCATCGGCCCCGTTTCTCGCTCAGTTTGCACAGCACGACCCTGTCGCGAATCACCATCGCAAATTCTCCGCGCCGTTCGGTGGAAAACATCACGCGGGTCACCCCCTCCGGCTTGTTGCGCAGGGGAAGGCGACGGCGGCTCTCCGCGATCGCTGCACGGGACGAAACGCTCATCACTTCGATGGTGTCGCGATCTTCTATCACGAGGCTGCCTTCACTGGTGAAACAGATCGCACCCAACGAGATGACGGAACATCCCCATTCAGCGGCCGCAGGATCGAACTCCGGCAGGTCCTCCGGCCACGAGCCACGTCGCTCCGCTTCCCACGACTGCAGCAACCCGCGCGAGGGGGGATGCTCCAACATGGGACCGACCACCATCACGCGGCCGTCGGTGGAGAGACCTTCAAAGAAGCCCCGCCAAAGATCATCAATCTCTCCTTCACCCGGCACCACTCCAAGGGAGCACGAATGTTGATGGGTCGCAAACCCTCCGTCTCTTGCGCTCTCGCCAACATGGGATATGGTCCGAGCGTCGTGAAACTACTTTCCCTCGCCCTCCTCTCACTCTGCACCTCCTGCTCGATCGTCGGGAGCAAGCAAGCGGTCGGGAGCAAGCCGGTTGACGCTGAGAAAGTCGGGCTCGCTGGGACTTGGGTCAACGAGGACGGCGAGAAGTCTTCCTTTGTCCTGAAAGACCCGCTGAAAGGGACACTCATCATCCTCAGCGAGGACGACGAACAGGAAGTGGAGCTCCGCCAGACCGGTGGTGTCCTCTTTGCCAATCTCCGGGACGAGGACGCGGGCCACTACCTCTGGGCTGAACTCAAGGTTTCGAAGAACAAGCTGCGAATTCGCACTCCCGGCTTCGACAAGTGGGCGCAGCTCGTTGCGGACAAAAAACTGCCCGCCAAGGTGATTCACGAGGAGGTTCTCACCGAGGGGGGCAAGATCATGCGGAGTTCCAAGGTCCTGATCGACGACTCCACCGGAAGGTGGGTGGAGCAGTTGGTTGCCGGGAAACTTGGCGATCCCTACGACGAGGATGTGCAATCTCTGAAACGCGTCCGGTAGGCATCCGGTTCGTCCCGGGGTGCGCCCTCTCTGCTTCCGGTTCCCGTAATCCGAGTTCAGACCCGTCTTCGCGGTGCTACGCCGTGGCAAGCCGACCACCGACCTTCGACCTTCCTCCTAGTGCACCGGCACTTCACCGTCCGACACGGCCTCTTCCTCGAGGTAGAAATCATCCGGGTCGAACCTGGGCACCGAGATGTTGAAGAGCTTCAACTTTCCCACTCCACGGTGGCGGCAACCAGGCTTGATCATGATGGCAGACATCGGTTTCACCGGCACCATCTCGCCATCGAGTTCCAAGTGACCCTCCCCTTCGAGGATGACGTAAATCTCGGTCGTCTTCTGGTGGTAGTGAGATGTCGGCTCGTCCGAGAGTTCGAGGAGATGCACCGAGGCAGGACCCCCCTCGAGATCCGCAAACGCGCGCTGCACGGTCCCGCAACAACACTCATTGACGGGAAGAGCGCCAAATTCGATCGCTTCGTAGCGCTTCATGATGCGGACCTTACGGCGCGCAACCCAATCTCCCAACCTCAAATGACGGGCAACTGCCGAATCGACCGGGCCAACAGCCACCACCACGGCCCTCGCTGGTCCCTCTCCGCAAGGGCCCCCCGCGCCGCTCAGTCTCCGCCCTCGAGTTCCATCCCCTTGTCGCGCAACTCTTCGAGCACGCTGGTCATGTCCTTGAGGTTATTCCAAACCTCCTTGACCACGAAGATGGGCGCCTGTTGCCGCACCGCGAGGGCGATCGAATCGCTCGGGCGCGCATCGAGCTCCACGATCATCTTCTCCTGAATCTCGTTCTCCGCTTCGAAGAAGATACGGGCATAAAACACGTCGTTCTCCACCTTCACGATCAGAACGCGTTGCACCGTGGCACCGAAGGCCTTCAGGAAATCGTTGAAGAGATCGTGGGTGAGTGGGCGCGGAGGCTGGCGATCGGAAAGCGCATCGTTGATCGACGCGCCAATGGCCGGCTCGATATAAAACACGATCGACTTCTCATCGTTCCCGAGGAACACCGCACATCCGGCTTGGGTCGGCAAGAGCGCGACCGGACTCACTCGAACCAAATCCGACATCCCCGGGACGTTACCGCTGATCCCAGTTTCGCGCGAGGAACTTCCTTCGGTTTTCCACATATTTCTGGGCCCACACCTTGACGCCCACCTGTTCCTCGGCGCTTAGAGTACGCACGACTTTCCCGGGCGAACCGAGGACCAGCGATCCGGGAGGAATCTCCATGTTCATCGTCACGAGGGCGTTGGCCCCGATGATACTGCGCTCTCCAATAAGGGCCCCGTCCAGGATGGTGGCTCCCATTCCAACCAGCACTTCATCCTTCACGGTACAGGCATGAACGATCGCCCCGTGTCCAACGGTGACCAGTTCACCAAGATAGCAGCCCTGGTCGCTCTCAACGTGCAGAACGGCATTGTCTTGCACATTCGACCGCGGGCCCACCACCACTTCATGAATGTCACCGCGCAGAGTGGTGTTGTACCACACGCTGGCCTCTTCCCCGATCGTCACGCGACCGATCAAGTCGGCACTGGCCGCGACGAAGGCGGTCTCATGAATTACCGGCCAAATGTCCTCGAAAGGCTCGATCATGGCTGAATACTACGCCCTCAAGGCGCGAATGATCCAGCGCTCCTGATTTTCAGAGCACAAAAAGCTGAAACAACCACTGGAAAACCCTGCTGGACTCGACCATATTCGTGGTACATCCATCCACATCAATTCGCGCACCTCGATCCCGGTCCCAATCACCACCACCTACGCGCGCTTTTTATGAGGGAACTCCTCTTTGTACTCGGTCTGGTCGTCCTGGCGATGGCCCTCCGGTGCTGCCGCAATTACGCGGCACGAAAGCTTGGGGCCCTGACGTTCCTGGCGGCCAGTTACTTCGCGTTCTACTACATCTTTGATTCCGTGGTGGCGGGAGTCTGTGGTGTGGCAGCTTGGTTCTTCCTTCCCTGGATCGAACTCCTCACCCGCATTCGGCGCCTGCGCCTGCCTCTCGACAACCGCCTCCGCTTCCGGGTCCCCCCGGCCGATTCCTTCTTCCCACATGCCTCCGAGGCGGTCGACGCGATGGAAGAGGAAGGCTTCGAGCACGCTACCGACAGCGGCTGGGAGTGGGCGGGGATGAAGCAGTTCTTCCGCATATTCTGGAATCCCGAAAAGAAGGCCATCGCAACGGTGTGCCTCTGCGAGCAGGAAGATGTCGCCTTCGCCTTCATCAGCATCACTTCCAAGGCGGGGAGCGGCCGGGTTTTCCGCACCACCAACTTCCCCTTCTCCCCCACCCTCAAGTGTGGTCCGGAGATTTCCTGGAACCATGTCCCCTGCGAACGTAGTTGCTTCCACCAGATCCTGCGCGACCACATTTCCTTCCTCGCCCGCCGCCGCGTCCCCGACGACGATCTTCGCATTCCCGATCCTGACGAAGTCGAAGGAGAGATCGAGGATGAGATGCGCCGGCAGATCGAGCACAACCTCGAGAAGGGAATTATCCAGCTCACGGGCGACGGACACTTTCGCTATTCGTTTCGCGGACTCTTCTTTCTATGGCGCCAGTTCATCAAGGACATGGTGAGGCTGTGCTAGGACGAATGGCGCCAGGTTGGGAACGGAGATCGTGGACAGGGAGGTCAGAAGGTGAGGGTAACGCGGGAGTCCCAGGGTTCCCGGCGAAAATTCAACCGCCCAATTTCCAGATAAATCTCAGAGTCAGAAACCAGGATCCCATCGCTGTTAAGTAGCTCCGACTCGGAAACTGGGACTTGGTGCTGAAGGATATTTGAAAATTGGAAGGTCGAATTTTCGCAGGATCACTGATAAGTGACATCCGTGGACGCACTTACCATCGCGGATCTCAAGCAGCGCACCAGCGAAACCCCCCTCCAGGCCTGCGTGGACGCGCAACTCCAGCAACGCACGGAGAAGACCACGCGAAAGGGCGACCCCTACCTCGAGCTCACTCTCACCGACGCCACCTCCACCTTCACGCTCAAGGCCTGGAGCAACCACGCGCAGTTCCTCGAAGTCAACAAGCTGGGCCCGGGGTCCTTTGTCCGCCTGGAAGGTTCATGGACGCAGAGCCACTACGGGATCGATAGCGAAAGCTGGAAGATCCGCGCCCTCGATGAGGGGGAAGTGAGCAGCTTTCTCTCGGGCGATCCCGCCACCAGGGCGAGGCAGGACAAGGACTGGGAACACATCTACAACACCTGTGACTCCATTCGCGATCCGCGCCTCCATGCGCTCTGCCGCAAGTTCCTCGATGAGTTTGGAGATCGCTTTCGCCGCGCCGCCGCTGCCAAGAAAAACCACCACGCGCGTCGCGGAGGCTTGGTTGAGCACGTTGCACAAATGATGCGTTCCGCCACCGCGCTCGGCACCGTTTACACCGACATGAATTGCGATCTCCTCATCGCCGGAGTCCTCTTCCACGACTGCGGGAAGCTCTGGGAGAACAACTATCCGGAGTCCGGCTTTGCCCAGCAATTGAGCTTGCACGGGGAGATGATGGGGCACATCCCACTCGGCATCGAACTGGTCAACAAGATCTGGCGCGACCTGCTCGATTCCGATGCGGCCGAGCACTGGCTCACCCACGAGCCACCCAGCGAACACGTGCGCCTCCATCTCCTGCATCTCATCGCCAGTCACCACGGTGAACTCGCCTTCGGCTCCCCCACCCTGCCGCGCACTCCGGAAGCGTTTGCGTTGCACTACATCGACAACCTCGACGCGAAGTACGAAATGGTGCGCTGCGCTTATCTCAACGCCAACGAACTCGCGCCGGGAATCTACGATCGCCAGTTTCCCCTGCCCGCCAATCTGGTCTCCTCGCTTCCCGCGTTTGAAGGCGGCGCTTCACCGGGCACGCAATCAGAGAAAAAATCCGGGAGCCAAGGGAGCTTGCTTTAGATTTCCAAACGAAGAGGAAAAACTGACTGAGCCGTGCATCTATAATGCATTCATTCGTCTCTGCTTCGTGGTAGACGCCTCGCACCAGAATGCCTCCCGCCACGAGGGGGAAATGGAGAAACTGCCTGACGCTGAACTCGTCACGCGATGTCAAAACGAACTTCCGGAGGAACTCACTTCCTATCGCGAACTTCTACTCCGTTATGAGGGACTGGTCTTCAACACCTGTAATAAATTACTCGGGAGCCGACAGGATGCCGAAGAGATTACGCAGGACTCACTGGTCCAAGCGTATCACAAGATTCACCAGTTCGAAGGTCGGGCCGCCTTCAAAACATGGCTGTACAAAATTGTGCACAATTACTGCCGGAATCGCCTCTCAAAGATCATCCGGAAGCGCGAAGGTCAAAAGGCATATGGCCAGCACACCATGAACGTGGTCTCCGACTACGACCAGGCCCGGCAAAAGATGCGGGTTACTGCGCGCGTCGACGAGGCCCTGAACAAGCTCAAACAATCGGACCGCGAAATCGTGGTCCT
>JAYGGC010000196.1:0-1707 GCA_046581525.1 Roseibacillus sp. | reverse complement strand
CCTAGCTAATGTTGCGCTCGCCGATCAACTTGATCCCATCGAGGGTGAGATTGGGGACGACTTCATTCACTTCCGGGAGACCCTCGGCGATGAGTGAAGCGTCACCGCCAGTGGCGACCACCTTGGGGTCGGCCTCCAGTTCCCGGCCAATGGCTTGGAGGATCTCACGAATCATTCCGCGGTATCCGAAGACCGCTCCGGCTCGCATGGCCTCGATCGTGGATTTTCCAATCGCAGACTCCGGTTCCGCGAGGTCGATCTGGGGAAGGAGGGCGGTGCGGCGGTGAAGGTACTCGGTCATTGATGCGAGGCCGGGTGCGATCACCCCACCAAGATAGCCCGCTGGTTGACCCACCACATCGAAGGTCACCGCCGTGCCGAAGTCGACCACGATGGCGGGTGCCCCGAATTGTTCATGGACGGCCACCGCGTTGGCGAGGCGGTCGGCTCCGATCTGTTCCGGGGCGGGGTAGTCGATCCCGATCGGGAGATCGCTCTGGTGCGAAATGAGGTGCAGCGGTTTGGACGCGAGAGCCGCCCGGAGCAGTTCCGCCTTCTCGGGCACGACCGAGCAAATGACGGCCGCGTCGAACTCGAACTTCGCAAGGAGGCTCGAAATGAGAGCGGCCTCAAGTCTCTCGGTCGGGACCCGTTCCACCGTCGTCTCCAAGCCCGCAGGAGTGCCCACCACGAGCTTCGTGCGGGTGTTCGAGTTATCGATGAGGAGGAGGCGCATCGGTGGGAAAGGAAAGCAGGTGCAGCCGAATGGAAAAGAAAAAGGCCGCGGAACCAGTCCACGGCCTTGAAAATCGATGTCAATGGGGAGACTTAGTATTCTGCGTTCTCGGCCCCAGGATGCCTGCACAGATGATGAAGACGTTCTTGAAGAGAATGTTGACGGTGCTCTTCTTCTGCGTGAGTCCTGATTCGAGGCACGCGAAACCGAGGGGCATGATGAAGACGAGAAATGCGCAGAGGAGGATCCAGAGGTTGCTGATCGCAAAGAAGGGCGCGTTCTCATAGCGACTTTGGTATCCTTTCGCGGCTGCGCATAGCGACTTTGCTACCCTTCCGCGGCTGCGATTTGTTCCGGGGTGAATCCCTCCGAGCCGTGAATCTGCATGTGCTTGAAGAGGGCGCTCCCTTGATATCCACCGCGCCTTCCTCGTAGTCGGCGTGTTCGGAATCAAGTTCTTCCGCAGTGACGAGGTTTTCCTCGGCGGTGGGATCGAAGTCCTCCGCCTGAAGGGCAGAGGGAGTGACGAGGGCGAGTGTCAGGAGGCTCCCCGCGAGGAACTTCCGGACCCTGGATGTGACGTTACGCATTCACATGTTTCTGATGAGTAGGTTTGATTTGCTACGCGGGCCGGAAGAAAGTGGCGTGCCAAGATCGAAGAGGGAGTGGAATTGGGGTCACCACCCCGGCAGTTGGCACAATCCATGCTTCAGAGGTTGCGTAGAATTCCATGCACACGGACATATGACTATCAACCTGAAGAAACTATTGTTTGGAGCGCTCGCGTTTATGGCGCTGATCGGCACCGCAACCGCTCAAGAAGAGGAAGTTGCGACGCTGAATACGGGGGACACGGCCTGGATGATCGTGGCCGGAGTTCTCGTTCTGCTGATGACCCTGCCAGGATTGGCCCTCTTTTATGGTGGGCTGGTGCGGGCCAAGAATGTCCTCTCGATCCTGATGCAGTGCTT
>JAYGGC010000141.1:0-8061 GCA_046581525.1 Roseibacillus sp. | reverse complement strand
AGATGGCACCACGGGCCAGGGCCCTCGTTGGTTTTGACATCATGGAATTCTCTTCTCGTTGGTCAGGCAGGGATTCTTTCACGACTTGTTGCATGGATGACTGATGGTTGGTTCGAGCTTTGTGTTGGTGCGCGGAATTGTTGTTTGGGACTGCCTGCTGACTAGACCAGAATATCCTTGAGGACCTTGCCCTCGTCGGTGGGTCCGATCAGGCGGTGGTCGAGGCCTTGATACGCGAAGCTGAAGCGGTGCGGATCGATGCCGAGTTGGTGGAGGATGGTGGCCTGCAAGTCGCGCACACTCACCGGATTCTCACCGACGTAGTAGCCGATCTCATCGGTCTCGCCGTAGACCCCGGGTTTGATCCCACCGCCCGCCATCCACATCGTGAAGGCATGGGGATGATGATCGCGGCCGATGAAGCCCTTGACCAGTTCCGTGCGCTTGTTGTTCTGCATCATGGGCGTGCGTCCGAATTCGCCACCCCAGACGACGAGAGTCTCCTCGAAGAGGCCGCGCTGTTTGAGATCCTTGATCAGGCCCGCGACGGCTTGGTCGATCTGGCGGCACTTGATGGGCAGGGTTTCATCGATCGACTCGCCGGGCGAGGTTCCGTGGTGATCCCATCCCCAGTCGTAGAGCTGGACGAAGCGCACTCCGTTCTCGACCAGACGCCGGGCGAGCACGCAGTTGTTGGCGAAGGTCGGATCGTCGCCCTTGAAAACGCGACGCGGGTCGGAGGCGCTTTCGGCCTTGGAGACATGGCCGGGTCGGGCCCCGTAGAGATCGAGCACGTGTTGGGGCTCCCTGGAAATGTCCATGACTTCCGGCACGGAGATCTGCATGCGAAAGGCGAGCTCATACTGCGCGATACGGGTCAGGGTTTCCGGGTCGGCGACGTGCTCGTGTTGGTATTCGTTGAGGTCGCGCAGGGCATCGAGCGTCTTGCGGCGGGTCGCGCGGCTCATCCCCTTGGGGTCGGAGAGAAAAAGGATCGGGTCCCCGCCGTCGGTGCGACACTGGACGCCCTGGTAGATGGAGGGGAGAAACCCGGAGCCCCACAGGGACTTGCCCGCGCTGGGAGTTTTCCCGCCGGAAGCGAGCACCACGAATCCGGGCAGGTCCTTGTTGTTGCTACCGATCCCGTAGGTCACCCACGAGCCCATCGCCGGATAGCCGAACAAGGGGTTGCCGGTGTGCATGAAGAGCTGCGCCGGCGCGTGGTTGAATTGGTCGGTCTGCATCGAGCGGATCATGCAGACCTCATCGACCACCTTGGAAAACTCCGGCAGCAACTCGCTGATCCACTGGCCGCTCTGTCCGTGCTGCTGGTACTTGAACATCGGGCCCAGCATTTTCGGCGTGCCCTTGATGAAGGCAAAGCGCTTGCCCTCGAGGTATTCCTGCGGGCAGTCCACCCCGTGGAACTTGGTCAGCGCGGGCTTGTGTTCGAAGAGATCGATCTGCGAGGGCGAGCCCGCCATGTGGAGGTAGATCACCGACTTGGCCTTGGCGGGCAGCTTGAAGCCGGTGGCCCCGGAGGCATGGCCGTTCTGACCGAGCAGGCCCTGCAGGGCAATCGAGCCCAGTCCGAGTCCGGTCGTGCCGAAAAAGTGTCGCCGGGTCAGGGCGCGGTGCTTTTCGAGATCGAGAGGCAGATCCATGGTCAGGGCTTGGTCAGGGTTTCATCGAGATTGAGAAGGACATTGGCGACCCCGACCATGGCCGCATCTCCCTCCTTGAGACCGGCGGAGGCCAGAAGCTGTTTTGCGGCTTCCGGATCGCTCTCGTAATCGGCTCGGAGGCTTTGATGGAGCGCGGTGAGTCGGGAGAGTTCGCGCTCGCTCGGCACGCGTGTCAGGCACAGGCGGAAGCCGCGCGTGACCTGTTGGTCGAGCCCTCCCTTGTGCTCGCTCATTTGCTTCGCGAGGGCTCCGGCCGCTTCCAGGAAGGCCGGGTCGTTGAGGGTGACCAGGGCCTGCAAGGGAGTGTTGGTGCGGATGCGACGCACGAGGCAGATCTCGCCGCTCCCGGAGTCGAAGGTGGTCATCGCCGGGTAGGGGCTGGTCCGCTTGAGATAAGTGTAAAGCCCGCGGCGATAGCGGTCGGGGCCGGTGGCATTGCGCCATTGGTTGCCGCTATAGACCGTCCTCCAAACCCCGGCGGGCTGTGGCGGCATCACGGAAGGACCGCCGATCCTGCGGGTCAGCAACCCGGAACTCGCCAGGGCCTGGTCGCGAACCATCTCGGCCGACAAGCGGAAGCGCGGTCCGCGGGCCAAGAGGCGGTTGCGCGGATCCTTCGCGATCATCTCCGGGGTGAGATTGGAGCGTTGTTGGTAGGTGTTGGAGAGAACAAGGGAGCGAATCAGTTGCTTGATCGACCATCCCTGCTCGCGGAAGTCGACCGCGAGCCAGTCGAGCAGTTCCGGGTGCGAGGGTTGGAATCCCTGGGAGCCGAAATTCTCCTCGGTCTCGACCAGGCCGATGCCAAAGATGCGGGCCCAGATCCGGTTGACCATCACGCGCGCGGTCAGTGGGTTTTCCGCCTGCATCACCCAGCGAGCCAGGCCGAGCCGGTTGGCGGGAGCGTTCTTGGGGAAGGAGCCGAAAAGCGCAATGGTCGCCGGACTCACCTCCACACCGGGATCGAGGAAATTGCCGCGTTTCTGGAGACGGGTGATGCGCTGCTTCCCGTCGGGAAGATCGAGCATGACCGGAACTTTCGGGAAACTTGCTTCCAGTTTGGCGAGTTCGGCTTGCTTGGTTTTGGGTTGCCGGGAGTCCGCGATCTCCACTCGCAGTTGCGCCACCTTCTGCTGTTGCTCGCGAGTCGGAACGGGTCGAAAGGGTTCCTCCCGGTCGTTGTCCTGGGTCTGGTTGAAGAAGGCGTAGAGCCTGTAATATTCCTCAATGCTGATCGGGTCATACTTGTGGGTGTGGCATTTGGCGCAACCGGCGGTGAGCCCCATCCACACCTGCATGGTGGTGTCGGTCCGATCCTTGACCGCGGCCACGCGGAATTCCTCGTCATCGGTCCCGCCCTCCTCGTTGGTCATGGTGTTGCGGTTGAAGGCGGTGGCGAGAAGCTCATCACTGCCCGCCCCCGGCAAAAGGTCACCGGCGAGTTGTTCGACGGTGAATTGATCGTAGGGCATGTCGCGGTTGAAGGCCTCGATGACCCAGTCACGGTAGCGCCAGATGTTGCGAGGCTTGTCCCGCTCGTAACCCTTGGTGTCGGCGTAGCGCGCGAGGTCGAGCCACATGCGGGCCCAGTGTTCGCCGTAGGCCTCGGAGGCGAGCAGGCGCGCGACCACTTTCTGATAAGCGTCGGGGTTCTGGTCGCGCACGAAGGCATCGGCTTCCTCGGGAGTGGGCGGGAGACCGGTGAGGTCAAGGGACAGGCGCCGGATGAGCCGCAGACGATCGGTCGGCGCACTGGGCTCAAGCTCGTTCCGGTCGAGCTTGGCGAGAACGAAACGGTCGATGGGCGACTGCGCCCAGTCCGGCTCACTGACGACGGGAAGTTTTGCCTTCTTCGGGGCGACAAACGACCAGTGCTGTTGGTACTTGGCACCCGACGTGATCCAGGCCTTGAGCAAGGCGATCTGTTTCGCGCTCAATCGGTCGCCGTGCTTCGGGGGCGGCATCACCTCCTCCTTGTCTTCGGTCTCGATCCTGAAGATCAGTTCACTGTCCTCCGGTATGCCCGGCACGATGGCATGGTAGCCATCGAGATCGCGCCGCGATCCGTCCTGGGTGTCGAGCCGCAGATCTGCTTTGCGCGCCTTCTTGTCCGGCCCGTGACAGGCAAAGCAATGCTCCGAAAGGATCGGGCGGATCTCGCGATTGAAGTCCGGCCCCTCACCCGCCAGGGCCGGGGCGGCCAACGCCGGGACCAGGGCCAGGTGGAAGGTGGTTCGCAGCAAGTTCAGCCTCATTTCATTCATGTCCAAGGCGGCGTTCTTGTGATCCGTTTCGGGGCGGCCCTGTCACACCTGCCAAGGGGGCGGAGAAAGCGGGCGATTCGATCAACGATCCACCCCCACACCAAGAAATCTCTTCCCCGCTACCTCTCCAGATTCTGGGTAGGTTTTCAATGCGGTCTGAAATGGGCATCTCTCCGCACCCGCGCCACGCGACACTCATGGTTGGGCCTTCCCGGAAGATGGAGCCGAAGGCGGCTGGTCGGGCTTGCCGGCATTCGGAGCAGGCGGGAGCTGAGGGCGGAGACGAAGGGTGACCTTCGATCCGATCTTGGGCAGTCCGGTTCCATTGACCTGCCACATCAACAACCCATTCTCATGGCCGTGCACCTCGGGCAGACAAAGGAGTTCGTCCCCGAAGGTGACGATCGAGATCACGTTCCCGCTCTGGTCGCTCAGGTAGTGCCGCGGGCCCGGCCCCTCACCCAAGAGATGTGAGCCGGCAAAGAGAAAGGTGTGGGTCGGGAACCTGGCGTCCTCCGCAGCGCCTTCCTCGTCGGCTCCAGGATTTTCTTCAAGCTCCCTCCCGGATGCCGTGATGAAATCGCTGACGGGGTGCTCGACCATCGTTCCCTTCTTGTCCTTGAACACGAGGAAGACATCCACCCGGCCCCCGCGGGGCGGAAGGTCGAGCCACCCATTCTCTGCACCCTCAACCGGCTTCCGCATCGCGGGATTTCCCGACTCGGCGCCGAGCAGCAGGAGTGCGGTGTGGATGTGGATGGGCTTCGCTTCGACCGCCACGATCGACTCGTGCTCCTTGCTGTCCTTGGTGCAGGCGACCAGTTCGAGGGTCCCTTCGTGGAGGCAGACGGAACTCTCCACGTCGACACAGCGCTCCTCGAGGTTGATCACCAGGCCGGGGAGCCTCAATTCCTTGCGGAGCGCGTCGGGAGCAGGACTGGCGGCCGCCTCCCCCGGTGCGAGCCTCTCGACCGGCGCAGGTTTTTCGGCCAAACTGAGGCTGGAGCCCATCGTCAGGGCCACGGCGATCGAAACGGCTCGCCACCGCGCCATCCCAGGGCAGACCCTGTCGCTGGCAATCTTCGTGGCGGCACTCATTGGATCTGATGGTGGTCTTTAAGAAGCGCCCAGTCAGGCTCTAATTTCTGAGCTCAAGTGACTTCATTCCCTCATGCGAAGTCGTAGTCAGTAGGTGGTCAGCCCGAATGGCAGATCTTGAGCGGCAAACTCGCTACCCACCTCACGGGCTCTCCCACACCACACGCAAGTAGTGCTCGTCAGCCTCACTTGTCGGGGTGGCGCTTCGCCAGGTTTCCGTCGCGGAGCCATCCCCGTGGTAGACCGTCTGCACGTGCACGGCCGATCCCGGTCCAATGGTCCAACCCTGCAATCCTTCCGATCCTTCCACCGTGGTGGTCACCCCCTGCGCCGCCAGGCTGTAGCTGAAGGTGATGGTCAAATAGGAATCGATCACGCCCCCCACTTCCAAAAACTCCACCTGCGTCGAAGAACCCGGCGTCGGAGAAAACAGAAGGGGCGAACTCCCCCGCACGAACTCTTCATAGTTCGTCAAGCGGTCCCCATCCTCATCGTCTCCCGGATTGGTCACGCCATGGGCGGCCGCCCAATTCGCGTAGGTAAAGGAGACCACGGATTCCAATCCCGGCGACCCTCCCCGCGTTGCGCTCGCGGTCCAACTGGCGGGATCATTGTGATCCGGCCCCGAGGAGGGATCGATCAACACCAGCGAGGACCCGTCCCCTGCCGCGGCAATCGGCCAGGGCAGGTTGTTGTCGTAAGTAAACTCAAGCAAGGTCGCGTCCAGGGCATTTGAAATCCTCACCATCTCCCCGGCATCCTGCAGTTTGCCGGAATACTGTCCCGTAACGGGATGCCCCGTTCCGTAACGAAACTCGAAGGCCACGGGATCCTCCACCACCAGCAATCGCCCGCCCGGAGCGAGACTCGTGATGGAGCCGGTGGAAAAGTCGAAGGTGATTCCCTCGTCGAGCACGATCCCGTTCAAGTCGATCGCGCTCGTTCCGGTGTTCAGCAGTTCAAAGAACTCAAAGTCTTCGCCATTGGTATGCCCGGCCGCGATTTCGGCTTCGCTGGGCGAGAGCGGATCGTACATGAACTCCGACACCACCAACCCCGTGGAATCGATCGCAAAGGTCGCCTCGTTCAAGGCCGACCATACGCTCCCATTGCGCACCCGGGCCTTGACCAGGCTCGTTTCTTCCAACCTCAGCGCTCCGGTGTAGATCAAGGCAGTCGCGGAGATTGCGCCGCCCGACACCCGCGGATCCGTGCCATCGGTGGTATAGTAGATGGTGCCCGTGGGGGCATTCATGACCAGATCGAAGCCGGCCGCGATGATGCCGCCATGCTGATTGAAGCTGGGCGCCACGAGACTGGGATACATCCCCGCGCCCCTGAAACGATTGATCATGGTCTGGGTCAGCGTGCGCAAGTGCGAACCGAGCAAGTTGTTTTGATAGCTCTGCCAGCTTGAAGGGGTTCGGTAGTTCCAGCGCGCTGACTCCGCGTAAAAGCTGGTCCGGGTCTCAATCATCCGCCCGCGCAACCGCGAAATGGTTTTGGTGACCGTCATGGCCCCGTCATTGAAGAAGTGCTTGTGAATGCGATCCGCCAAAAGAATTTTGAAGTCGGGATGAGCCTGGGACCTGAACCTTGCCATCGCGTCGATCGGCCCGTTGTGGGTCACGGAATGACCCGGCGACCGCAGGAAGCCATCAGCGTCCTTCATGAAGAACTTGAAAGGCACTCCCACCCGGACGGCGCCGGCACTGCGGAATTCGCTCTCGGAATTTCCACTCACCCACAGGAGCATGAAGTCGATGACATTGGCGATGTCGAGATGCCGCCCAGATCGTTCGAAGGGGAGCCCTCCCCTCACCAAGCTCTTGGTCTGATTCCAAAGCAGTCCGGTCCCATCATAGGGGATGCCCTCCAGGAAGTTGCTTCCAGTGTTGTTGGCATTGATGGCCTCGTAGTCCTCCTTCCGGCCTGGAAAGTACTCCGCCAGCATGGCGGCATTCCAGCGTTCCCGCATGTGATACTGGCCCCAGTACACCCCGTTGATGTAGATGTGCACGAAGCGCCCATGAGGCGCGATGTTGCCCATCGCGTCCATCGAGTCATCCGTAAAGCGGTTCGAGAGGTAGGCCCCCCGCTGGTTCATGTCGTGGTTTCCGGAGCGCAGATCGAGGGCATCGAACTCCTCGGCCGGAGCGGTCGTGTACTCGTGGCCATCAAAGACCGGGAAGCGCAGCTTGGATGGACCGTAGAGCGAACGAAAGCTCAGGCGCATGCTGCGCTTGGCGAAGTTGGTGACGTAGTTCCCATAGCGTGACATCCCGACATCGAACTGGCTACTCCCCGCCTCGAAGTCGATGAACTCCACCGAGCACTCCTTCTCGGTCCGACTGATATCGCCTTGGAACACCAGCGAGAGCGATGGGATCGACTGCAGGGAGGCGTCCATCCGCGGCCCATAAGTCGGGTGCTGGGTAATGCTGGTGCTCATGCCCGACTGCCGAATGATATCCGCGGTGAAGAGGTAGGTCTGGGTATCAACATTGGTGGGCACGAAGTCCGCCTTGAAGCCCGCCGCCCGCAGGACCGTGGTGCGGGAAATGCGGATCGGGCCGTCATAAACCCGGCCCCGGACAGCGGTGGGCTCGGTCCCATCGATGGTGTAGCGGATGTGCGCGCCCGCTTCGCTGGTCGTGATCGCGACCTCGATGGGCGTGCGGTAAAACCCTCGATCGAGGCTGAACATGGTATCTCCCACAAAGCCCGTGAAGTTCGCACCATTCTCGCTCCCCGGCGTAGGCTCCAGGAAAAACCCTTCCTTCACACTTTCTTCCTCGAAGCCGTAGGAAACTTCCGCGCGCTGGGCCGGAAAGCTCGGATGAAAGTCCATCACCACGCTCACTCCGTCCGGCTTCACGAGAGCGAGGTATTCCCCGCGATCGTCGAGGGCGAAGTTGCTGTGGAGTTCCGCAGCGGGATCATCTCGATCCTTGCCCGAGGCAAAGACGAGCAGATAACTCCCGGGTGGCATGACCACCGCCGGGAAGCGCCAC
>JAYGGC010000060.1:0-2444 GCA_046581525.1 Roseibacillus sp. | reverse complement strand
AAATTCTAACAATCGCTCAATGATGGTCACTACCAACGACAACCCGCCCTCCGATCAGGATCCTCCGGCCACCCCGGAAATCCCGGCTGCCTCTGAAACTCCGGCCACCCCGGAAACTCCGGATGCGTCCGAGACTCCGGCAGCACCGGCTACACCTGAGACACCGGCAGCACCTGAGACACCGGCCAAACCGGCTGCCTCCGAGACACCGGCCACCCCGGAAACTCCGGCAGCACCCGAGACTCCGGCCAAACCGGAAACTCCGGCACTACCCGAGACTCCGGCTACCCCGGCTACCCCGGCACTACCCGAGACCCCGGCTGCACCCGAGACGCCGGCTGCACCCGAGACGCCGGCTGCACCCGAGACCCCGGCTGCACCCGAGACCCCGGCTGCACCTGAGACACCGGCCACCCCTGCAACTCCGGCTGCCGCATCACCCGCGGCTCCGGCATCCACGGCTTTCCGCGATCAGGGAGGGTTTGGCGGTTCGCCACCTGCGGAGGAATACGGCCAGGAACTGAGTGAGAAGGTGGTCTTCATCAACCGCTGCGCAAAGGTGGTGAAAGGTGGACGCCGCTTCAGCTTCTCAGCTCTGGTAGTCGCCGGCGATCATGCGGGCAAGGTAGGTTACGGATTTGGTAAGGCCAAGGAGGTTGCCGAGTGCATCCGAAAAGCCAGCGATAATTCGAAGCGCAACCTGCAAACCATGGTGCTCTCCGACAATACCATTCCGCATGAGATCTACGCGGAGTTTGGAGGCGGCAAGGTCTTGCTCAAGCCCGCCTCTCCTGGAACGGGGATCATCGCAGGTGGCGGAGTGCGCGCCGTGTGCGAAGCGGTGGGCATCAAGGATGTCCTCGGGAAGTCCCTCGGATCCAACAATCCTGCCAACGTGGTGAAAGCCACTCTCAAGGCCCTCTCGCTGCTTCGGAGTCGTGACGAAGTCATGAAGCTCCGTGGAAAGAACAAGCAGAAGGCCATCTAACCCATACTTTTGAGACAGAATGAAGCTTCATGAATTGAAACCCAATCCCGGCGCGAAGCACCGTCGGAAGCGCCTCGGGAGCGGAGAGAGCTCCGGCATGGGCAAGACCTGCGGACGCGGCCACAAGGGACAAAAGTCCCGCTCTGGCGGTGGCGTGCGCCCCGGATTCGAAGGTGGCCAGATGCCGCTGCATCGCCGTCTTCCCAAGAAGGGGTTCAGCAATGTCCGATTTCGCGACAAGATTGCCATAGTCAATGTGTCGCAGCTCAACGACAGATTCGAAGATGGAGCGACCGTCAACGAACAGGCCCTGCGCGATGCGGGATTGTTGAAGGGCCGCCTCGACGCCATCAAGGTCCTCGGAAATGGGGACCTCGAGCGTAAGTTGACCGTGGTCGCGGATGCCGTCAGTGCTACCGCCCGCGAAAAAATCGAGAAGGCCGGGGGATCGGTCGAAGTGAGTGCCTGAGCAATCGCGAATCCCTCTGGACGCGGCAGAATTTGATGGTTTGTTGCCGCTGCCCCAATCTCAGTCTGGACCCACACGGTAAATTATGATCTCGGCCTTCGCAAATATTTGGAAAGTCCCTGAACTTCGGGACCGCATCCTTTTCACCCTCGTCATGATTGTGATCGTGCGCCTCGGCGTCGCGATCACCCTTCCCGGGGTGGACGCCGGCGTCATTGACCGTTGGCTGGACTGGCGCGTTGACAACGACGAGAGCGGCAATGCCATCGGGGTGCTCCTGAACGTGTTTTCAGGGGGCGCACTCCAGCAGTGCGGTATCTTTGCACTGGGGATCATGCCCTACATCTCCTCGTCGATCATGATGCAGCTCATGACGGCAGTGGTGCCCAAGCTCGCCAAGCTCTCGCGCGAGGAGGGCGGCCGCCAGAAGATCAACCAATACACTCGCTTTATCACGATCGTCATCGCGGTCGTGCAGGGGTTCCTCCTGGCCCAGACTCTCCAGAATCCCTCCTCCATTCCTTACATGGAGGGGATCGATCTGCACGGGGGAGGTCCCCTTGTGCCGGAAGGGGGGATCGGATTCACGCTCCTCACGGTGCTCACCATTCTCTCCGGCACGATGCTGCTGATGTGGATTGGTGACCAGATCACGGAGCGCGGGATCGGAAATGGAATTTCTCTCATCATCTCGGTGAACATCATTTCCGCGCTGCCAGGTGCCCTGGTCCAGGCGTTCAACACCTATGTGAGTGTCGAGGCCGCCAGGGAGAATCCCTTCAAACCAATGATCCTGGTGGGTTTGGTTGCCCTGCTCCTCATTGTGATCGCGGCCGTGATCTCGATTACGCAGGCGCAGCGCCGCATCGCGATCCAGTATGCCAAGCGCGTGGTGGGACGCAAGCAGCTCACCGGTCAGACCCAGTACCTTCCCTTGAAGGTGAACTACTCCGGGGTGATGCCGATCATTTTCGCGAGCGCCATTCT
>JAYGGC010000276.1:0-8787 GCA_046581525.1 Roseibacillus sp. | reverse complement strand
ATCAAGGGACCGTTGACCACGCCGAAGACCAACATCACCCCGGCCAGAGCCAAAGCCACGCTGGCCGGGATCCGCAGTTTCTTAAAGTCCACGATTTTGCCAGGTTGCAAATCTCCAGCGGCGCCCTCGGCATTTTGCCGGGTCACTTTCCAGAGTGCTGCCGAGGTCCCGGAGGGAGACTCGGAATTCCCGAACTGTACGGCGGTGACGAGTAAGCTTTCGAGTCCGCCGTGCTGATCCTCGATTGCCAGTGCGGTGCGCGCGGCGTCGAAGCGCCGCAGGTGGCGCCAGCCGTGACGCCATGCCTTGTATAGGGAAACGCCCAAGAGCAGCAGCAAGATCACCGCCCGGCCCGCTGTCGGCAAGTAGGCCACCCGGTCGATCGCCATCCCTAGCAGGAAGAGCGGAATGCCCCAACGGCACATCGCCAGCAGGCCGGCGAAAAGGTGTCTGCGCTGCTTACGGCGCCACACCGCGAGCAGGCGCGATTTGAGGGTGGACCCCTGGTTTCCGTCGGTCATGGCAGATCGTATCTTCTTCGCAGTATCCATTCTGCTCCCAGCAGGCCGACAAGCAACAGGGCGACGATGCCGTTGTCCCAGAGCGGGCGCTCGGAGCGGACCGTGGTGGTGACTAGCCCGCTGTTCACCAGGGAGGTGAGCTCGGGTAGTTCTCGCATCCCGAGGCTGGCACCACCTGTCAGCTCGGCGATGCGTTGCAGGTGGTCGAGGCGCATGTCTGTATCGATCAGTTCCTGCCGCACGTCGCTCACCTGGAACTCCGTGGTGCTCGACACCTTACGGTCATCCTCGTTGGCCTCCATCCGGTAGCGTCCCGGTCCGGGCGGCGAGAAGTATCCTTCGTAGAGTCCGGGCTGTGAGCGATCCGGTTGCAGCTTGATCCGTTGTCGGGCAGCAGCACCATCGAGTCCGCTGACGACGACCTCAAAGCCTGATTGCACGATCGGCTCAAAGCTGTCATCCAGAACATGAGCATACAGGCGACACTGGCCGTCGACGGCGTACACCGAACGGTTGGTTTCCAATCGGATGCGTTTGTGTTCACCCATCAGCCGCGAGAGCGTCATGAACTGGATGCACTGTGACCAAACGCGCCAATGGTATTTGTCGCCGGTCCTGTAACGCAGCCGCCACAGCCGGTCCGAAGCGATCGACATGCACTTGCCCGTCCCGTAGCGCTGCCAAGCGACCAACGGGTAGCCCTGGTCCCGCGCGGTGCTGTCGGAGAGCACCGCGAGCACTGTCGCGCCAGGCTTGGCAGAAAGCAGAGGAGGCAACTGATCCATCGGTGCCATACGGCTCCAAATGCGATCGTTGAGCTCCACATCGTTCTCCAGCGTCATCACCAGACTGCTTCGGCCTTCGGGGGTCAGTACCGGGTAAACCGATTCTGCAATTTTTTCCCACCCCGCTTCGGCATCAAACCGAACTGGCAGCATGGTCTGCACTGGCGTACCCGTATATGAGCCGGGCGAATACATCGGGCCACAAAGCATCAGCAGCGATGCCCCGCGGTCCCGGATGAGTTCTTCTAGCAGGCTAAGTTCCTCATCGGTGAAAAAGGATGCATCAACGTCACCGAGAATCACCAAGTCGTATTGGAAAGCGTCTTCCCGGTCGTCGGGGAACCGCTCGATGTGCTCCGGTGAGTTCCGTGCGACCTCGGGCCCGACATTGGACGCGATAAAGGTAGCGTTGATCCGTGGGTCGCGTTTGAGGATCGCACGCAGATAGCGATACTCCCATCGGGCATTACCCTCGATGTAAAGCACGTTGACCTTTTCATTCACGACCCGGACGCTTCGCGAAACACGGTTGTTTACGGTCGAGACTTCGTTGTCAAACGGCTCGATGATGACGTCGATATGTGCTGCGCCTTTCTCATAAACATCAACGCGAAAGTCGATCTCTTCAAATTGCAGTCCGCCATCAAAGCGAATAATGCGAGAGGAGACGCGTCGATCATTTAGAAGCACTGCCAGCCGCGCTGTCCGTCTTTCATAGCCTTTGGATTGGATCTGGACGCGGACCGGCACCTTGTCGCCAGAGTAGGCGACTTCCTGTATCACGATGTTGCGGATGCTGACATCATCCGGATCGGTCAGGCCTATCGGGACAGTGTAGACCGGGATGCCGCGTGCACCAAGATCATGGAGCACCGCCTCGGAACGTTGGGAAGTCGCATTGTCGATGCCGTCGGAGAGCAAGATGATGCCCGCTGGCGGGATCCCGCCGGAACTGGCCACCGCCTCGAGCGAGGCGGCAATCGAGGTGCCTGGCGCTGTGGCTTCCAGCCCGGTCAGGTCTTCGGCAGTCACTACTTCGGCGTCGCTAATCAACCGGGGGTATTGACCGAAGGCGTGGTAGCTGACGTCGAGCGACTCGCCGAGTGATTCGAAGATCTGGCGAGCTGATTGGGTGAGCACGGCTTTGCCTAGGTCAAGGCGCGAGGAAGATGCAATCGTTTGGCGTTGTCTCGCGTCAAGTTGCATCACCCTGCGGCCGGCCTCGGTGTCGTCCTCTAGCGAAACCATGCCCAGCGCCGTAGCGGCCTCGACGAGGTCCTCCGGGCGCTTGCGCTGGTCCTCCATCGACATGCTTTCGGAGACGTCGAGCAGGATCGGCAGACTGCGCACCTGCGTGTGCGATTCCGTCACCACGGCGGTCGGCTCGAGCAAAGTGGCCACGACCAAGGCGAGGACGAGGACCCGGGCGACCGCGAGGAAGGCCCGCAGCCAGAACGGCAATCCCCACGGGCGACGGTAGAGGTAGAGGCTCAACAACACGATCGCAGCAAAGATCGCAACGAGGGTGCCGGTGGGCAATGGGCGGGCCCAAATGACCTGCTCGATCTGGCCTATGATTGGGATCGCGTCAGGCATCTTGGGCTCCGGTCAGGTTTTCCGGCATGGGATCCGGTTGTTTGCTACGCGATCGCTTTCCTTTGCGGAGGCGGTCGGCGAGGAGACTCTCAACCAGCAGGATGACAAGCCCCGCAATCATGAACTGTCGCCACGACGAGCGGCCGGTGCGGGTTGTTTCGATCGCCGCCGCGAGCTCCGCTTCCGAGGTGGCCACCGTGACATTGGTTCCTTCGAGATTCTCGTTCAACTCGGAGGCGGTGAGGGACGTGACGTCCGACTCGCGGGGATCGACGTTGACCGCCACCGGCATCCCCGGGGCCTGCACACTGACCCGGGCCTCGTAGAATCCGGCCTCCCGGGTATTCTCCAACATGGCAACGAACTGGTTGCGATGTTCGCGGACGGGGACGGTGATCGTTTCCTCTGAAGGCGTGCCGAACACCGCGTCGCTGGCATCCGGCTGCTCGACGTAGGACAGCGAGAGCGAATCACCGACCACGCGCGGCTGCTCAAACTCCCGGCCCGCGAGGTAGGTCACGATCTGCTGCATGAGCATCGGGAAGACCGGCGTCTTTGCCATGTTGTTCCAGCTAGTCTCCGCCGAGGTGGTGAACATGAAGACGTGGCCACGGCCAAGCGAATGCTCCAGTAGGATCGGCGCGCCGCTTCCGGCGAGGCTCAGGACCGGGAAGCTTGAGGAGGTCGGTTCGACGTCCAGCCGAGTCAGGAAACGCGTTTCGCTGAAGAGGTCCTCCGGGAGGGAACGCAGGGGAAGGCAGACGCTGTGATCCGGCATGGCGGGATCCAGAGGCCTGCCCGCGCCAAGCGTGGTGCTTGTGTCCACCGGTTGGCCGAGCTTGGCAGGGAGCAGCGGATTCGCCCCGCTTGCCGAGCGCTCGTTCCAGACGACGGATTTCACGTTTTGCCCAGCAAACCAGACCAGCCCGCCGCCTTCACTAACATGACGCGATAATTGGTCGGACTGCTCCGGGGTGATCTCCGGGACACCGGCAAGGATGAGCACATCGACATCGTCCAGTGTCTCGGCCGGCAGCGAGATCCACGGCACCGAACGGACCACGTAGTCCTCGTCCTGGGCCCCGTCTCCGCGGGCCAACAGGGCGGCCACGATGAGGCGGCCCGCGTCGCCATCCGATCCATCCACGCAGAGTACCGAGACGCGGTCCCGGACAACCGCCACCACTCGCCGCACGTTGTCGGTCGGGAGAAGGTCACCGGTGATCTCGGCGGTGATGCGGGTGGGGCCCGCATTGTGAAAGGGAACAAAGAGCGACACCGTCTCCGCGCTTCCCGCGGCAATCAGGGGGATCGTCTTGCGGTCGATCTGCACGCCCTCGATCCGGCACTGGACCTCGACATTGGAAACCGGGTCCGTCCCGCAGTTTTTGACCGTGGCCTGATAGCGGGCGGTGGTCCCCTTGCGCAGCACTCCGGAGACGAGGTCGAGGTCGGTCACGGCGAGGTTGGCGGGAGAACCGGGCACCGGGATGAGGAAGACCTCCGCCTCGTTGCGCAGGTCGGCGAGTGCCTCCTGGAATTTCGCGGAGGATCGTCTCCAGTCCCGCGCCTGCACATCGGTGATGAAGTAAACTTCCTTCTGTGGTGCTTCCATGTCCTCGACCAGCTCCTTGAGTCGCTTGGGAACGCGGTCGAGGTTGAGCTTCACCGGAGCCGCTTTTGCCTTCTCCAGAACGTCGCGGAACCGCTCCCGGTCGAAGGCCATGTTGCGGACGAGGACCTCGTCCTCGCCGCCAAGCAGAATGAAGGAGACCGGGTCGCCTGGTTGAATGTGCTCGCTGATCACCGCCACCTGGTCCAGGGCGCGATCAAAGCGGGAGGCGTCTTCCCCGCCGTGCTCCATGCTGAACGAGGCATCGAGGGCGATGACCACCCCGGCTCTCGGTTCGCCGGGGATCCAGCTGGCGGTCCCGCCCTGCCACGCCGGCCGGGCGAGGGCCAGCACGAGGAGGAGGAGCGCCAGGCAGCGCAGGCAGAGGAGCAGCAAGTCGCGCAGGCGGATCTGCCTTGAGCGGACGCGCACGCTCCGGTTCAGAAACTGCATCGCCGCCCAGTCGGTGCGCTTGACCTGGTAGCGGTTGAGCAGGTGCGCCAGGATGGGCAACCCGATCCCGAGTGCGGCGAACAGGAGTAGCGGATTGAGGAAACTCACGATCGGACTGCGGACGGGCCGTTGAGCGTCGATTGACGCTCGTGAAAAAATTCGCTCAGCACGGCATCGAGCGGGCGGGAGGTGTCGATGGTGGTGTAGTCGACGTGGCTCGCCACGCACCCCGCCTTCAACGCCTCCATGTATTCGCTGAAACTGGCGAGGTAGTCGTCGCGAATCCGCTCGGGCTGCGTGGTCAGCGGCTCCTCTCCTTCCAGCCCCTCGAAGAGCCAGGTGCCCTTGAACGGGAATTCGATCTCGTAGGGGTCGAGGGTATGCAACACGACCACATTGTGCCCGTCATACCGCAGGTGGTCGAGCCCGGCGCGGATGTCGTCCACGTCGGAGAATAGGTCCGAAATCAGGATCACGAACGAGCGCCGCTTCATCATGAGCACGATATCGTGCAACTGCTTGGCAATGCTCGTCCTCGGGGTCGGCACAATCTCACGCAGCAGCTGGTCGATCTGCAGGATGACTCCCATCGCGGAACGGGGCGGCAGGTAGGCGCGCACTTCCGAATCAAAGACCGACAAGCCCACCGAGTCGCGCTGCTTGAGCACCACGTAGGCCAGCGAGGCCGCGAGGAACTTGGCATACTCCAGCTTGCTGACCTTCCCCGAGCCGTAGTTCATCGACGCGCTGGCGTCGATCAGGATGGTGCAATCGAAGTTCGTTTCCGCCTCGTAGAGCTTGGTGTAGTAGCGGTCCGTGCGGCCAAACACGCGCCAGTCGATATCCCGTATCGCGTCGCCGGGCGCATACTGCCGGTGGTGGGCGAACTCCGTGCTGAAGCCACGCAGCGGGCTGCGGTGGCTCCCCACCCGCAATCCTTCCACCACTTCGCGTGCGACGAGTTCGAGGTCGCCCAGGCGTTGCAGCACCTCGGGGTCGAGGTAGTTGGTCTCTGGCAAATGTTCAGACATGGATGAGGATCCGTGCTGCGCTAGCTGGCTCTCTTCTTGAGCAGCTTCTCGTCCGCCGGAACCTCTTCCAGGAGCCTTGCGATCAGGGTGTCGGGGGTCTCTCCCTCCGAGCGTGCCGCGAAATTCGGGATGATGCGATGGCGCAGGATCGGCAGACACAACTCCCTGATGTCTTCGATCGCAACATGGCAACGCCCGCGGAGGGCCGCCCGCGCTTTGCCGGCGACAATCAAATTCAACGACGCGCGCGGTCCCGCACCCCAGGCCATGAGCTTCTTCACAAACTCCGGCGCGTCCGGCTCGTCGGGGCGAGTCGAACGGACCAGCGACGCCGCATACTCGAAGACATGTTCGGAAACCGGGATCCGCCGCACCACATGCTGGAACTCGAGGATCGAAGCTGCATCCACGACCTCTTTCAGCTCGGGCTCGTCGTCGGTGGTGACGCTGCGCATGATGTCGAGCTCCTCGGCGCGGCTGGGATACTTCACCATGATATTGAAGAGGAACCGGTCGAGCTGCGCCTCCGGCAACGGGTAGGTGCCCTCCTGCTCGATCGGGTTCTGGGTGGCCAAGACAAAGAACGGTTCATCGAGTTTATAATCTTCGCCGCCGGAAGAGATCCGCTTCTCCTGCATCGCCTCCAGCAGCGCCGCCTGCGTCTTCGGCGGCGTGCGGTTGATCTCGTCGGCGAGCAACAGGTTGGTGAAGACCGGCCCCCTCTGGAACTTGAAATGGCGCTCGTGCGTCTCGGGATCCTCCTGCAACAACTCGGTCCCGGTGATGTCAGAAGGCATCAGGTCCGGCGTGAACTGGATCCGCTTGAACGAGAGGGACATCGTCTCTGCCAAGGTGCTGACCAGCAGCGTCTTGGCCAGGCCCGGCACACCCACCAGCAGGCAGTGGCCGCGGGCAAAGATGGCGATCATCATCTCGTCGATGACCTCGTCCATGCCGACGATCGACTTGCGCAGTTCGGTTACAATCGCGTCTCTCGCCTTGCCGAGCTTCTCCACGGCTTGAATGTCATCGGTTTCGTTCGTCATGAGAATTGGGGCTGGATCGTGTGTTCATCCATGAACCACCCCTTAAACGGACTTCAGGGCCCCCTTTCGATCGCATTTTTCCTCGCTAACCTGTGCCCTTTGGCGCAGGTTGAACCAGTGTCTTCAACCAGGTTTTCTTCGGTCACCGCGCAGGTCACCGGGCATTTGCGTGAAGGGGTGACCAGCGGACGGTGGCGCACCTTGATGCCGGGGAGAACCCTATTGGCCCGGGAATTGCGGGTCAGCGGCAAGACCGTCGAATCCGCCTTGAAGAATCTCGAGGCCGAGGGGCTTCTTTTGAGGCAGGGTGCAGGACGAAGACGTCTCATCGCTAAAGTCGCGGAGGAGAATGCCGGCCGGCCGATGACGGTGGCCTTGCTGCTTTCCGCCGCCGTGGACCGGAGCCGGGATTACATCATTCAATTGGAGCGCGAGCTGACGGAAGCCGGTCACACCGTGATCCACAATGCCAAACCACTGGTTGATTTGAGAATGGATGTGAGTCGGATCGGCCCCCTCGTCGAAGCGACTGAAGCAGATGCGTGGGTGATAGGAAGTGGCTCCCGCTCGGTGTTGGAGTGGTTCGCCGCGCGTCCCGAACCGGCCTTCGCCCTCTTCGGGCGTCGGGAGGGCTTGCCAATGGCGGCCGCCGGCCCAAACAAGGTTCCCGCCTACATAGCAGCGACGCGCAAACTGATCGACCTCGGCCATCGCCGCATCACCCTGCTGGCACGTCCGAGGCGCCGGCTTCCGAAACCGGGGCGCACCGAGCAAGCCTTCCTCAACGAACTCGAAGCCCAAGACCTCCCGGTGGGCAATTTCAATCTGCCGGACTGGGAGGATCGCAAGGAAGGTTTGCAACGATGCCTCTCCTCGCTGTTCCAGGTCACGCCGCCGACGGCGCTCATCTGCGGCGAAACCTTGATTTTCGCGGCGGCCTTGCAGTTCCTCGCCGCCCGGGGGCTCCGTGTTCCGCGAGGCGTCTCGCTGGTGTGTAGCGACGCCGACCCGACCTTCGCCTGGGCCGAGCCGTCCGTCGCCCACATCCGCTGGAACCCCCAACCCGTGGTGCGCTGCATCGTCCGCTGGGCGGCCAACGTGAGCCGCGGCAAGGAGGACCGGCGCCAGACCTTCACCAAGGCCAAGTTCGTCGAGGGAGGGACGATGGGGCCGGCGCCTGGGAGGACGTGACTACTTGGTCTTCGACAGCCTGCGAAGTCTACCCTCTTCATAAGGGCCAGGCGCGGCAACCTCGGCTTCTGACTGAAGCCCCACTCCGCCCCCACGAACTCCATCGCTGTGCACCAGGGCATCATGTCCGCGACGGTCCATTAGGACGGCAACCCCTGGGCCCTCGACCGTAGGGCGTCTGCGTCTAACCCCCTGAGCCCACCACCAGGAGTGTCACGGAGCAATCAGCAGGATCATAATCGCCACGCCAACAACCACACGACGACTATCGATCGATCATCAGTCCAGTCGAATCGTAAACCCGATAACCAACCTCGCGGCTCCCGACCCCATCGTCCGCTTTTGCCTGAAGCGGACGTCATTCCAACGCCTGAAGCGGATCCTATAGCCGCAACGATTCCCTTCGTTCCCGCGATTCGGATCAACGCGCGCCATTTCTCACCCAGTAGCGCGACATTTCGCCAAGTGCGGACCTCATAGCCGCAGCGTCTACCAATTCGCCTCCATGACAACCAACGGTCTTGTCACCGGCTGCGCCAAATGCGGACTGTG
>JAYGGC010000273.1:0-2161 GCA_046581525.1 Roseibacillus sp. | reverse complement strand
TGGGTGCGCCTCAGTATCATCCCGAATGCGGAACCCAACATCGTGGGCAAGGGAGGGGACAACAACTGGCGCCTCACCCTCAATGCCGGCAGCAGCGAGCTCATCTACCATGGCGGCTCGGCTCCCATCTCGGGAGGAGGATCGATCGCGGGCCCCTTCTGGCGCCACGTGGTGGCAATCTCGGAAGCAGGGGTGGCGACCCGGCTCTACCTCGACGGCCTGCTGGTGGCAGTTGGTGGTCCGCCCGATCTCGGCAGCAACGGTCTGCCCATGGAAATCGGAGGCAACCCGGAGCTCTTCGACATGAACTGGAACGGACTGGTGGACGATGTCGCGGTCTGGAACCGCGCCCTCACCACCGGGGAACTCCGCCAGATCTGGAACGCCGGTCTGGGCGTCCCCATCGCCAATCTCATTGTCGGGACCGACGGGGACAGCGACGGCATGAGCGATGCCTACGAAACCGCCCACGGACTCAACCCCGCCCTCGATGACTCCGCCCTCGATCTCGATGGCGACGGGCTCACCAACCTCGAGGAACACGACAGCGGAAGTCACCCCAACAATCCCGATACCGATGGCGACGGGCTCGATGACGATGCCGAAGCGGCCGCCGGGACCAACCCGCTCGGCTCCGACTCGGACGGGGACGGCCTGAGCGATGGCGAGGAAATCAGCGGATCCCAGAACCCCGTCCTCAACGGCAGCCTGCGCGATCCCTTCAATCCAGCCAGCGATCCCCCGGGAGATCCTACCAATCCACTCGCGGCCGACTCGGACGGCGACTTCTGGAGTGATTGGCAGGAGGTTGGCTTCGGCTCCGACCCGAACGACCAAAACGATTTCCCGCAAGTCACCCAGATCGATTCGCTCGGCACCGGAACCGGAGCGCTCCTCGGCGGCGACCTGACCGACCCAGAGGATAATGGAATTCAGGGCAACGTCCCCGGCGATTGGAGCACGTTGAACTGGAACTGGGTCAGAATCTCCGCTAGCGGGGAGAACTACTTCGGCAACTTCGGTGGAAGCGAAGGCGCCTACGATATCTTCGACAACACGGTCGGCCCGGGCCAGGCCAAATGGTGTTGCGGCGGTCCGCCCCAGAATCTCGTGGTCGAGTTTTCAGAAGCCTATTCCCTGACCCACTTCACACTCACCTCTGGAAACGACGTCCCGACCCGGGATCCCATCCTCTGGTCCATCCAGGGGTCGAACGACGGGCTGGTCTGGGACGTGCTCTATCCGGATCCCGGATTCCATCCCGGTCCCGGGGTCAGTCTCTGGCCAAGTCGACTCGAAGTGTTGCGCTTCCAGCTTCCCAAGCCAACCGACCCCTACAAGCTCTTCAAGTATGACGTCCAGGCGGTTGTCTCCGGCCCCAACCACCAGATCAACGAACTCGAACTCTTCGGCTTCGTCCCCACCCCCCTCGAGGAGTCTGTCCAGATTACCTCGGCTCAATACTCGGGGCCGACTTTCGAAGTCGCAGTGGAAGGCCTGAATGCCGCCCGGAGCTATGTGCTCAGGCGGGCGACCGATGGTCAGGCCTTCACGGTAATCGGGACGCCCTTCACCGGTGGCGACACGCACACCTTCCAGGATCCTTCCCCGCCCCTTGGGCACGCTCTCTACCAAATTTGGACCACCAACTGAATCCGCTCAATCCTCTCGCAATTCGATCTGCCCTGAGCCCATGAGAAAACCCACTTTTAGCCGACCACTGACCATCGCCGCTGCCACCATCGCAATGGCGCTTCCGTCCGCCACTGCCAGCCTCGAAAATGGCCTGGTTTCCTACTGGGCCTTCGATGATGATCTCCTCGATGCCACTGCCACCGGAGCGCACGGCACCCACTTTCCCGGCACCGGCGATCCCGACCTGCTCTTCAGCCCCGGGAAATTCGGTCAGGGCCTCGATCTCAACAATTTCGCGGCCGGCGCCTTTGATCAGTATGTGGAGATCACGGGTGGCCTCGAGAGCACCTTCGACTTCACGGGCGCCAGCATGTCGTTCTCCCTTTGGTTGAGTTCCCCCTTCATCGGCGTCGCCAACCAGACCATCCTCGCCAAGGGCGACGGGCCCAGTTGGCACTTCTCCAGCAATGGCCTGGATGCGGAGCCTGCCTTCAGTGCGGGTGGGTTCTCCGCGATCGGTGATTTG
>JAYGGC010000216.1:0-9539 GCA_046581525.1 Roseibacillus sp. | reverse complement strand
ATTCCGACATCTTGATGCGATCCCTGCATCACGCCATTGCGCGGAACCGGAACCGGATGGGATTGAAGCTGGCGGAGTCCGAGCAGCGCCTGCAGGCCTTCCGCGAATCGCAGGCCTTTTACCACTCGCTGGTGGAAACTCTGCGCGCGGTGTCGAACTATGTTCAATTGCTCGAACGCCACTACGGCGATCTCCTCGACGGCGAGGGGAAACGCTTCATCGGCTTCGCGGTGGACGGGGCCAAGCGCATGCGTCAACTCATCAACGATCTGCTGGCATTCTCGAGAATCGGGACGCGGGGCAAGAAACTTGCTCCGATCGATTCAGGCGCCGCGCTCTCACGCGCCCTGAAGAGTCTTGCCCTTGTCATCGAGGAGACCGGAGCGGAGGTGACGACTGAGACCCTTCCGGTGGTCTGGGGTGACAAGGGGCAGCTGGCGCAGGTCTTCCAAAACCTGATTGGGAACGCGATCAAGTTTTGTGAGACGGAGCCCAGGATCACGGTTTCAGCTACCCGTGCAGACAACGGGTGGCGATTCTTTGTAAGCGACAACGGAATCGGGATGGAGAAGTCGCACCTGGAGAAGGTATTCGAGGTCTTTCAGCGGCTCCACACCCGCGAAAGGTACAATGGGACCGGAATCGGGCTCGCGGTCGTACGCAAGATCGTCGAACGGCACGGCGGGAAAATTCGCGTCGAATCTGTTCCGGGCGAAGGATCGGTTTTCAGCTTCACGCTCAAGGCTGATTGAACCGGCTGGCAGGAATGGCGCCAGCTTGGGCTCGTCCTCGTCCTTCGTCGCTCCACGCCAAGGCTGGCCCTTGGCAGCCCCGCGAAATCTCCACTTCCCAAATTTCAAATTGGCGATGGGATCCTGAATTCGGGCTCTGAAATGTAGTTGGAAACTGGCCGGTCGAATTTTCGCCGGAGACCATGAGACTCCCACGCTACCCTCCCACGGTCGCCTACCCATCCGTATCGGACATCCGACGCAATTTCGCCGGGGCTCACCCTCAGGCCCTTCCGGCGGCTTTTTCCGCCTTGGCCGGCCATTCCGACCCCTTGTCCTCGTAGTAGGGGGCGTCGTAGAGATTCTCGTAGTATTCTGTCGCCATGCGGTCGGAGCCGAAGAAAGGAACGACGTCATCCATGGAATTGAGAACAAGCTTCCACCACTCCTGCGAGCGCTCGTAGTACATGGGCAGGATCTTGTTCTCCAGGATATGGTAGGTGGCGAGGAGGTCGTGGCGATCGCGCTCTTGAGGGGAGGCATGGGCCTCGGGGCCTGGAATGACAAAGCTGTTCTCGCCATCCCGCGCGAACTCGCAGATCCAACCGTCGTAGGTCGAGAGGTTGACCGCGCCGTTCATGGCGGCAGCCATCCCGCTGGTGCCCGAGGCTTCGCGGGGGACGATCGGGGTGTTCAGCCAGACGTCCGCGCCGTCCTTGAGGAGCTTGGAGAGAGCGAGTTCGTAACCGACCAGGACTGCGGCATTGGCGTGGTCCTGGGTGAGGTGGACGAGATGGTTGAAGAGGTCGATCGCGCCCTGGTCCTTCGGGTAGGGCTTGCCCGCCCAGATGACCTGGACCGGCTGCTCGGAGTTGCTCAGCAACGCCTTGAAACGTTCGAGGTCGCGCGTGATGAGATCGGCGCGCTTGTAGGCGGCAAAGCGGCGGGCCCAGACTATGGTCAACACCCCCGGATCAAAGAGGCGCCCGGTTTGGTCGGCCACCACGCGGAAGAGGCGCTCCTTGAGGGTGCGCTTGCGGTGCTGCAGTTGGTGAGGGTCAGCCTTCACGCGGGCAGCTTCCAGGTCGGCGTCCACCCAGAACTTCTTGTTCTGCGCGTTCGTGATGTGCGTGATGGGACAAATGTCAGGGTGTTCACCCCACATCTTGCGGGAGACCTCGCCGTGGAGCTTCGACACCCCGTTGGCGAGACGGCAGGTCCGCAAGGCGCCCAGGGTGTGGGTGAAGGTTTCGCCCTTGATCCCGGTGAACTTGTAAATCTCATCCAGGGAGAGACCGCTGAAGAAGCTGAAGCGATGCAACAGTTCGAGCTCGTGCGTTTCGTTTCCGGCTGCTTCCGGAGTGTGAGTGGTGAACACCAGGCGTTTGCGGACTTCCTCTTCGGAGAGGCCGCGCTGCCCACGAAGCCAGAACGCTGCCGAGAGCGCGTGCGCTTCGTTGAAGTGATACACTTGGGGCTCCGCGCCAATTTCGTGCAGGAGCTTTGCTCCCCCGGCACCCAGGATGATGTACTGAGCGATGCGGGTGAGCGGGTCGGAGTCGTAGAGTCGCAGCGAGATTGAGCGCGACATCGGGTCGTTCCTGTCGATGTCGGTGGAGAGCAGGAACATGGGGGCAGTGCCAAAGGTCTCCGCGGGGAGGTAGTGGGCTTTGACCCACACCGGATGCCCGTGCACCACCACCTCAAACTCAATGCCGGGATCTTCCAGGAAGTGATAGAGGTTCTTGCGGCGCTGCACCGCCATCTCGCGATCCTCACCGCGGATCTGGTGGTAGTAGCCGTAGGTCCACAGCATGCCGATCCCGACCATGTTCTGCTTGAGCTCATAGGCGCTGCGCATGTGCGAACCGGCGAGGAAGCCGAGCCCGCCGGAGTAGATCTTGAGGCCTTGATCAATCGCACACTCCATCGAGAAGTAGGCTGCGCTGGTCTCGAAGCGGGGATCGATCTGGTAAGGATGAGCGAAGTCGCCGGGAAGAAAACTCATGACGGTCGAAAGGAGGGTGACGGGGCGCCCGATCGAGACAACGTTCGCCTAGGATCGAGGCATTAAACTCGCCCGTAGTAATTGTCTAGGGTCATTGTAGGGAATCCGTATGGATTGCCTAAGGAAAATTCATGAGAAGTCGCAACTCTTTGATTGTGAGAGGACTTGTCCCTTCTGAGAGCGAGAGGTCCGGTCTACGACTCCAGGCTCACTGCCAGGTCGGGTCCCAAGGCCTCGAGGGCGTTGAGGAGGGTGGTCTCATCAAAATCCGCGGCCACCGCGACGGAGCCCGTCGCGCGAAACACGGGGTGGCCGGCGTGGGGAGCAGACTCCAAATTGCTGATGAGCTCTTCGACGTTTCCGCCTGCCCGGGCGATCGCGGAGGAGAGCTCTTGAATGATCCCAGGTCGGTCGTTGCCCACCACATCGAAACTTAGGACCTTCTTCTTCCCAGCCGGTCGTTCCAGTTCCTCGGCCACTTGCACGCTGAGGCCTTCGAGACTCTGCAGCGCGCTCACAAGTTCAGCGCTCTTTTCATCGGGACATTCGACCCGCAACAGGCCCGCAAAGTGACCGGCGAGGTGAGCCATCCGTGATTCGAGCCAGCTTCCCTCGTGACTCGCGATGGTCTTGGAGAGCTCTTCCACCAGTCCCGGACGGTCCGGGCCGATCACCGTCATGACGAGTGAGCTTGGCATGAGGGGAGTTTCAAGCTGGAGGCTGCAAATTTCAAGTCGCGAGGTGACGCTCTCCCTTGAATCTGCGCACTGCCAACTACTTCACGATCACGGGGGTGCCGATCTCGGCGTGCTCGAAGAATTTCTGCGCCATGGACTTGGGCATGCGCACGCAGCCGTGGGAGGCGGCGTAGCCGGGCAAGTATCCGGCGTGCATCCCGATCCCGTAGTTGAAGCGCAGGAAGTGGGGCATGGGCGCGCCTACGAATTTCTGTCCCGCGGCCGGCTTGTCTTTTCGCGAGTCTGCGTCGGCGTTGATGGTCGCGCCCGTTGCGATGTCGACGATGCTGCCATAGGTTGAGGAGGCGTGATCGTCGTCCTTCTCGGTCACCACGTAGGATCCGGCCGGGGTAGTGTGGGCCGCATTGCCCGAGGAGATTGGGGCGACCCCTACCAGCTCTCCGTTCTTGTAAAAGTAGGCCTTTTGCTCCGCGCGGTTGATGCGGATGGAGGGCGCTCCGGCCACGGTGTCGCCGTCCCAAAAGCTGGAGGCTTCCGCCGGATTTACAGAAACGGGGATGGAAGAGGTGACCCCAATGCCGGCGAGATAATTGGATCCAGCACCGAAATTGTTATTCACAAGCGGAATGGGACCGCAGGAGACGAGCGCTGCACCGAGGGCAGCCGAAGCAAGGAGGGGAAGGAGATTCATTTTGGAGCACGGATTGTATACTCTTCTGAACGATCAAGGTCAAGGGTGGGCCGCGCAGTCCGCTTTCTCCCAACCCTCAATTTGACGGGCGAGCATCCAGAATAATCACTGAAATTTTTACTGCGTGGGCGGGCCTACAAATCGTTGGGCACCCGGAACTGCTTGGTGCGGTGCTTCTTGCGCCATACCGCGGGTTTGAGGGAGCCCACCGTCTCGTCCTCGTAGTGCTTCCGCAGGCCCTCCAACCGATTCTTCATTTCTGAGATTTGTGCCGCGTGTTTTTCGCTTTGGTAGAGATTGCTCAGTTCATCCGGGTCTTCCTGGAGATCGTAAAACTCCCACTCATCGAACTCATAGAAGTGCATGAGCTTGTAGCGCTCGGTGCGCACCCCGTTGTGCCGGGGCACCTGGTGCACACTGGGATACTCGTAGTAGTGATAGTAGATACTGTCGCGCCACTCTTTCGGCTGCTCGCCCTTGAGCAGGGGAAGGAGGGAGCTTCCCTGCATGTCCTTCGGGACCTCCACCCCGGCCGCTTGGAGAAAGGTTTCGGCGTAGTCGAGATTCTGCACGAGATGCTCGTCGATGGACCCCGGCTTGGTGACTCCCGGCCACTTGATGATGAGCGGCATGCGGAGCGACTCCTCGTACATCCAGCGCTTGTCGAACCACCCGTGGTCGCCGATGTAGAATCCCTGGTCGGAGGAGTAAACGACGATCGTGTTGTCGCTCAGTCCCATCTCTTCGATGGTCCGGACCAAGGTTCCCACGCTTTCATCGACTCCGCGCACGCTACGGAGGTAGTTCTTGACGTAACGTTGGTACTTCCAGCGCACGAGGTCCTTGCCCTTGAGGTTGGCTTTTTTCAGGGCAGCGTCGCGCGGTGCGTAGTGCGCGCGCCAGGCGGTGAGTTGGGTGGGCGTCATGCGCGACATGTTGCGCCAGGCTGATTGGTCAAACTTGCCCCGGCGTTCCTGTCCCGCGTATTGCGGAGTGAGGTTGTAGAAGAGATCGAAGTGAAGATCCATGTGGCCATCGATCTCCAGTTCCTGCCAGCGCGCCGGGCTGGCGTTGTCCTTCCAGTCATCAAAGAGGGTCTTTGGTTCGGGAAGGTCTTCATCGGCCCAGAGGTGCAGGTGACGCAAGGCCGGCATCCAGTTGCGGTGCGGAGCCTTGTGTTGGCACATGAGGAGGAAGGGCTTGTCCTGGTTGCGCCCCTTCTTGAGCCAGTCCACCGCGAGGTTGGTGACGATGTCGGTGCAGTGTCCCTCGATCTGGGTCTTGCCATCCTCGGTCAGAAGATCGGGATTGTAGTAAAGTCCCTGGCCCGGGAGCACCATCCACTTGTCGAAGCCCTGGGGCTGCGACTTGAGGTGCCACTTGCCGAACATGGCCGTCTGGTAGCCGGCCTTCTGGAGAAGCTTGGGGAAGGTCTGCTGGGAACCATCGAAGTTGTTCCCGTTATTCATGAAGCCATTCTTGTGGCTGTGCTTGCCCGTGATGATCACTGCCCGGCTGGGACCACAGATCGAGTTCGTGCAAAAGCTGTTGCGGAAGAGCATCCCCTGCGATGCCAGCTTATCAATGTTGGGCGTCGGGTTCACGGACTTGAGCCAGCCGTCGTAGGCCCCAATCGCGTGCGGGGCGTGATCGTCGCTGAAAATGAAGACGATGTTGGGTTGCTTGGCGCTCACCGGGTGCGAGAAGCAGGCGGCGAGGAGCAGGGTGGTGGCGAGTTGTTTCATGGAACTCAGCGGTCTTAGCGAAGTTACTTGCGCAAGTCCACGCAGATCAGTCGATCCTGTCCGCGCATGAGCAGACGGCCCTCGCTGAGGGCAGGCGGGCTCCAGAACTTGAGGTCCTTCTTGTTGTCGAGATCAGAGTCGAAGACGTTCGCTTCGGCCAGGAGCTTGAAGCCCTTGGGATTCGGTTCGACGAGACGGAGCACGCCCTTCTCGCCGTCCTGGATGATGAGCATGCCGTCTGCATGGATGCTCCCGCCGCGGCCCATGAAGGGTTCGTTGCCGGTGCGCCAGAGTTCCTTGCCGTCGAGATCCCAGCAGCTCAGGCCTCCCGTCTTGCGCTTGGCGGTCACCTTGTGATTCGAGTTCTCGTTGGCGAGGAAGTAGAGGTGCCCGTCAATGACGAATGGCGGGTGGATCTGCGTGCCCTTCTTGATGGCCCACAGTTCGTCGACCTGGTAGCGGTCTCCCGACTTCGCAATCGAGAGCATCTTCGAGCCGGAGTCGTAGCCACCGGTGACGAAGACCTTGTCATCGCTCACCTTGGTCACGATCGGGATCGGGATGCGGTTGAAGTAGTCATTGCTCTGCCAAAGAATCTTTCCGTCCACGGGGCGATAGCTCGTGACGTAGCCGTCCTTGCCGCTTTTCGATACCAGCACGATGTGTTGCTCGGATCCGAGGGTGAGCACGGTGGGGGAGGCATGCGAATCGCCGATCGATCCGCTCTTCCAGATCTCCTCGCCGGTCTTCTTGTTCCACCCCGCCGCGCCGGTTTCGCTGCCGAAGGGAGTCACGAACACTATGTCTCCAACCACCAGGGCGGGCTGGGCGTAGCCCCAGTTGGGGGTCCTGGCATCCGCATAGCGGTCCGACATCTTGACGGACCAGCGCGCCTTGTGCGTCTTGCGGTCGATGCAGTGCACGCTTCCATAGGAACCGACGAAGTAGACGGCATCCTCATCCACGGTCGGCACGCTGCGTGATCCCGGGTGAGAGGGTTCGCCCTCGGAGGGGTTCTCGTAGCGCCACTTCTCTTGGCCGGTTTTGAAGTCGAGACAGAGGAGCATGTCCTTCTCCTTCATGACTCGATCGACAAGAAACACCTCGTCACCAACCACTGCGCATCCGCCAAACCCCTTCTCGAGTTTTACATCCCAGAGAATCCTGGGGCCCTCCTTGCCGAAGCTGCGGATGAGTCCGGTTTCCTGCGACACGCCCGTGCGATCCGGACCCTGGAACTGGGGCCAGTCGGCGGCGTGGACGGTGGCGAGGGGGAAGGCCGCGAGACCGAGGATAACGGTGGCTTTCATAATGTGTGCGTTGGAGAGAGGGGAGGAGTGCGGGGATGTCAATGCTGGCGGGTGACCACAATTTCCGAGAACGTGGATTTTGTGCTCTTGGCGTAGATCCCATAGTAGGAGATGGTCTTGAGTTGGTCGGGCAGCTTGTGCTCAACCCGCTGGTCGCCGATTTCGAGGACCGCGATCCGCTTCTCAAGATCGACCACAATGGTTGCCGTGATCCTGGCGTCGGGGCTGAGCGCACTCTTGACGCCGAGGTTGCTATCCACGTTTCCCCAGGATCCCTGGAAGAACCCGTGACGGTGCAGCCCGATCGCGCTTCCCGCCTTGATCAGGGAATCGTTCTCGGGCTTGTCGCCGAAGCAGAGAAAGGCGTTGCGGGTGGTTCCACTGATCGCGCTCTGGTAGTCGACCTTGAAGGCGACCCGCCCGGTCACCGGCGGATCCAGTTTGCGCACTGCAAAGCCGTCTGCTCCGGGAGCATCCAACAGATAGCGTCGTTCGTCCCTCGATACGGTGGCACCCTTCACCACGGGCCACTCTCCGGTCTCGTCTTTTCCTGCGCCCAGCTTGGCGCCCTTCTTGGGCTTGCGCGGCTTCGGGTTGCGGGGTGCCTCGCTCTTCCACCACTCGCTCGGGCCTTCCTTCTCGATGCCTTCCAAGACTTCGAAGAAGGTCTTCTTCATCTCCTCGAGTTTCTCGGGCTTCTCTCTCGCGAGATTGTTTTTCTCCTGCCAGTCCTTCTGGATTTCGTAGAGTTGGAACTTCTCGAAGTTCCGGTCCGCCACCAGTTTCCAATCGCCGATGCGCATCGCAGCGTGGCTGGCCGCCGGCGCGATATGGGTGCGCCAGAAGAGCGGGACTGGCCGCTCGAGCTCCTTGCCCTCGAAAGCGGGAATCATGCTGACGCCGTCGATGGTGCGGTCGGCCGGGAGCGGAATGCCCACGATATCGAGGGCAGTCGAGAAGATGTCGGAGCCGATCACCGGCGTGTCGCTGACGGTTCCCGGCTTGATATGCCCCGGCCACCGCACCAGTCCAGCGACGCGGATGCCGCCCTCGTGATCGTCGCGCTTGCGCCCGCGCAGGCCTCCCGTCGATCCTCGCGTCCGGCCTTTGAGCCCGTTGCCCTCCGGCCCGTTGTCGGAAGTGAAGAAGACGATCGTGTTTTCGCGCAGGCCAAGTTCGTCGAGGCCCTTCATGAGCAACCCGAAGGCGTGATCGAGTTGCGTGATGTTGCCGTGATGCTGCCGGATGCCCTCATCGTCAATGTGGGCGTAGGGCTTCATGAACTCCTCCGCCGATTCGATGGGGAGATGCGGTTCGTGGGTCCAGACCGAAAGGAGGAAGGGCTTCTTTCTGTCGCGTAACTCCGCGAGCCAGCGCAGGCCTTCCTGCGCCACGAGGGGCGCGGAGAATCCTTCCAGTCGGCCCATGGGCTTTCCGTTGAGGACGAAGTTGGTCGGGTTCTTGTGATTGGGGGAGGCGTTGTTCTGGGTCGCCATCCAGTGATTGTAGCCGTGGTCATCCGGCTGCGGCTGCTTGTCACTGTTGAAATGTCCGTTGAGATGCCACTTGCCGACATGGCAGGTATCGTAGCCCTTCTCCTTGAGCAACTCCGGGAGCGTGATTTCGCTTTCGCGCAAGTGGGTCTGGTGTCCGCCGGGAATCCAGCGCCACACCCCATTGCGGTAGGGCGTGCGACCGGTGAGGATCGAGGAACGGGACGGCGAACACACTCCGCACGCGCTGTAACATTGTGTGAAGCGCACGCCTTCGGAGGCAAACTTGTCGAGGTTAGGCGACTTGATGATCTTGTTGCCATAGCAAGCGAGGTCGCCCCAGCCCATGTCGTCGACGAGAAAGACGACGATGTTCGGCGGCGCCGCGAGGAGCGGGGAGCAGGCCGTGAGGAGGGAGAGGAGGGCGAGAGGCGGGAGCTTCATGGAGAACAATTTGTGTGACAAGGGACTGGCAAAACGTGTCTCTGGCGGTGCATCTTTCTCGTGTCGTGATCTTGAACCCATTTCTTCGGCTTTTCCTCGTTCTCGCTACTTGCTTCCCGCTCCTGGCAGCTGGCGCGCAGCGTTCCAACGTCCTCTTCATCTCCATTGACGATCTCAACGATTGGCTGGGCTGTCTCGAGGGCCATCCCCAGGCCGTCACCCCGAATCTCGATCGTCTCGCGAAGCGTGGAGTGCTCTTCACCGAGGCGCACTGCGCAGCCCCGCTGTGCAAGCCGTCCCGCACCGCGGTCTTCTCCGGCCTCTCGCCGCATCAGACCGGGGTCTATGGAAACGGCGATGCGGACATTCGCAAGCTGCGCCCCGAGCTTGTGCTCTTGCCAAAGGCCTTTGCGCGCGCC
>JAYGGC010000202.1:0-20537 GCA_046581525.1 Roseibacillus sp. | reverse complement strand
CTCCCGCCAGGGCGACTGCGAGCCTTTCGACCGAGGGAAGTTGGCTGAGGTCAGGCATCGATCAGGTGGTCCCTTCGGCTGGATTGCGGTCGACGGGATTGCCCTCGAGGCAAACGTCGCAGAGCTCACGATCGTCTTCCGCGATGCGGAAGTCGCGATCCGGGTGAGTGGTGTCGGTGGCGCCGCACTGCTCGCAGGCGTGAAAGGAATCGCCGGCGGGCAACGAGTGGGCGCGGTAGTCCGCCTGGCGCGCCGCGGTTTGGCTGCGAGTACGATACCAGCGAATGAACCTCGGCAGCGCCCACACGATGTAGGGGAGGAAGGTGAGGTAGAGAAACAGCGCGTTAAAGACGCCCCTGAAACTATCCAGCACGATGATCACCCCCATCACTGCGCCGAGGACCCAGACTTGCACCGGGATGATAAACATGATGCGGAATTCATGTCGCGGATGGCTGGTCGCGAAGGCGAGGAAAATGGATCCGTAAAAGTAGGCGCCCCCTTTCGCGCTGAAACTCAGGATAGCATTGACGTTCATGTCCAGGATGCTGAGCAGGGTGAGCGCAATGATCTGGCAGAACATGACTCCATAGCAATAGAGGCTGGTGCGAAACACACCCCACGTGCGCTCGAGGGCGTCGTTGATCATGAAGGCGATCATCGCGCCGATGAACATGAAGATGACCGTGAAGGTTCCAATTCCCCTCAGGGGCGGCAGGAGGAGGAAGGAGCCCACCCGCCAAGCTTCGCCGGAAAGAATCTTTTCCGGATCGAAGACGAACTCCGCGATCGCGGCCGGCTGAAAGGCCAGCACCACGAACATCATGACGTGAATAATGGTGACGCCCCGGATGAGGCCGGGAAAGGCCAGCCAACTGAATTTCGGCTCGAGGGAGTTTGACAAGCCCACGGGGGAAGAAAGGGCCGGACGCACTCATTGACAAGCTCCATCCCGCCTCACAGCATCCCTTCGTGAGCGGAGAGCTGAAGGAAACCCCCTTGCGTGAGGTTCATCTGGAGTTGAGTGCGAAAATGGTGGGGTTCGCGGGCTGGGACATGCCCATTCGCTACGGCTCCATCCTCGAGGAGCACAAGACCGTGAGGGAGGGCGCTGGCGCTTTTGATATTTCTCACATGGGCCAGTTTTTCGTCGAGGGACGCGATTCCGCGGGGTGGCTCAACTCGTTACTCACAAACAATGTGGACAACTTGGGGGAGGGCGAGGGGCAGTACACCTTTCTCCTGAACGAAGAGGGCGGGGTGATTGACGACCTCATTCTCTACCGAATACGCGAGGACTCGTTTTTTCTGGTGGTGAATGCGGCCAAGGTCCAGGAGGATTTCGCCTGGTTGAAGGCTCGTCGCGAGGGCGAGGTGGATCTGCGGGATCGCAGCGAGGAGGTGGCCGCCATGGCGGTGCAGGGCCCCCGTTCGACGGATGTTTACTCGCGGATGATGGGTGGGCGGACGCTGCCCCCGCACAACGGATTGGATGATTTCGAGATCGAGGGGCAGCGCATCCTGGTTTGCCGGACAGGCTACACCGGAGAGGACGGGTTCGAATTTTTCTGCGCCTCGGGAGGCGGCGCGCACTGGTTTCGCAGCGCTCTCGACGATGGGGCTGCGCCTTGTGGGCTCGGGGCTCGCGACACCCTGCGCCTCGAGATGTGCTACCCCCTGAACGGATCGGACCTCAGTCCCGAGCGCACGCCGCTGGCGGCCGGGCTGGGCTTCTTCGTGGACCTGGAAAAGGGAGATTTCGTCGGGCGGGAGGTTCTCGCGGCCCAGAATTCCGAGGGATTGACGGAGCGCCTGGCCGCGATCCGCTGTGTCGAGAACGGGCCCCCCATCCGCCCGGGCGCCGCAGTGCGGGACGGCGAAGGAAATGAGATTGGAAGGCTCACGAGTGGGACTCTCTCACCCTGTCTCGGGGTGGGAATCGGATTGGCCTACCTTCCCAAGGCCGTCGCCACGGTCGGAACTGAGTTGGGAATCGAGGTGCGGGGGCGCACAATTCCTGCCGAAGTTGTGAAAAAGCCTTTTTACAAGAAGGGTTAACGCGCTAGGAATCCCCGCACGAGCCAATGAATGTTCCCAAGAATCTTCGCTATACGTCCGATCACGAGTGGGTGAAAATCGAAGGCACGATCGCCACCGTCGGTATCACTGATCATGCGCAGGAAGAACTGAGCGACGTGGTCTTTGTCGAGTTGCCCTCGGTCGGTTTGGCGGTTGGACTAGGGGACTCCATTGCGGTCGTCGAATCGGTCAAAGCCGCCAGCGATATTTACGCGCCCATCAACGGTGAAGTAGTTGAGATCAACACCGAATTGGAAGGTGACCCCTCGATCATCAACAGCAGTCCTTACGAGGACGGATGGATCTTCAAGGTGCGCTTTGAAGAGAAGTCGGATCTGGAAGACCTTCTCGATGCCGGTGGCTACGAAGATCTGATCCACTGAAGCCATGGAAATTTCCGCCGCACCCCCCAGTGCGCCATCCTCCACGTCGAGGCCCTCCATGTCGATCCCCCCAGGATTCCCGCAACGGCACATCGGGCCGTCGCAGGAGAGTTGCGCGGAGATGCTGCGGGAGCTCGGTTGCGACACCCTTGAGGCCTTGATCGATGAGGCGGTACCGGAATCGATCCGCCTCGAGAAGTCGCTCACCCTTCCGGATCCCTTGTCGGAGACTGCGGCACTTGAAGAGTTGCGCGAGATCATGTCGCACAACCGCGTGGCGAAGTCGTTTATCGGCCAGGGGTATCACGGGACGATCACGCCTCCCGTGATCCTCCGCAACATCTTGGAGAATCCCGGATGGTACACGGCCTACACCCCTTACCAGGCCGAGATTTCGCAAGGTCGTCTTGAAGCGTTGATCAATTTCCAGACCCTGGTGGTCGACTTGACCGGAATGGAGGTCGCCAATGCGTCGTTGTTGGACGAAGGAACGGCGGCGGCGGAAGCGATGACCATGGCGGTGGCTTCCAAGCCCAAGGCGCAGAAGTTTTTCGCAGATGAGAATTGTCATCCCCAGACCCTGGAGGTGTTGCGCACGCGGGCCGAGGCAGTCGGGGTAGAACTCTCCGTCGGCGACTGGCGGACGCTCGAGGCCGCGCCGGGAGAATTGGTGGGTGCCCTCGTGCAGTATCCGGACACCCTCGGCTCGATTCACGATTACACCGACTTTGCGAAGATGGTGCACGAGGCGGGCGGCCTGCTGGTGGTGGCGGCGGATCCCCTGGCGCTGACCATCCTCAAGGAACCCGGGGCCTTCGGAGCGGATCTCTGCGTGGGATCGACCCAGCGCTTTGGGGTGCCCCTCGGCTTTGGCGGCCCCCACGCGGGCTACATCGCCTGTCGCGATGCCCTCAAACGCCGGCTTCCGGGCCGCCTGGTGGGGGTCTCGGTGGACAGCTCCGGCAAGCCGGCCTACCGCCTCGCCCTGCAGACTCGCGAGCAGCACATCCGGCGCGACAAGGCGACTTCCAACATCTGCACCGCCCAGGTCCTCCTCGCCGTGATTGCGGCGATGTACGCGGTTTACCACGGGCCGAAAGGGTTGCGCAACATCGCCACCCGCATTCACGATCTGGCGGGAAGATTGGTCGAGGGCCTGCGGACGGGTGGGGTGGACTTGGAAGGGGAGAGCTTCTTCGACACCATCACCCTGAGGCTGGGAGAGAGGGCCGAAGCGTTTGTGAAGGCCGCTCAAGAGCAGGGCTACAACCTCCGCACGCTGGACGATGGAAGTGTTGGAATTGCTTTGGATGAGACTGCGACGGACGAGGACGTCACCGCGTTGCTCGCCTGCCTTTCGCTCACCGCGAGTGACCAGGCGGTGAAGGGGATCCCGGATGCCTTGGAGCGCAAGAGCGGCTTTCTCACCAACCCGGTCTTCAGTCTCTACCACAGCGAGACCGAGATGATGCGATACCTCCGCCGCCTGGAGGGCAGGGATCTCGCCTTGAATGAGTCCATGATTTCGCTCGGCTCCTGTACCATGAAGCTCAATGCCGCGTCCGAGATGATGCCGGTGACGTGGCCGGAAGTGGGTGCGATTCATCCCTTCGCGCCTGAATCGCAGACGGTGGGTTACCGGACCATGTTGCAGTCGCTTGCAGATTGGCTGGCGAAGATCACGGAGTTTGCCGCCGTCTCGCTGCAACCGAATGCAGGATCGCAGGGTGAGTACGCCGGATTGTTGGCGATTCGCCGCTACCACCATGGGCGCGGGGAAGCGCAGCGCGACGTTTGTCTCATTCCGCACTCCGCGCACGGCACCAACCCGGCCTCGGCGGTCATGGCGGGGTTTCGCGTGGTGCCGATCAAGTGTGACGATGACGGAAATATCGATGTGGGCGACCTGCAGGCCAAGTGCGAGAAGCACAGCGGCGAACTGGGCGCCCTGATGGTGACCTATCCATCCACCCACGGCGTCTTTGAGGAGAGCATCCTGGAGGTGTGCGATACCGTGCATCGGCACGGCGGGCAGATCTACATGGACGGTGCCAACATGAATGCGCAGGTCGGGTTGACCAGTCCCGGGCAGATCGGGGCAGACGTCTGCCACCTCAACCTTCACAAGACCTTTTGCATCCCGCACGGGGGTGGTGGTCCCGGGGTGGGCCCGATCGGGGTGGCGGAGCATCTCGTGGAATTTCTGCCCGGCCATGCCGCCCTCGACCACACCGGTGGAGCAGTGAGTTCCGCGCCGTGGGGGAGCGCCTCGATCAACGTGATTTCGTGGATGTATATCCGCATGATGGGAGCCCCGGGGCTCACCGCGGCCACCAGGATCGCGCTCCTCAATGCCAACTACATGGCCCATCGCCTGAAGAACTACTTTCCTGTGCTTTACACCGGAACTCACGGACGGGTCGCGCACGAATGCATCATCGATCTGCGTCCCCTCCAGAAAGAGAGCGGGGTGACCGTCGAGGATGTCGCCAAGCGCCTGATCGATTACGGCTTCCACGCCCCGACCATGAGTTGGCCGGTCGCGGGCACCCTCATGATCGAGCCCACCGAATCGGAGTCGAAGGAAGAATTGGATCGCTTTTGTGAGGCCATGATCGCGATTCACGGAGAGATCCAGGATGTGATTTCGGGCGAGAGCGAGTTGGAGAACAACGTGTTGCGACGTGCACCACACACCGCCGAAGTCCTCGCGGCGGACAAGTGGGACCGGCCCTATTCCCGCGAGAAGGCGGCCTTCCCCCTGGCCCGTCTGCGCGATCACAAGTTTTGGCCCATGGTGGGGCGGATCGACAATGTCCACGGCGACCGCAACCTGGTTTGCACCTGCGACGGGATGGATGCCTACGCATCGGACTCATGAACGAAGAAGACGAACGCCGCAATCCTTCGCCCATTGACTGGAGCGGCTGGGTCCCTGAGATCCGCGCCACCCTGATGTTCATCCGCGACGGGAGCGAGGTGCTGCTGATCAGGAAGCTGCGTGGAATCGGAGCCGGGAAAATAAACGGCCCTGGTGGAAAGATCGATCCGGGGGAGACCCCGCTGGAGTCCGCGATTCGCGAGACGCAGGAAGAACTGCACGTCACACCGCTCAATCCCCGCAAGATGGGCGAGCTTTCCTTCGCGATGACCGACTTGCCGGACATCTTCGTGCACGTCTTCGTCGCGAGTGCCCACGAGGGAACTCCGCAGGAAACCGAAGAGGCGATCCCGATGTGGACGCACCAGTTCAAGATTCCCTACCAACTCATGTGGGAAGATGACCAACATTGGCTGCCGCGCATGATGGAAGGGGAGAGCTTCCGCGGAAAATTCGTGTTCGAAGGCGAGCGCATCCAGTGGATGAAGATCGATTGGGACGTGGATTTCATTGGATAGGAGCAGCTTGCCGCGAATTGGCCTCTCCGAATTGCGGTCAGGGATCTTTCCTGGCGGCTGCCAAGGCTCCAGATTGGAGTCATGCGGAGCGAATCAGCCAGCGACACCGCGACCCTCGTCGCCCGCAGCGTGCTGCTGGCTTCGGAGGATGAGAAGCTGAAGAGCCTGGTCGCGAAGCGAGAAGGGGATCGGGGTGTCCGCGGATGCCTTTCGAGCCCTCATCGATCTGGCGCTCTCGTGCCGCGGATCATTTTTCCTGACCTACCATCGGTGGGCGCGGCGGGAACAGATTGAGCGCGCCTATCCCAGGATCGAAGAGTTTCTGCGCGCGAAGGACGCTCATGATCCCGAAGGGCGCATCCAGAGCGAGTGATGGCGGCACCACCGCAACCTCATTGAGGGAGCGCCGCGGTGAGATCGGGACAAGGAAAAACCCGCTCGAGTGAACGAGCGGGTTTTCAGTGTATCCGCCGTGCCGTCAATGGCTCGCAAGCCACGTTCCCGTAGCCCAATAGGTCGGGGACTTCCTCCAAAGCAATGCCGTCCTGAAAAGGCATGACATCGCCTCAGCGGGGCTGCCCCCTTTGTTATCGCATCGGTCCGGGCGCGAGCCAAGTAGCGACGCACACAGTAGATGAAGGAAGACTAGCCCAGCCTCATTCACACTGCAATGGGATTCCGCCAGAACGCGAATTTCGCTGTGATTGTGTTGATCTTGATTGAGTTTCGCCTCAACTTGTGGAAGTGAAGGGGCTTGTTTTTTTTCTTGCGTTGTTGGTTTTTGGAGGTGCGCGGGGACAGGAAGCGAAGGTGACCGTTCGTCCCGCGGGGGTGACCCTCATCTGGGAACAAGGCGACAAGGATGCCTTCGATCACCAGGCGGTATTGAATTCGCAGAAGCCGGTGGCACTGGCGCTCTACGTGGAGGCGGAGAACAAGAAAATCGTTTCGTTTGATGCCGACAAGAGCAAGTTGACCTCCATCACTGACGATCAGGGGACGAAGATCAAGGGGAGCGTGGCGCACTTTCCCCGTATCGCGAAGGACGGTTCGGCCGCCTTCATCGAAGTGCGCGGAGAGGATCCCGTTTCGCGGCAGGCCGAGACCTTGTTCGTGAAGGGCGTGCTCAAGTTGGCAGTGGCCAGCAAGACGGAAGCCAAGCGGTCCAAAGTGGTTGAAGCGAAGAAGGGATCGAAGGTGGAATTGGCGGAGAACCTGGTCTTTGAAATCTCCGAGGCCGGCAAGCCGGGCTGGGGGGATGATCCCTTTGCGCTGACCCTCAAGATCAAGCGTGACATCCCCGAAGTCGCCAAGGTGCGCTTCTTCGACGGTGAGGGGAAACAGATCGAAGCAAGTAGATCGGGATCATCGCGCGGCGGTTTTTTCAACAAGGTGACCGTGACTCGCGACTACAATCTCAAGCGCAAGGTCGACAAGATCAGCGTGGAGGTCGATTTGTGGACGGACCTGGAAGAGATCATGGTGCCCTTTGACGTGAAGGTGGGGGTGGGCGGGGCGAAGTAGGTCCTCGCCGTGATCCCGGGCGCCGGCCGCGGCGCCGGCACGCCTAAGGCTTGAAGTAGAAGGTCAGATAAGCGGTGGCCGCCATCTCTTCCGCGCGCATGCGGCGGGGAATCTTCATGCCGGCCCAACTCTCGACGAAGAGCACTTCGCTGCGATCGGCGTTGTAGCCGACGATCACGGAGGCATGGAGCGGGGCCTTGTCATTGGGCCAGGAGTCGCGCGTGGCGGTGTCCGGGGAGGGAAGTGCGAACTTGGGGTCGCGGGCGGCCTGCATGGTCTGCTTGGTGTGCAGCTGGTTGCGCTCCTGGGAGAAGCGGCGCCACACCACCACGGGGAGTCCCCGGTCGAGGGAGCTCCTGGCGTCGGTGAGGGCAAAGTCATTGGATTTGTGCAGGTCGAGCCCGGCTTCCTTGGCCACCGCGAGATAGAGGCGGGGAATCTGTGAGCCCTTCGCAGATCCGGTGTTCTCGAACTTGCCTGCCACCGCGAGCCAGTCTTCATCGATGTGCAGGCCGAAATAGCGCGCGGCCATGGTCAGGGTATTGAGGCCGCAGTAGGGTTTGTAGCCCTGGGGGACGATGGGAAGGTTGTCGATACGCACGTCGCCATTCTCGAATTTGGTGACGCGGTCCTGGTAGACGCGGCCGAGAGCGCTCCCGGAGAGCGAGGCGCGCTCGGAGTCGAGCCACTGGCGGGTGGCGTTCTTCTTCGGGATGACAAGGACGCGAATGAGGCGGTCGCCGCCGACGATGAGACGGAGCAGGAGGTCACCCTTCTGGTAGTCGGTGACCTCGGCCCGGAGGGTGCGAGTCTTGCCGATCTGGCTTTCCCTGGGGCGTCCATCGGCGAGGTCCTTGAGGGTGTCCTTCAGCGATGCTTCGGTCTCGGAGAAAAACTTGGAGAATGCCTGGCGGCGATCGGCCACCCGACGACGGAGTTCCTCTTGCTTCTTCCGCTCCGACAGACCGGGGGGAAGTTTCTCGTTGAGGTAACCGAAGTAGGATCCGGCATCAGCGAAGGTGATGGCAAGGGAGTCGAGGTTTCCAGTGCGGTGGCGGGCCTGCACCATGATGGCAGGGAGTCCGAGGACCTTGGGTCGGGCCGCAAGGTAGGAACTGGCCACCGTGGCGATGGGAGCTTCATCACGCCAGATGCCAGGCAGGTTCTCGTTGCCAGCCCAGATTCCCGCGCCCAGCAGGACGTCGGTCATGTCGGTGTCGTTGAGCGGGCTATCGACTTGGGCAATGAAGCCCCCCACCTGATTTGGAATGGCGGACAGGGGAAGTGAGAGCGCTGCGAAAGCGCCGAGGAAGACACGATGGGATATCATGGGATCGGTAGGATTACAGGTTCGATGCTTGTAGCTGATATTTCATTCAGAAAAAGCGGAGATTTTCTCCGGGAGGCTGAATTTACACCGTCCATCGGCGGGCAGCGTCGGCGAGCGAGGCGAATGGATCTTCGGCGGTTGGGACGAATTCGTGGCCTACGAAGCCCTCAAAGCCGGATTCCGCGACCGCCCGCGCGATGGCGCGGTAGTTGAGTTCCTGAGCATCATCGAGTTCGTGTCGTCCCGGCACACCGGCGGTGTGAAAGTGGGCGATGTGATCGAGGTTGTTCCGGATGGTCGCGATCACGTCGCCCTCCATGACCTGCATGTGATAGATGTCGTAGAGGAGTTTGAAGCGGGGATGGCCGAGCTTCCTGCAAAGCGCGGCGCCCCACGCGGTGTGGTCGCACTGGTAGTCGGGGTGATCGATCTTGGAATTGAGCAGTTCCATGACGAGGATGACGTCGTGCTCTTCCGCAAGCGGGAGGATGCGTTCGAGTCCCGCGGCACAATTCTCGATTCCCTCCTCGTCCGAGATTCCATCACGATTCCCTGAGAAGGTGATGACTTGCGGGGTTCCGGATTCAGCCGCCGCGGGAATGAGTGCGCAATAGATCTCTTCCAGCGTGTCGTGATGTTCACGGCAGTTGAAGGCGCGCTCGATGCAACCCAATCCGCTCTCGTGTTCCGGAGCAGCGGTCACCGGGCAGGTGAGACCGAAGGATCGGATGGTAGGGACCTCGTCGGGGTGGAGGAGGTCGATGCCGCTGAGTCCGATCTTCAAGGCTTGTTCACAAAGCGCTTCTAGCGAGTAAGCGTCAAAACACCAACGACTGACAGACTGACGGAAGGACATGGGGGAGGAAAGACTCATTCACCGAAATACCCAAGCACCCAAATGAGTGGTGGTTCTTTAACTCCGTGCCTGGGTAATTCCCGAAACCGGTTTGACGGGTGAGGGGGGAGGGACCATGGTGCTGGCAAAGCGATGAGACATCGAGAGTCCTGGCCGCGCATCGAAATGCGTCATCGCGCTGCTTGTCATCTATGCGACGCGTTGCACGAGGCTCCGCTCGTGGTGGAGGGACGGGAGGCGCGTTGCAATACCTGCGGATCGGTGCTCTACCGCAATCGTCCCGCTTCCCTCGAACGGGCAGTGGCCTTCGGTCTGGCCGCGCTCATTCTCATGGTGGTGGCGCATACCTTTCCATTCATCGGGCTCGAGACCAAGGGGGCCAAGGTGGAGATGACCCTGGGAAGTGCCGCGTTCGCGCTGATGGAAAAGGGGAGCGAAGTCCTGGGGCTCGCGGTGGCGGCCTTTACCCTGGTGGCCCCTGTGATTCTGGCCGGGGGATTGGTTTACGTCTGTCTTCCGCTCATGTGGGGGCGGCGGTGGCCGGGTGCGGCAAGAGTGATTCGGCTGGTGCAACGCCTCGAGCAGTGGGCCATGGTCGAAGTGTTTTTCCTGGGCGTCCTGGTGAGTCTTTTGAAACTCGTGAAGTTGGCGGACGTCCACCTGGGGGTGGCGTTCTGGGCGCTCGGGGCGGTGATGTTCTGTCTCGCCGGTGCCATGGTCGGCATCGATCGCCGCGAACTTTGGGATCGCCTGGAGGTGGCCTCCGCACGATGAATGCCTGGAAGGGAAGCGCCGCAGCAGCGGGCCTGGCGAGTTGCCACGTCTGCCTGCGGGTGAGCGAAGCCAGTGAGCACCGGTGCCCGCGTTGCGGGGAGGCGCTTCACAGTCGCAAGCCCTTTGGCGTGCAGCGGACGATGGCTCTTCTGATCGCTTCCGTGCTGGCCTACATCCCGGCGAACCTGATGCCGGTCATGCGGGTGGAGGGCGTGGGCGGTGGTGAGTCGAGCACGATCCTGAGCGGAGTGGCAACCTTCTGGGCGATGCACGCGTATCCCATCGCGATCACGATATTCGTGGCCAGCATCCTGATTCCGATCCTGAAGATGCTGACCCTGGCCTGGCTGTGTTTCGCCGTGAGCGGACGGAGCAAGATGAGTCCCCGCAAGTTGACAAGAATGTATTGGTTGACCGAAGTTGTGGGGCGCTGGTCGATGGTGGACGTGTTCGTGGTCGCAGTGCTGGTGGCTCTCGTGCAACTCGGCAACCTGATGTCGATTCACCCGGGCCCGGCCGCCCTGAGTTTCGGAGCAGTGGTGGTGATGACCATGCTTGCCGCCAATTCGTTTGATCCACGCTTGATTTGGGATCGGGCGAAGGAGAAGGAAGAAGCCGCGGCTGGCGGTGCCGAACCAAGAGTACTGAACGCACAATGAACAAGAAACGAGAAGCAACGCAAGAAGAGCCGAGTCCGCAGACCAGGGAGACACGGAGACTCAGCCTGGTCTGGATTATTCCGCTGGTGGCGGTCGTGCTGGGGGGCTGGCTGGTCTTCCGGCACCTGCAATCACAGGGGCCGTTGATCGAGGTGCAGTTTGGCACCGCGGACGGAATCGTGGCGGGCAAGACGGAAGTGCGCAGTCGCTCGGTGAAAGTCGGGATGGTGGAGGATGTGCGGTTGGCGGATGATCTCAAGGGGGTGGTCGTGAAAATCCGGCTCGATCCCAAGGCCGCCGGTTTGGCCCGGTTGGATACCCTCTTCTGGGTGGTACGACCACGGGTGAGCGGGACGAGCATCAGCGGCTTGGGGACGATCATCAGCGGTGCCTACATCGAGCTCGATCCGGGATCTTCCGAAGACACCGTTCGAAGCTATGTCGGCTTGGAGGAGCCGCCGGTAACACCGAGCGGCGTGCCCGGCTTGCGACTGAACCTGCTCGCTGCGGATCGCGGGCAGGCCGGGGTGGGATCCCCCGTCCTCTACGAAGGCAACGAGGTGGGCACCATCGAGCGGAGACGATTCAATGCAAAAACGAAGGAAGTCGAACTGCGTGCCTTCATCTACAAGGAGTACTCTTCCCTGGTCACCGAGAATGTGCGCTTTTGGCATGAGAGCGGAGTGGAGGTGACCGCCGGCGCAGAGGGCTTCAAGCTCAAGCTGCCATCAATTGAGACCTTGTTGGCGGGTGGGATTGCCTTTGGTCTTCCGGAGGGGATCGAGGCGGGCGCCAAGGCGCAGGATGATTCCAATTACGTCCTCTACGGAACGCAGGAGCGGGCGGCGGAATCAGTCTTCCGCAGCGGCGGCGAGTTTCTCCTGCTCTTTGATCAATCGGTGCGCGGCCTGGTGGAAGGCGCGAAGGTGGAGTTTCGAGGACTGCAGGTCGGCCGGGTGGCAGGAATTTCATTTCTTTACGGAGACAAGGGGGAGTCGCGCCGGGTGCCGGTCCTCGTTCAGCTCAACCAGGCCATGATCGAGAAGCAATTTTCCCCATCCATGCGGGACGAAGGCGGCGAAGGGATGGCGCGCGCGATTGGCGAGGGTCTCCGTGGATCGTTGCGTCCGGCGAACCTGCTGACCGGCCAACTCTACGTGGATCTCGATTTTTACGATGACATCCCGGTCACGCCAATTGTGCAGATTGGCGACTACGCGGTGCTGCCGACCGTGGAGACGGGCCTGGCGCGTCTCGAGGAGCAGATCGCTGCCGTGCTGAACAAGTTGGAGGCATTGCCCCTGCAGGAATCCCTGGCCAAGATCGATGGCGCGGTGGAGCAGAGCACGAGGACCTTGGAGGCGGCCGAGAAGGCCTTCGGGCGGAGCGAAACCGCAATCGCGGAGGTGCGTGATTCGTTGCGGGCGGTTCGGAAGGTCCTGGAGAACCCCGAGTTTTCCAAGCTGCCGGGTGAAGTGCGCGAGACCCTGGTGGCCCTGCGCGGCTCATTGGAGGGGGTGGGTCCCAAGTCGTCACTTTACGGCGATTTGCGGCGGACGATGGACGAATTGCGGGGTGCGGCGCGCTCGATCGAGCGGGTGGCGCAAACGATTGAGGAGAAGCCGAACTCGCTCGTTTTTGGAAAGGGCTTGAAGCGCGAGGTGATTCCGCGTGCCATCCCGGCCCAGTGATCCATCCATGATCCGCCGCTCGTCCATCGCTGCCCTCCTCCTGTTCGCCGCCGTCTTGATGACGGGCTGCGCAGGTAAGGCGGACCAGTATTACCTCCTCACGCCGGCCGGGCCGGCTCCGCGGGGCGGAGGGATGGGAATTGGAGTGGGACCGGTGAGCGTGGCGGAGTACCTCGATCGCTCGAACCTCATTTTCCAGACCGGTGGCCAGCGACTGGAAGTGGCCGATAACCATCATTGGGCGGGGGATCTGCGGAAGTCGATTGCTTCGGTGATGGCTTCCAACCTGGGTCGGGAATTTCGCACCGGTAATGTGCGCACCTACCCGTGGGATCGCGACGACGAGTTGCGCTACCAAGTGGTGATCGAGGTGCGGCAATTGCACGGCACGCCCGATGGTGGGGCGATATTGGAAGCGAGTTGGCGGGTGTATGCCCTGCCCTCAAGCGCGCTGCTTGTTTCCCGGAGCACGACGGTGCGCGAGCAACTTTCGCGGGACGGGTTCGAAGCGCTGGCTGCGGCGGAGAGCCGCCTCTTCACCCGCCTGGCGGCTGAGATCGCCTCGGCCTTGAAGTAACTGCCTTGATCAGCAGCGTGCGACGGCGAGGACGAGCAGGATGCGAATCCAGAGAGGGAGTCCTCGCTCACTGGGACTGGACGGGGAAAGTGAGCGGGCCACCGAACAAGATACTCAGTCTTTCTTCTTTCGCCAGGGGCGAATGAACCCGAGGAGCAGGCCGACCGCCACGCCAAAGAGAAAGGTCAGCACGACCAGCATCGATTGGGGGAGATCGACTTTTTTGCCGAAGAGATCGATGGTGACCGGTTCCCAGTTGAGCGCGACGACGATGAGAACGAGCGCGGCGGCGATGACCAGGCCCGCAATGCGGAGCTTGGCGAGGAGGGAGGACTTGTTCTCAGGTGCCGCTTCGACGGGCAGGTCCGTGTCGTCCTCGCTCATGCACGGAGAATCGCATGGATGTTAGAGAGTGTCGAGGGGCGGACCTGTCGCAGGCCATGACAGGCATCGCGCAATCCGGGGACGGCAAGCTGCGGTAGCTATGTGATGAGAGTTCGATCCCTTCGAGGTTGTGGGCGCCCTTGGCGGGAAGAGCGACTGCGTTTCTCGGAATTGATCGGGAACTGGATGCGGCCATCGCTCTGGCGGCGGGAATCGCCAATCCTGCGGTTGGCGATATTCTGGCCGCTGAAGCCAAGGATGATGGCGAGTCCGCTGGTCCTCTCCGCCGCCATGACTTCCCTTTGCCATTCCGGCGCAGTTGTTGCCTCCGTCGGTCAATTCGGGAGGGGATGACTATTTTCTGGGATTGTATGGCCTTCGGGAATATATGGGTTTCCCCCCTCGCAATCACTCCTGCTAGCGGGCTTGACCCTGCCGGGGGGGATTTGCGACGGGAAAACTGGGCCAATCTGGTTCTTGACCAGATCGCGGGGCGGCTAAATATTTCCCGCCCGCCCATTTGAAGGATCTTGGCCGGGGTTGGGCCCCGTTTCCCCCGAACTGCAGGGCCCCTCATCGAAATCAATATGCAACAGAGCAACAACCTTACTCAGCTACCCGGACTGCCCCCCAAACAGGGGCTCTATGACCCCGCCAATGAGAAAGACTCTTGTGGCGTCGGATTTCTTTGCCATCTGAAAGGTCAGAGGTCCCACAGCATCATCGAGGGAGCCCTCGAGATGTGCGGAAACATGGACCACCGTGGTGGCTGTGGCTGCGATGCCAACACCGGAGATGGGGCCGGTCTCTTCTTCCAACTGCCCCACAAGTTCTTCAAGACGGTGACCCCCGGCCTCGGTATCGAGCTGCCGGAAGAGGGTGAGTATGCGGTGGGATTTGCCTATTTCTCGTCCGAGCCCACCGAGTGCGCCAAGGCCATGGCGATCTTCGAGGAGATCGTGGAGGAGGAAGGCCAGGCCGTTCTTGGGTGGCGCGACGTGCCGGTGAAAAGCGATATTCTGGGCGAAGCCTCCAAGGACTGCGAGCCCCTCATGAAACAGGTCTTTATTGCTCGCAGCGCGGACCTCGAGGACGGCCAGGATTTCGAACGCAAGCTCTACGTCATTCGCCGCCGTGCTTCCGACTCGGTCCGCTACAGCGCAATGGATGGCGGCGACTTCTTCTACGTGGCCTCGCTCTCGGCCCGGACGATCGTCTACAAGGGCATGCTCACCACCGGTCAGCTCGAAGATTACTTCCCCGACCTGCATCACCCGGACATGGAGTCGGCCATGGCCCTGGTCCATTCGCGGTTCAGTACCAATACCTTCCCAAGCTGGCCCCGGGCCCAACCGTTCCGCTACATGTCACACAACGGTGAGATCAATACCATGCGGGGCAACGCCAACTGGATGCAGGCCAGGCAGCAACTCCTCGACAGCGGAATCTTGGGCAAGGACCTGCAAAAGATCCTTCCCATCATCCGCGAGGACGGATCGGATTCCGCGATGTTCGACAACTGCCTGGAGTTCCTGGTGCTCTCCGGACGCTCCCTTCCGCATGCGATCATGATGATGATTCCCGAGCCTTGGGAAAAGCACGAGCACATGACGAAGACCAAGGAAGCCTTCTACGAGTATCACGCCTGCATCATGGAACCCTGGGATGGTCCTGCCTCCATCGCATTCTGTGACGGCGTTTCCATCGGAGCGGTGCTCGATCGCAACGGTCTCCGCCCCTCGCGCTACTACGTCACCACCGGCGATCTCGTCATCATGGCCTCCGAAGTCGGCGTTCTCAACGTCGATCCCGAAACGGTCATCAAGAAAGGCCGCCTCGAACCCGGGCGCATGTTCCTGGTCGACACCGAGAAGGGCCGCATCGTCGAAGATGAAGAGATCAAGGAAGAGGTCGCTCAAGCCCATCCCTATGGCGAGTGGTTGCAAGGCAACCGTCTCTACTTCGATTACCTCAGTAATGCCCTGCCCAAGCGACGCATCAAGGGGCACGACCTGATCCAGCGCAACCGCGCCTTCGGATACACCTTCGAGGACAAGCGCTTCATCCTTGGGCCCTCGGTCGAGACCGGCAACCAGCCTCTCGGCTCCATGGGCAACGACGCGCCGATGGCGGTCCTGTCGGACCGGTCCCAGCTGCTCTACAACTACTTCCGCCAGCTCTTCGCACAGGTCACCAATCCCGCGATCGATCCCATCCGCGAGGAGCTGATCACCGCGAGTGTTACCTTTATTGGATCGGAACAGGACATCCTGCACCCCGGACCGGAGAACTGCCGCATGATCCGCCTGGAGAATCCGATCATCGACAACGCGTCACTCGCCGCTCTCGACAACATCGAGTTCGATGGATTCAGAAGCCGCACCCTTCCCATCCTCTACAACTTCAAGGGAGAGGCCCCGGGACTGGCCGATGGTCACCTGCCCGGCCAAGCTGAATCCGCGCAGTTTCTGAGGGGTTCAGTGGTCGCCGTTTCCGGTGTGGGCCTGGAGCAAGCCATGGAACGCCTCGTCGATGCGGCCGATGCTGCGATGCGCGATGGCGTCAACCTCCTCATCCTTTCCGACCGCGGAGTGGATGAGAGACACGCACCCATCCCGGCCCTCCTTGCGGTGGCGGGGCTTCACCATCATCTCATCCGCTCGGGCACGCGCACGAAGGTTTCCATCATTCTCGAGTCCGGCGAACCGCGGGAGGTGCATCACTTCGCCGTGCTGCTCGGATACGGTGTCGACGTGATCAATCCCTACCTGGCGATCGACACCATCGCCTGCATGATCGACAACAACGAGCTTGAGGACGACTACGAAAGCGCGGTGGCCAATTATCTCAAGGCTTCCGTCAAGGGTGTGATCAAGACCATGGCCAAGATGGGAATCTCGACGGTCGCCAGTTACCGTGGAGCGCAGATTTTCGAATGTGTCGGTCTCAACCACGAGGTCATCGACAAGTATTTCTGTCGAACGGCCTCGCGCGTGGAGGGTATTGGTCTCGATGTGATCTCCGAAGAGGTCAAGATCCGTCATGATGACGCCTTCAAGCCCCGCGAAGTGGAAAACGACGCCCTCGATCCCGGCGGGATCTACCAGTGGCGCTCGGATGGGGAACGGCATCTCTTCAATCCGCAGAGCATCCATCTGCTGCAGCAGGCAACGCGCCTCGGGGACTACGATCTCTTCGGGCAGTATTCCCGGCTGATCGATGACCAGTCGCGCGACTTTTACACCTTGCGCGGGCTGATGGAGTTCAAGTTCGATCCTCAAAGGGAAATCCCGATCGAGGAAGTCGAGCCCGTGTCCCAGATCGTCAAGCGATTCAAGACCGGCGCGATGTCGTACGGCTCCATTTCCAAGGAGGCGCATGAGGCTCTTGCCGTCGCCATGAACCGGCTGGGGGCGAGCTCCAACACCGGGGAGGGAGGCGAAGATCCTGCCCGCTTCGAACCCCTGCCCAATGGGGACTCGAAGAAAAGTGCGATCAAGCAGGTCGCGAGCGGACGATTCGGTGTTCACAGTCACTACCTCGTCAACGCCAGGGAACTGCAGATCAAGATTTCACAGGGCGCCAAGCCCGGCGAGGGCGGCGAGCTTCCGGGTCACAAGGTCCTTCCCCAGATTGCCAAGGTTCGCGGCACCACGCCGGGGGTGGGGCTGATCTCCCCGCCGCCTCACCACGATATTTATTCGATCGAGGACATGGCGGAACTGATCCACGACCTCAAGAACTCCAATGTGAACGCGCGTGTCAACGTCAAGCTCGTCTCCGAGATCGGCGTCGGCACCGTCGCGGCAGGGGTGGTCAAGGCCAAGGCCGACGTCATCCTGATCTCAGGCCACGATGGAGGCACCGGCGCGAGCCCGCGCTCGTCCATTCAGCACGCGGGATGCCCCTGGGAACTCGGCCTCGCCGAGACCAACCAGACCCTCCTGCTCAACGACCTGCGCAGCCGGGTGGTCCTGGAAACGGACGGGCAGCTCAAGACCGGGCGCGACGTCGTCATCGCGGCCCTCCTCGGCGCGGAAGAGTTCGGCTTTTCCACCGCGCCACTGGTCACGCTGGGCTGCCTCATGATGCGGGTTTGTCACAAGAACACCTGTCCCGTCGGGGTGGCCACGCAGGACCCGCGTCTTCGCGCCAAGTTCAATGGAGCAGTGGAAAACGTCGTCCACTTCATGAATTTCGTGGCGGAAGGGGTCCGCGAACTCATGGCCAAGCTCGGCTACCGCACCATCAATGAAATGGTGGGCCACTGCGATCGACTGGAGATGCGCAAGGCGGTGGACCACTGGAAAGCGAAGGGACTCGACTACTCCAAGATCCTCTACCAGCCCAAGGTCGGTAAGCATGTCGGCACCTACTGCACCAAGGCGCAGGATCACCTCCTTGATCGCGCCTTGGACAACACCACCCTCTTCGAACTCTGCAAGCCCGCTCTGGAAAAGGGCGAGACCGTCTTCGCGGACCTTCCCATCGTCAACACCAATCGGGTCGTGGGCACGATTACAGGAGCGGAAATCAGCCGCCGCTACGGTGCCAAGGGGCTTCCTGACAATACCATCCACCTCAAGTTCACCGGGAGCGCCGGACAGAGTTTCGGTGCCTTCTGTCCCAATGGGATGAAGCTCGAGTTGGAAGGTGACGCCAACGATTACATCGGCAAGGGACTCTGTGGAACCAAGGTCATCGTCTATCCGCCGAAGAAATCGCATCCCGATTTCGTCGCGGATCAGAACATCATCATCGGAAACGTCGCCTTCTACGGAGCCACCAGCGGCGAAGCCTACATTGCCGGTGTCGCCGGCGAGCGGTTCTGTGTCCGCAACAGTGGGGTCGCTGCCGTGGTGGAGGGGGTGGGCGATCACGCGTGCGAGTACATGACCGGTGGGTCCGTGCTCTGCCTCGGCGGCACGGGGCGCAACTTCGCCGCAGGCATGAGTGGCGGCGTCGCTTACGTCTATGATGAAAACCGCGACTTTGAGTCCAAGCTCAACCGCGAAATGGTCAATCTGTATCCCTTGATCGAATGCGGCGATTGTGAGATCGCGGAAGTCAAAAGCCTCATTGAGAAACACGTCACGTTCACGGATAGCGCCCGGGGCAGAAATCTCCTCGCAGACTGGGACAAGATCCTGCCCCTCTTCTTCAAGGTGCTTCCCGCCGACTACGAACGCGTCCTCAACGCCGTCAAAAGGGCCGAGGAGAGTGGGTTGGAGGGAGATGCGGTCATCCTCGCCGCCTTCGAGGAAAACGCCAGGGTCGGCAACTAAGGACGGCGATCAAACCGCGCAGAGTTGGCGTTGCATAGCAGGGCAATCCGCTGCGCGCCTCACCAAGGAAACCATTTCAGACACATGGGAAAACCAACAGGATTCTTAGATTCAGAACGGGAAACGATCCCGAACCGTCCTCCACTTGAGCGCATCAAGGACTGGAAGGAGATCCACGCCCATCGCTCGGACAAGAAGGTCATGGCCCAGGGTTCGCGCTGCATGGATTGCGGCACGCCCTATTGTCATACCGGGATGATCATTTCGGGCATGGCCAGCGGTTGCCCCATCAACAATCTCATTCCCGAGTTCAACGATCTTGTTTATCGCAATCGATGGCAGGAGGCCCTTGATCGCCTGCGCAAGACCAACAACTTTCCCGAGTTCACCGGACGCGTCTGCCCGGCCCCCTGTGAGGGGTCCTGCGTGCTCGCCTACATCGAGCCTCCGGTGACCATCAAGGACATAGAATGTTCCATCGTCGACCGCGGATGGGAGGAGGGCTGGCTCAAGCCCAACATCCCGGCCAAGCGCACGGGAAAGAAGGTGGCGGTGGTCGGTTCAGGTCCGGCGGGACTCGCCTGCGCGGACCAGCTCAACCAGGCCGGGCATGAGGTCACCGTGTTTGAACGCGCTGATCGCATCGGCGGGCTCCTCATGTACGGAATCCCCAACATGAAGCTCGATAAAAAAGAGGTCGTCGATCGACGCGTCGACCTGATGCGTGAAGAAGGGGTCACCTTCCTGACCAGCGTCAATATCGGGCAGGATCCGGTGTGGTCGAGGGAACGTCTTACCAAGGAATTTGACGCCACGGTCCTCTGTTGCGGCGCCACCAAGGGCCGCGATCTTCCGATCGAAAACCGGGACGCCAAGGGAGTCCATATGGCCATGGAGTATCTCACGATCAACACCAGTTACCAACTCGACCACAACTTCGACGGCACCAATCCGGAGGAACTCAATGCCACCGGGAAAGACGTCATCGTGATCGGCGGCGGTGACACCGGAACGGACTGCGTGGGCACCAGCCTGCGACAGAAATGCAACAGCATCACGCAGCTCGAAATCATGGCCATGCCGCCGATGGAGCGCGCGCCGGACAATCCCTGGCCCGAGTGGCCCAAGGTTTATACCCTCGACTACGGTCATGTGGAGGCCGAGGCCGTGCAGGGAGAAGAACCACGCAAGTACCTCGTCATGACCAAGCGCTTCATTGTGGATGATGACGGCAATCTTGCCGGGATCGAAGTGGTGGATATCACGTGGGGCAAGGATTCCTCTGGTCGATTCTCACCCCAGGAAACGGAAGGAACGCTGCGCACCCTCCCCGCCCAGTTGATCCTCCTGGCGATGGGGTTCCTCGGGCCCGAACAGGATGTGGTGGAAGAATACGGGCTCGAAACCGATGAGCGCAGCAACGTCAAGGCCGAGCACGAAAAGTACACCACCAACGTGGAGGGTGTCTTCGCCGCCGGCGATATGCGCCGTGGCCAGAGCCTGGTCGTGTGGGCCATCAACGAAGGCCGCGGAGCCGCGCGCGAGTGCGACCGCTACCTCATGGGCAGCACGCAGTTGCCGTAGGAGATGGCGAAC
>JAYGGC010000162.1:0-45245 GCA_046581525.1 Roseibacillus sp. | reverse complement strand
TAGGGCAATGATTCTGACGTCGGGAACAAAGGTTGCCAAGAGGGCGAGGTAGGCGCCCAGTCCGATTGCGATCAAGCCCAGCCAGCTCGAGACGCGCTACCATGCCCAGACGCATGACATCGCGAGGGGCCGTCCCGCCCGCCCGGAGCGGTAGCCCAGACAGCCGGCGGCGAGGGCAGCGGGAAGCACTGCGATCACGAGATAGCCCATGAGTTCAATTCTCGACATGATTGCTTGGAGGCATCGCGGTGAGCGCGGCAAGGGCTTCGCGGGCCCGCCGCTGCGCCACGAAGTAGTAGGTGATGAAGGCGGAGGCAGTGGGAGGGCACCAAGGCAATGAGCGCACCAGCCAGGGAAGTTGGCAGCAGGACCGAAGGCAATGGAGGATGATGGATCCAGGTTTCCTCGGTGAGATTCATAAGGTAGAGCCAAAGAAACACACAGCCCCCGAAGAGGACGGCGGAAAGTAGGGCCGAAATTCCCCACGCTTTCATACAGGTGAGGGGAAGGGAGCAGTGCCGCAATCCGCCGCGCTTCCCCATCCACCAGCCCATCCCGACAGGGGCCAGAGCGGCCCCGAAGGGCCCCAGGTAGGGGAGGGCTTCGCTGAGCATGCCCGGCCCTACCTCAGCTCCTCTCCAATCTCCCGATTTTAAATTGGAATTATTCTAATTTTCTCTTGCGAACCATTATCATGCCCTTAAGGTCCCGCCGACTCATGGTTATCAACGAAAGCGAGATTCCGAAGACACCGGCGGAGATTCCCTCTGTGCTGGCCGGTCTTCGCATGACCAAGCAGCGTCGGGAGGTGTACAGCGTGTTGCTGCACGACCGGAATCATCCCAGCGCCAACGATGTATTCAGGCGTGTCCAGGAGGGCATGCCCACCATCTCGCTTGCGACGGTCTACAATTGCCTCGATGCCCTGGTGGAGCACGGGCTGGTGAACCAAGTCAACTTCGACCGGGAGCCCTCCCGCTTCTGCGTGAATCTCACGCCCCATGTGCATTTTCACGATGAAAACACCGGAGTCATTCACGACATCACCTTCAAGGACGACTGCAGAATCACCGATCTCCTCAATCTTCCGAAGGGGACGGAGGTCACGGACCTTGAGCTGACCATCCGCGGAAACCTTCCGAAAGGGGCTTGACCGTTTCGCGACCACCATTCACTGCCACTCCACGATGAGCCTCCTAGTCAAGGACCTGCATGCCACCACCGACGGCACCGAGATTCTGAAGGGCCTGAGCCTTGAAGTGCCGAAAGGCGAGGTGCATGCCCTGATGGGACCGAACGGTTCCGGAAAGTCGACTCTCGCCAAGGTGATCGCCGGCCACCAGGACTATGAGGTCACGGGCGGCTCGGTCACGATGGACGGTGTCGACCTCCTCGCACTCGGGATCGATGAACGGAGCCGCGCCGGATTGTTCCTCGCCTTCCAGTATCCCGCCGAAGTGCCAGGGGTCACCATGGCGAACTTCATCCGCGCGGCCCGCCAGGCCCGCCTGCCCGAGGGAGAGGAACTCGATGCCGTGGTCTACTACAAAGAGCTCTACGAGAAGATGGATCAGCTCGGGATCGACCGGAAGTTTACCACCCGTTCGGTGAACGAAGGATTCTCCGGTGGCGAGAAGAAGCGCAACGAAGTGCTCCAGATGATGATGCTGGAGCCAAGCTACTGCGTGATGGACGAGACGGACTCCGGCCTCGACATCGATGCGCTCAAGGTGGTGGCCAGAGGAGTGAACTCGATGCGCTCCCCGGAGCGGGGGTTCCTCATCATCACCCACTACCAGCGGCTTCTCGACTATGTCGAACCCGATCACGTGCACGTCCTGGCCGACGGCCGGATCGTGCGGAGCGGCGGCAAGGAACTTGCCATGGAACTCGAAGCGCGCGGATACGATTTTCTGAAAGAGGAAGTGGCGGTGGGAACCTAAAACGAGAAATGCGAAATCATGAGTGAATCAGTAATGGACACGGGCACACGGGAAGCGATCGAGATTGATCGCAGCAAGGGGGATTTCTCCTATCCCGAGTCGCACAAGTACGACGCCGGCACCGGATTGAGCGCCGCCACCGTCGACTATATCTGCGATGTGAAGAACGACCCGGACTGGGTGCGTCAGTTCCGCCACAAGGCGCTCAAGACCTTCGAGTCGAAGCCCATGCCCACCCATTGGGCGACCAAGGATCTCGAGAACATCGATTTCGACGTGATCCGCTACTATCTCGCGGGGAGCACGAAGCCAACCCGCAGCTGGGATGAGGTGCCGGATGACATCAAGGAGACCTTTGAGCGGCTGGGCATTCCCCAACAGGAGCGCGCCTACCTCGCCGGGGTGGAAGCGCAGTACGACTCCGAGGCCGCTTACTCGAACGTGAAGGAGGAGCTCGAGAAGGACGGCGTGATCTTCGTGAACTCGACCGAGGGATTGAACGAGTACGCGGAGATCTTCCGGCCGTGGTTTGGCAAGGTGATCCCGATCGGGGACAACAAGTTTTCGGCGCTCAACAGCGCGGTGTTCTCCGGGGGATCGTTCATCTACGTCCCCAAGGGCCTGAAAGTGCGCCACCCGCTGCAGGCCTACTTCCGGATCAATTCCGAGAATTTCGGCCAGTTTGAGCGCACCCTCATCATTTGCGACGAGGGTTCCGAGTTGACCTACATGGAGGGTTGCACCGCTCCCAAATTTGAAACGGTGACCTTGCACTCCGCGGTGGTCGAGCTGGTGGCCATGAAGGATGCCAAGCTGCAGTACATCACGGTTCAGAACTGGAGCTCGAATGTCTTCAACCTGGTGACCAAGCGCGGCATTGCGCACGAGAATGCCGAGGTGCGCTGGATCGACTGCAACATCGGGAGCCGTCTCACCATGAAGTATCCCGGGGTGGTGATGAAGGGACGAAAAGCGCGTGGAGAAGTGATCTCGATTGCGCTCGCCAACAGTGGCCAGCACCAGGACACCGGTGCGAAGATGGTTCACGCTGCCGACGAGACAACTTCGAATGTGGTTTCGAAATCGATCTCGGTGGGTTCGGGTCGCGCGACCTTTCGCGGACTGGTGCACATTCCGAAGCACCTCAAGGGCTGCCGGAACAACACCGAGTGCGATGCCCTGCTCATCAATTCAAGCAGCCGCACCGACACCTATCCCACCATCACGGTGCGCGGAAACCAGCATGCCACCCAGCACGAAGCGAGCGTCTCGCAGGTGTCGGAGGAGATGCTTTTCTACCTGCAGCAGCGGGGCTTGAGCGAAGGCGCGGCCATGAGCCTGGCGGTGAACGGATTTGTAAACGAGCTGGTGCGCGAGTTCCCGATGGAATACTCGGTCGAGTTGAAGCGCCTCATCGAGTTGGAGATGGAGGGAAGTGTCGGCTAGTGCCGGAGATATCGGTGATCGGGCGTCAGTTGTCAGAGAGCCAGGGCAGATGGTAGCGACGTTGGAACAAGTGAGCGTGTTCGAGCGGGCGCCAGGTGAACTGGAGGGAATGCCGGCGTGGTTCAATGCCCTGCGGCAAGAGGGCTGGAAACGATTCCAGGAACTGGACATGCCCTCGCGGCGCGATGAGCAATGGCGCTTTGCCAAGTTGAAGCAGCTGAATTTTGAGGGGGTGCGTTTTCCGGACGCCGAGCCGCCGGCGGGTCACCGCGGGGCCGCCGGTTTGGAAAAGCGGGCCGCCCGCTTCGGATTCATCAACGACACCCTCAACGAGGCCGAGAGCAATCTGCCGGACGAGGTGATCTGCCTGCCCCTTGAGCAGGCCCTGGCTGAGCATGGCGAGTTGGTCGAGCAGCACTTCATGAAGTCCGAGGCCACCCTCGGTTCCGCGAAATTCGCGGCGCTACACCAGGCCCATCTTCTGACCGGCATGTTCATCCATGTGCCTGACAACGTGCAGATCGCGGAGCCCATCGAGGTGTTTCACTGGCTCTCGGGTGATCACATCATCACCTTTCCGCACACCCTGGTGGTCACCGGGACCAACGCGCAGGTCACCGTGGTCGACTACTTTCAGTCGGACACCACCGCCCGCGGCTCCTGGGCGATCGCCGTGAACGACCTGGTGGCCGGACCGGGATCGCAGCTCAATTATCTTGCCTTGCAGGCCCTGTGCGACGAGGCGCGCATGATCCAGGTCAACAACACGACGGTGGCGCGCGATGCGACCGCGAAGTCGTTTGTCCTGAACGTCGGTGCGGCCTGGGCGCGACAGGAATCGCTCAGCCGCCTGGAAGGGGAGAATTCCCACTCTGACATGCTCTCGGTGAGCATTGCGCGAAACAAACAGGAATTCGATCAGCGCACCTTCCAGCATCACGCCAGTCCGCGCAGCTATTCGGATCTGCTCTACAAGAACACGCTCTACGATGAGAGCCGGACGGTGTTTTCGGGTCTCATCCTCGTCGATGATGGCGCGCACTACACCGACGCCTACCAAACCTGCCGCAATCTCATGATGAGCGAAATGGCGGAGTCGAACTCCATGCCCGGGCTCGAGATCAATGCCGACCAGGTGAAGTGTTCCCACGGCAGCACTTCCGCCATGATCGACGACGATGAAATTTTCTATCTCTGTGCCCGGGGCATCAAGCCGCACATCGCGCGCCAGTTGGTGGCCCAGGGATTCAGCGTGGAAGTGATCGCCCGGCTGCGCAACGAGGCGCTGGAAGAGTTGGTTCTCTGCTTCTCGGCACGGGAGTTCGACCGGGTCTCCGAGCGAGTGGCGGGCTAGAGGTGGCAGGGAAGATTGGGGGTGAGGGGAACGAAGTTCCAACCCGCAAGGTCCCGACAAACCTCAGGGCCAGGGTCCAAATCCCAGCGGGGCCGGAGTCTCGATCCGGAGCTTGTGTTTGACTGCCACCACTCTATTCAGTCGGGTATGAAACGCTTCGCCCTCGTCCTCCTTATTTCGGTCGTTGCCGTGCCGAACCTCGTCGCCCAGGAGAAACCGGCCGGCAAGGGTCACCGCGTCCTCCTGCAAGGCAACGGCAAGCTCGCCATCATCGAGAATGGCAAGGTGGAGTGGGAGATGAAGTGGGGCGGGATCCACGACATTCATGCCCTGCCCAATGGGAACTTCATGACGGCGCGCAACATGCGTGAAGTGGTGGAGATCGATCCCAGGACCAAGAAGATCGTCTGGAGTTACGATTGCGCGACCATGAATGGCAACAAGGGCAAGCGCATCGAGGTGCACGCCTTCCAGCCGCTCGAGAATGGCAATGTCTTCATCGCGGAAAGTGGTGCGGGACGATTCATCGAGATCAATCGTGAAGGGAAGATTCTCAAGGAGTTCAAGATGAAGCTCGATAAGCCGCATCCCCACAAGGACACCCGTCTCGCCCGCAGGCTCAAGAATGGCCACGTGCTCGCCAGTCATGAAGGCGACGGTGTGGTGCGTGAATACGATGCCGGGGGCAAGGTGGTTTGGGAGTATCCGGTTCCCCTTTTCGACAAGAAGCCGAAGGGCGGTCATGGGCCCACCTCCTGGGGAAACTCGACCTTTGCCTGCGTCCGTCTCAAGAACGGCAATACCCTCATTGCGACCGGCAACGGTCACTCGGTGATCGAGGTCACTCCCGGGAAGAAAGTTGTCTGGCAGGTCACGCAGAACGAACTACCCATGATTCGTCTGGCCTGGGTCACCACCCTCGATGTCCTTCCGAACGGCAACTACGTCATCGGCAACTGTCACGCCGGACCGGGGAACCCGCTCCTGGTGGAGATCGAGCCCAAGACCAAGAAGGTGGTGTGGCAGCTGGACGAATTTGAGAAGTTCGGCAATTCAGTTCCCAACTCGGTTCTGCTCGACCTGGTCGGAAAGACCAACCGGTAGAGCTTGCCGCAGGAAGGCGCAGAAAGACCCAAGAGAATTTTGGCTGGCGAACCCGTCCTTGAATTGGAGAACGTCACAGTTTGGCGGGGGGACAACCGTGTCTTTGATGGTCTCTCAATGCGGGTCGAGCGAGGCGAACGGCTTGCCATCCTGGGACCGAACGGGGCGGGAAAGAGCACGCTGCTCGCGCTGATCTCGGGTGACCTTCATCCGGTGGCGGAGGGTGGGGTGGCGCGACTCTTCGGAGAGGAGTTCTGGTCGCTTTACGACGTGCGAGAGAGAATCGGGCTGGTCACTCCGGAGCAGCGCGAGCTCTTTGCGGATGACGAGCTCGCCAGTGATGTGGTCCTCACCGCTCTGCACGGAACCTACGGCCGCACGCGGGGCCAAAGATTCTCCGCGGCCGAAAAGAAGCGGGCCTGGAAGGCGATGAAGGCGGCGGGGGTGCACGAGTTGATGTGGCGTGACTACGGGGAGCTCTCCTCGGGCGAGCGCCGACGCTTCCTCCTCGCCCGGGCGCTGGTGCACGAGCCGGAGATGTTGATTCTCGACGAACCAACCACTTCGCTCGACCTGACCGGCGCCTGGAACCTCCTCGGGGCGGTGCGAAATCTGATGAGAAATGGCACCGGGGTCATGTTGGTGACCCACGACGTGCGCGAGATTCCACCGGAGGTCGATCGCGTGGTCCTGATGAAAGAGGGGGTGATTCTCGCCGATGGCCAGAAGCGCAAGGTGTTGACCCCGGAGCGATTGCGCGAGTGCTACGGGGTCGAGGTCCGCGTGCGCTGGAGCGGAGGGTTTTGCGACGTGCGACCAGCGGGCTAGACTGGTTGCCGGCAGTCAGTCCAGGTGGTGGGATCCAGGAGCGGAATTCGGTCGGGCAGCGGGCTTCCGCGCACGGGTGTTCAGCATGGTTCGGAACCACTTGTCGAGCGCTGCGGCTTCCCCCCAGCCGTCTTCGAAGAAGCCGACTAGGTGGAAACCGGCATCGATCTGGCCTCCGACCTGGTCGTCGAGGCTGTGGCTGAACTCCAGGAGCTCACCGTCCTCGATGAGCTTTTGATAGCGTTCGGGAGGAAGCGACTTCTTGTCGGTGTAGGGGAGAGCGAAGCGGACGACAGGGTCCTCGCCGCGATCGAGCTCTTCCCAATCGAAGAGAAAATAGGCGGGGTTCATGATGCCCGAGAGCAATTCGCCGCCCGGACGAAGAACGCGATGACACTCGTTCCACACCGGTCGAATCTCGGCGCAAAAGACGTTGGAGGTAACGTGCACGACGAGATCGAAGGTCTCATCGGCAAAGACCGAGAGATCGCGCATGTCACCGCGCACGGTCTTGAGGTCGAGTCCTTCACGTTCTGCGACCCGGGCGTCGAGGCGGAGCTGTTCCTCGGAGAGGTCGAAGCTGGTCACGAGGGCGCCTGCCGCAGCGAGGAGGGGCGCTTGTTGACCGCCGGCTGAGGCGAGACAGAGGACTTCGCGGCCAGGGAGATCGCCGAGCCACTCGGCTGGCACTGCGGTGTCAGGGGTGAGGATGATGCGCGGACGCCCTGCCCGGGCTTCGGCGATCTCTTCGGGGGTCGCCGGGATCGACCACCGGCAGCCTTCGCGAGCTTGGCGATTCCACCCTCGGCGGTTGTGTTCTGCGATCTCATCCATACCGCGGGAGACTCTCCAGTTGGGTGGGGGATGGCGAGGGTGTTCTCCGCGGAGCCCCTCCCGGTCCAGGGGGAAGGTGGCGGGGAAGATTGGGGGCTATCCAAGGCCCGCGTTTTTCCAATAGGAGTACTCGCTTCGATTGAAGTCGATATACTCGGGGGAGATGTCGCTGGTGTAGATGGTATACTCCGCCTTGCCGAGGTGGAGGTTGACCGTGATGAGGAAGCTGTCACGGGCGGCGATTTCGCGGAGGACCTTGTGCGCAGTCTTGGCCATCAGGCCTCCTTCACAGGCGGCCTTTCCTTCGTAGGCAATATCGATGAGTTCCTCCCGGATGCGGGCGCGGGAGTATCCGATGGCGTGGATGATGCGGCCCCAATTTGGATCGCCTCCGTTCCAGGATGACTTCACGAGGGCGGATTTGGCGATCGCTTCGGCGACCTTCTTGGCGTCGAGGTAGGTGGAGGCGCCCTGCACTTCGAGGGTGACGAATTTGCTGACGCGCTCGCCGTCTTTCACGCAGGCCTGGGCGAGCTTGAGGAGAACATACTGCAAGGCATCGCGGAATTCACGACAGGCCTTGCTTCCGCGGGCGATCCTGGAGCCGCCCGCGGCACCATTGGCGAGAACGAGGACGGTGTCGTTCGTGCTCATATCGCCGTCGATGCAAATCCGGTTGAAGGAGCCCTCGACCGCTTCGAGAACAGTCTTTTGCAGGCAGGTCTTGCTCACGTTGGCGTCGGTGGTGACGAAGCAAAGCATGGTTGCCATGCTGGGGCAGATCATGCCCGCTCCCTTTGCGCAGGCACCGATGCGAATTTTCCGACCACCGACGGAAGCCATGATGGCAACTTCCTTGATGGTGGTGTCGCTGGTCATGATGGCCTTGGCAACCGCACTGCCACCCCCGGGACCGAGATGGTTGGGGAGCTCGTCGAGGCCGGGAGCGATGCGATCCATGGGCATGGGCAGACCGATGACGCCCGTTGAGCAGACTCCCACTTCCCGCTGCTTGAGACCGAGAGGAGCGGCCACCGCCTTGGCCATGATGCGGGCATTCTCCACGCCCCTGACCCCTGTGCAGGCATTGGCGTTTCCGCTGTTGGCCACGATGGCACGAAGTTCCTGGGCGCGCAGGTGCGCCTGGGTGACCTTGACCGGTGCCGCCTTGACGCGGTTGGTTGTGAAGGTGCCGGCCGAAACACAGGGGAGCTCGGAGTAAAGGAGGGCGAGATCGCTACGCGGATCTTCGGCGTTCTTGATCCCGCAGCTCACTGCCCCGCCAAGAAATCCCTTCGGAGCACAGACGCCTCCTTTTACCACATGGTAGGTCATCCCAGCCCGTTCTTCCTGCTCCCCTTAAGCCGACCGCAGTCCGGTCACTTCCTCCAGCCCGTTCATGAGATTGAAACTTTGGATGGCCTGGCTTGCCGCCCCCTTGCCGAGATTGTCCTCCGCGCTCAGCAGGAGAATCCGGCCCGTTCGTGCGTCGTGATGCCAGCCGATGTCGATAAAATTTGTGCGTGTCACATTCTTAGTATCGGGGCAGGCACCCCTCCCAAGCAAGCGCACGAAGCTACTGTTTTCGTAAGTGGAACGGAGAGCGTGTTCCACGGCTTCGAAGTCGGCCGTGAGAGTCGCAGTGCTACTGGTGCAAATGCCGTTGTTCACAGGGACAAGATGAGGGACGAAGGTGATTGTGACTTTTTGACCCGCCGCCAGGGAAAGCTCCTGCTCGATCTCGGAGAGATGACGGTGCTTGGGCAATCCGTAAGCGCGCACGCTCTCATTGCATTCGACAAAGAGGAGCGAAAGATCGGCCTTGCGCCCGGCCCCGCTCACCCCGCTCATCGAATTGGCCACGATGGAGGCGGGGTCGATCAGTTCTTCTCGCAGGAGGGGGATGAGGGGGAGGAGAATGGAGGTCGGGTAGCAGCCCGGGGAAGCGACCAGGCGGGCGGATTCAATGGCCCTGCGGTGGATCTCGGGCAACCCGTAGACGGATTCCTCAAGGAGCTCCGGGGCAGGGTGGACCTCGCCGTAAAACTCCTCGTAGCCCGCCGCGTCGTTCAGACGAAAGTCGGCGCTCAAGTCGATCACGCGCAGGCCCTTGGAGAGGAGGGCGGTTGCGTATTCGGCGGCGGTGCCATGGGGGAGTGCGAGAAAAGCGACGGTCGCACCACTGGCGGCCACGGCATCCATGTCGGGCTCGATGAAGGCCAGCTCCGCACCGGGAAGGCTGGCGTAACGGGGGAATACCTCGGCGATCCGTTTCCCGACGTTTGCGCGGGAGGTGGCAGCGGTGACGTTCGCAGCAGGGTGAGCCAGCAGGAGCCTCACGAGCTCCATGCCAGTGTACCCGCTGGCGCCCAGGATTGCGACGTTCGTTGCTTCCATGGTGGGCCGGGGGGAATGGCAGGAAAATCGCGGCTTGCCAATGATGAATGCGACAGGTTACACAGCGCCCGGCTCCACCCCCGCATTGAGACTTACCAAATCGGGATGTAGCGCAGCTTGGTAGCGCGCTTCACTGGGGGTGAAGAGGTCGCAGGTTCGAATCCTGTCATCCCGACCATTTTTCTCCAACGGATTACACGTCAAGGAACCAGGATTTCTGTTAGGGTTTTGCCACGATTTTGGGTCCAGCATGGGGATTGTTGAGGGCAAAGCAGTTGCTGTTAGGAGAGGGTGGGAAGTTGGTCTCGCTCCCGCCAAAGGGGCCCGGAGCAGACGAGAAATGGACCAGTCCCAGATCGGGCAGGGACGATACCCCGTTTAGGTTGGCGGCGCCTCCAATCGGCTTTGATTCTTCCCCGTAAGGTGCAAAAAATGGTCCGATTGCCGATGCGGCCTCGCGATGATAGTAGTTGAGGAGTCCACCGAAACGTCGGTGCCGTTGACTCTTGGCACCTGGAATCAACGGGTCATGGACTGATCGCCAGGCGGTGGAACATGCGCACGGCATTGTAGGAGTCGGTCGCGTCGAGGTAGAGGGTCGTCCCACCAGCCGGGACAATGGTGCCGGGCAGGTCCGTCCACGAACCAGGCGTCAAATCGGGCGAGCGCTGGATCACGTAGCCAAGATCGGGACGATCGGCGGCGACTTCGTAGCGTATCCGAACCTCGTCGGGGCCGATCACAGTGATGGGGTAGGTGGGAGAGGGGGTTGGAGTTCGTCCCGAACTCGATCAGATTGGAAATCCGGTCGCCGTCGGGGTCGTCATCCCAGCTGTTGTTGCCGGGAAGGAGGCCCTGGCTTGCGGCCCAGAGACCGAAGGCGCTCTGGCCCGGAGTCGGAGCGGCAGCAATCCAGTTGGCGGGATCATTGCCGTAGCGGGTGTCGTCGATGATCCAGCGCCATTTCGCGCCCTCGCGGCGCTCACGCCAGAACGCCTGGTTATGATGCCAACTTGATTCGTAGACGAAATCGACCAGCGCGCAGTAGTCCATGAAATCGTCGAGATCCATGTGCGCCGCCGCCGCGTTGTAGTTGGCGGGGACCGACGTGTCGTTGGTGCTGAAGTCAACCGTTTCACTCGGAATGCGAATACGGTCGATCTCCTTTCCATTCAGGTAGACGACCGCACCGTCGTCGACGAGGATGCGGCCTTGCAGATTGGTGAGGAGAGCAGGATTTGAAACCGTGAATTCCTTGCGGAAATAGGTGGTGCGGAATTTATTCTGGGGATCGGGGCCGTAGCTCACGACCTTGTTCTCGTCGCCTTCGCCATAGCCGAGTTGCGCGTTGCCGGAGTCCCAGGCAGTGTCGTCGAAAGGCGAAGTTGGCCAGGTTGGGCCGGGAGAACTGCCCAGGTCGTAAAAATTCCAGGAAGAACCTGCCGCGACGAGGTTGATGGCGACCGGGAGTGGGTCGAGGGTGTAGAGGCCCACGAATTCGCCGTCCTTGGACAGCTTGAAGTTGGTGTGCAGGCGCTGGGTCTGGAAGTCGTCCCAGGGAGACTACTCGCGACGGAAGGTTTCGCCGGGGCCGGCATCGAATCCGTCCGCACGAATCATGAGGAATCCGTTGGCCGGGATGGTGGTCGCGTTGGGAAAGGGCCAGCGAATCGGCCGCCCGGGATCATCGGTCAGATAGTAACCGGCGAGACTGACGGGCGCGGCGGTGGTGTTGCGCAGTTCGATCCAATCCGAGTAATCGTCGAAGTCCACATTGTCGGGAGCGACCTGCACGTTGGAGGCCAGGAATTCGTTGATCTTGACGGACTGGCCGTGGGACGAATCCCACCAGAGGGCACAGGTAAGCACCAAGCCTGCGGCCGTCGCCGATGGGCGGAGGTGTCGAGGGAACATCCTTGGGGGGAGGTCAGGGAATGCCGCCCGAGCGGCAGCAAAAGATTCGATGGAACTCCTCGATCGGCAATCAAATTCATCCCCCTGCAACCAGCACAGGATGGGATGAAATCACTCAAAGAGGTTAGTCCTGATCCAACTTGTCCGGATTCCCCCGGTCCCGGTCTCTCTCCTCCTCCGGAATGTCCTCGGGCGGGTTGTGGGGGTCGAGGTGTTCGTCTTCCTCTTCGTCAGGCCAGGGATCGCTCACGTCTTCCTGCTCACCTTCTTCGGTGAGCGTGGGATCGGCCTCTTCGTGGAAATCGAAGTCAGCTTGCTGCCCGGGGTCCGAGTCGTCCTTGTTCGTTCCTGAGTCGGGCTCCCCTGATCCAGCCTCCTTCTTCTCCGGTTGAGGGTCCTCCTCCCCGGTGCCGGTGTGGCCGTCGTCGCCGTGCCCGAGATCCCCTTCGTGATGATACTCGGGGTCGTGGTCGTGATCGTCGGGGAGGGAGTCGTGATCGCTGTGGTAGTCGTAGTCCTCCGGATCGTGATCGTGATATTCGTCGTGTTCGTGATCGAGTCCGGTGGCGGGACCGCGGAAGTCAGGATCAGTCCCATCGTCGCCGGGGCCGGGGTCGCCTCCGCCGTCATTGTCATCGTCGTCGTCATCCTCGCCCCGTTCAGCGCGGCGTTTCTTGAGGGCGAGGAGCCGCTCGAGGCGGACCTTTTCTTCCTCCGCTTCACGGCGCGCGCCCTTCTTCTCGAGGAAGAAGGCGAGCCAGATGCAAATCTCGTAGAGAACGACCATGGGCCCGGCGAGAAGGCAGAGGGTGAAGGCATCCGGAGTGGGAGTGATGATGGCCGCGATGATAAAGATCGCGAGGATGGCGTAAGCGCGGGTGCGCCGCATCATCTCGCAGTTCAGGATGTTCAGCTTCACTAGGGTCATGACCAGGACGGGCAGTTCGAAGCTGAGACCGAAGATGAGGGTGAACTGGGTGGCGAAGGAGATGTAGTAGCCGATCCGCCACTCGTTCTCGATTTTCATCTGCGCGCTGTAATCGTGGAAAAATTCGAGCACCCTGGGGAGCACGATAAAGTAGGAAAAGAATATGCCGCCGAGGAAGAGGCCGAAGCCGATGGCCATGGCGGGCCAGAGAGCGTGGCGCTCGGCGGTGTGCATGCCCGGGAGGACGAACTGCAGGATAAAGTAGAGGAGGAAGGGAAAGGAGACCACGATGCCCGCGAAGAAGGCGAGCTTGATGGATAGCATGAAGCCTTCGGTGGGCTTGAGGGCCTGCATGAGGACCAGTTTGTCCCGGGCATCGGACTTGGGGTTGGGACCGCCTTCTATGAGCGCGAGAATCTTTGAGCGCAGGGCGTCGTCCAGGGATTGGTCCTCATTGACGTAGTTCTCCTGATCCTCTCTCTCCTCGAAGATGCGGGTCGCGCGGTAGATGGTGACGGCCCGGATGTTGTTGAGCATCCCTTCCGGGTTCTCGAACTGGCTGAGGAAGTGGGCGCGGTCCTGCTGGAGGAGTTGATTGAAGTTCTCCGCGACCCTCTTGGCCTCCTCCCATTCATCGAGGGGGATCTCGCTTTTCTCGAGGGCCTTGAGCTCGCCGCGTTCCCAGACCTGGGTGACCGGGCGCCGCATGACATCCATGAGCTCATTGCGGAAAATGAAGCAGACCACGGTGGCGATGAGCAGGGTGAGGACGATGCGGGTGATGCAGAGGCGCAGGTCTTCGAGGTGTTCGAGGAACGCCTTCTCGGCACTGGGATTGGCATGATCCCGGAGTTGAAAAATCTTCTTGAGGAAAAACATCCGCGGCGGGCGGTTTATTTAGGTTGAGAAGCCCTCAAGGTCGAGGGTCTTGTGGCGGTGGTTACGGAAGATTTTGCCCGCATCAAGCATCGCGAAGTGCCTAGTCAAAAGTGCCTAGGCTCTCCTGAGGGTCAGAAATACGGAAAAATCGGGGCAAATTTGCCAAGGGTCTCGCTTTTCCCGTGTCTCCCCCCACGAAAGGATGCAATCAGGTGGCAATTACCCATGCACAAACCGGCCGGTCCAGCTGCGCCGCGATCGCCTCCATGCCCCCGCAACGCTCCACTGAGGCCGGGCGGGGGCCCAAGCCCTCCCTCGAAGCTGTGTTCGAAGCGGAGGAAACACCGCTTCTGCGCTATGCCTTTGGCCTGGTGGGACGGCGGGAGATCGCGGAGGAACTGATCCAGGATGCCTTTCTCAGGCTTCACCAGCACTGGGAGGATGTGCTGCAGCCGCGCGCCTGGCTCTTTCGCTGCGTGCGGAACCGGGCCTACAACCATATCCGCGACCACAAGCGGGAAACCCTGACCGATCCGGCCACGCCGGACACCTACGCGACTTCCGACCTGGACCCCGGGCAGGACATGGGTCGCGAGGCCCCGGACGATGTGCTCGGGAAGATGGAAGCGGCCGGGCTGGTGCACATGTTGATGGATGAACTCGATGAGCGCGATCAGCTCCTCATCCAGTTGAAATATTTCGAGGGATTAAAGTACACCCAGATCAGTCAGCGCACGGGGATGAGTGTCGGTAACGTCGGCTACCGGCTTCATCATATCTTGAAGAGTCTCGCCGATTCCTTGCGGCGGGCCGGAGTGGAGGGAGCGAAAGGATAAACTATTATGAGTGACGGCAATTACAGTGGTGATCTCCATGCCTGGATCGAACCCGAGATCGAGGCGCGCGTGGTGGCATTGATTTTAGGGGAGGCTTCCGACTTCGAAGCGGAAGAGCTGGAGCGCATGATGGAAGAGCGTCCCGAAATCCGGGTCTTCAAACGACGGGTGGAATCCGTACACGGATTACTGGGGAATACCCTGGCTCCCGGCGATGACGCGGAGTGGAGGCTGGCGCCCGAGACACGGGCGAATTTGTTCGAAGCGATTGAGCTCAGCGAACCAGCGGATGAGGTGGTGGTGATGGAATCCACGGACGATGGAGGAGCGAGGGAGCGACGAGTTCGCAAGGCTGGTCGCCGGGTGATGTGGAGTGCCGCGGCATGCTTTGCAGTGACCTTGTTCGTGATCGCAATGTTGTTCCGTCCCAAGGGAGGAGAGCTCGCGGAGAGAGTCATGCTGGACGGGGACTCAGACGGGGGCAAGTTGACCTCGAAGAATGTCTCCCTGCGCGGGAATTCAGACATGCTGTGGTGGGATCCTAATGCCGGGGCGCATGAAGAGCCGAACAGCGAAATGCGAGAATTGAAGTACTATGCGCCGCCGGCAGAGGCGGAAAACCCGGTGCGCAGGGCGTTGGCAAAACTCAGTGCGACTCTCTCCGAGAACGAGGAAGCGAAGCCGATGGAGGTGGCAGATCCTCTTGCGGTGGCTGGTCCCGCAACCACGCCGGCGGGAATCACGGGAGCGTTTGGCGGGAATGGTGATGAAGAGCTCAGGACTTTGGGGAGACCGGCCTGGTCTGAGAAGGGCAGGGCCGAGAAGGGGAAGGCGCTCGCGGAGCAGGCAGAGAGCCCGGCCCCGGGGAGGCCATCGCAGGCTGGGGTCGTGACTGGAGGCGTGGGCGCTGGAGGAGGAGAGCCCAAATCGAACTCGAAAATGCCTGTCTTGGCGGATATTCCGGTGGTGGGAGAATTGTTCCAACGTGTCGACACGGCAGAGGAATCTGCCCCGGAACCTGCGGCACCGCCTCTTTCCCGGTTGGGCGCAGCTCCTGCCAAGCCTGCCCCGACCGCCACCCCGGCCCCAGCCCCCTTCCAGAGCGCGATCGTTGTTGATGGGGCGGAGACTCCAACCAGGCGCGCGGGCGAGAAGGATGGGAAGAAGAAGGGGGCCAAGGTCCAGTCCGTGGAAGCAAGCAAGCACGAAGACCATGGAACGTTTTCAAGGATGACCCGTGGTCGGAGCGAGGCAGAGAAGACCGCGCGCGCGGCCGTGGACCTGAATGGTCTGGTCGCTGAGGAAGAGCGCCTTGCCCAAAGCCGCGCGGTGGACAAGGTGGCCGGGAATCGGTCGCGAGGCGAGGCCGTGGCTGAAGGCGAGAGTGATGCCCGGGTGGCGCGTGATGAATCGCGTGCCAACGGGATTCCACAACCGGATGGGGTCTGGAGAACGTTGAGCGACGACAGTTCCCTGGAGACCGCGCGGAAATTTACAAGGGGAGATAGGCTCGCGTCCCGTTCGAAGGGAGATCGCGATGGGGACGGTCTCGGAGTTGGGCGAGAGTATTTTGGCGATGTCTCCACTTTCAAATCGAAGAAGTTGGGAGGCCCCGTTGGGGGTGGTGGGCAAGCTCAGGACGATGGCCGGCGCTGGGTCCATGAGTACGCCAGGGAGAAGGCGGATGGGGAGACGACCCTTGATGCCAAGGTCTCAGGGTTACTCGGAATCAAGGGAGCCTCCCGAGACCTGGGCCAGTTCAAGGGACAGATCAATCACCTTGCCATGGACAAGGACTCTACCGTCCGTCCACTCGACCTTCTCTCGGAATTCGATGATGAAGTTCTCGCGGGCAAGGGCCAGGGCCAAGGCAAAGGTCAAGGCCTTGCGGAGGGACAGAAAGGCTGGGACCAATCTGCTCTTTGGAGCGGATTTCGGGAGCTGGGTACAGACAATGAGGGCGGCGAGGCGATTGAAGGCCCGGAGAAAAACGGACAAGCGGAGGGCTTCTTCTACCAGTTGGCGTCCGGCTTCTCCAAATTGAGAAGCAAGGATCATGGGACGAATCAAGCGACGCCAAAGTTGGTCCCGCCGGAGGGGGCTGCGGTGGTCGAGCCATCCCTCTACTTTGATGTGGCAGGTCGCGTCGATCTGAAGGCTGCCCGGGAGAACTTCAAGATGGGCGAACAAGATGAGGGGAACAATGGCTACCTGGCCCTCGAGGAATCGGAACGGTTGGCGATCCCGGCGCGCAATCCGGCAGCCCCCATGGCGCTGAAAAAAGAGGAGAAACTCAAGAAGCAGGATCGCAAGGAATTGCGTGACTCGATGGCTGATTATGATCTGGCGGGGGAACCCGCGGACGCGCCCGCAGGCGAGGGATCGGTTGCTCCCACTCGGGAAAAACTGGGATTTGGCTACTTGGGGGCATCCTTTGGGCGCCCCGGGGATGAGGATGAAAAGAGAGCCAAGCCGGGAAGGGATGCCGGCCGGGGAGGAAATGCACTCGGCAAGGAGGGGGACGATGTCACGGGCATCAACGGTCTTGAGCTCGCGGCGGGAGCGAGCCATCGTTTTATCTATCCATCGGAGTACGAGCCTCCGGAAATTGGAAGGTCCGCATCGGAGATCAGGGCCAAGCTTCAGAGCAAGCCGGGACAGGACTCGATAGGGAACTCCCTGCCGGGCAGCGCGCTCGCCGCGAATGCGAGCGGGGGCAAACCCAAGGCCGCCGACAACGGCAAATTCGTTCCGTTCGCCTCGGGCGATGGTCAGGCCGAAGCGCAGGTCCGGATTGATCGCGAGCTCAAGATTACGACGGTCAATCCGACGGAAGTCAGCAACCAGGTGACGGATGAGGTTCGCTACACGGTGGACCAGGAGAAGAATTTCTGGGGAAATTCGGTCCGTCCTGTGGACGATTACGCAGTGAAGGTGAGGGATGGCCGCGCGGTCGAGCTGCTCAAGAATCTCGAGGACCAGTTGCGCAGTAGCGAGGAAGCGGCCCGGATGGCGAACGGACGGGCCACGGAATACTCGCTGGCCCGCGAAAGCACCGAGCACAAGCTGCGGAACGTTGTCATCCCCCGGGTGGACTTCGATGATGTCACGGTAGCGGAGGCCGTCGACTTCCTCCGGGAGCAGTCGAGTTCTCTGGATGCGATCGAACTGGACCCCGCCAAGAAATCGGTGAAGTTTGAGATCAACGGTGGGGCTTTGAATGACGCCGAGGCGCGGGCAGGCGAGAAGGCTCCAGCGCAAGATCCCGGGGAGGTTCGCCTCAGGGGACTGAAGCTCGAAAACGTTCCTCTGGGGAAAGCGCTGCAGGCCATCGCGGAGCAGGCCCAGCTGAAATACCGGGTCGATGCCGACGGAAGCGTGCAACTTTCCGCGCGCGGTTTTGGAGAGGATGCCGGAATCGAAGTGAGGGAGTGGGACATCCCGCTCTACGCCTGGAAGAAGATCCAGAACGGCCAGGCCGAGATGGACGGAAAATTGAACGCCTCTGATCTCCTGGCGTTCAAGGAAGAAGGCGATTTCGTGACGGAACCCAAGCAAGCCTTGATGGCGTATGGAGTCACCTTCCCGGAAGGCACGCTTGCGAACTACGCCACCTCGTCCGGAACCTTCGTGGCAAAGAACACCCCGGAGAACCTGGAGCTCATCGATACCCTGGTGCGAGGGTCGCTCGAGCAGGCCAGCCGCGAGCGCGAAGCGCTGAAGCAGTTCGAAAAGAACGCGGGCGATGAGCCCTACTCGACCTTTTCGCTCAACGTGAGCGATGTGAGCTTCAAGCTGGCCAAGGCGTCCTTGAACCAGGGTGAGTGGCCGCCGGCTGAGCAGATCCGGGTCGAGGAGTTTGTGAACGCCTTCGATTACGGTGATCCCGCCCCCAACCAGGAGGAGAAGGTGGCTTGCAACCTTGAGCAGGCAGCCCATCCCTTCCTGCAACAACGCAACTTGCTGCGCGTCTCGATGAGAACCGCAGCCTTGGGACGAGCCGCCAACACGCCGCTCCGACTCACCGTGTTGCTCGACAATTCCGGCTCGATGGATCGCGCCGACCGCGTGGACTCCGTGAAGAACGCCTTCCATCTGCTTGCGGGTCAGCTCAATGCGCAGGACCAGGTCACCTTGATCGGCTTTGCCCGCAGTCCCCGCCTGCTGGCGGACCGGGTCGCGGGCAACAAGGTCGCGGAGCTCGCCAACTTGGTGGAAGCCACGCCCAGTGAAGGCGGCACCAACATTGAGCAGGCGCTGGAGCTCGGAATCGCGAAAGCGAAAGAGCAGATGCTCGAGGGTGGACAGAACCGCATCATCCTGCTGACCGACGGTGCCGCCAATCTCGGCAACGCCGATCCCAGGGATCTCGCCAAGCTGGTGGAGAACATGCGTCAGCAGGGGATCTCCTTCGATGCCTGCGGCGTGGGTGCGGAGGGGCTGAACGACAGGATCCTGGAGTCCCTCACCCGCAAGGGCGACGGGCGCTACTACTTCCTCGATCGGCCGGAAGATGCCGATGCCGGTTTCGCCAAGCAGATCGCAGGTGCGCTGCGGCCGGCGGCGCGGAACGTGAAGGTGCAGATGAACTTCAACCCCAACCGGGTGGGGCGCTACAGGTTGTACGGATTTGAGAAGCATCTCCTGAAGAAGGAGGACTTCCGCAACGACAGCGTGGATGCCGCCGAACTCGCGGCCGAAGAGGCGGGCAATGCGATCTACCAGCTCGAACTCCTGCCGGAGGGCAGCGGCGAGATCGGAACGGCCTCAGTGCGCTTCCAGGACACCGAGAGCGGCCGGATGATCGAGCGGATTTGGACCATTCCTTATGAGGCCCAGGTTCCGCGCCTCGAGGACTCCGCCGCTTCGATGCGCCTGGCATCCGGGGCCGCCCTGCTCGGAGAGAAATTGAAGGGCAGCCTGATCGGCGAAGCCGTTGAGATGGAGCGCCTCGGAAAACTCATCAACAATCTGGCCGGCGATTTTCCCTCGGACGATCGCGTGAAGGAACTCATCCAGATGGCAAATCAAGTTCGTGAGTTGAGCAACTGAGAATCTTAAACCTGTATTTCGGATCACCCACCAGTAATGAAAATCAACAGAATGAAAACAGGGACTGCTCTCGCAGCAGTCTGGACCGTAGGCCTCCTCTTCCTCGGTGCACTGAGCACCAGCGCACAGGAAGTCCCCGAGGACCCCGCCCCCGTGCCCGCCCCCGCTCCTCCCGCGCCCGAGCCGGTGGTGACCGCGGAGGACGCGACCTTGACGGCCGAGGTGAACGACAATGGGGGACGCATCGTCCTCGAGGCGAAAGGGGTGCGGGCCAAGGTGCCCATGCTGTTCAGCGCCGCCGTGCAGGAGACCGTGCAGGTCACGCAGGGTGAGGTGACCTACGAGATCGGAGTGAGCTTGAAAGTGGTGCAGGGCAAGGCGAAGCTCCTGAGCCTGGGGCTCGGGGGAGTTGGTGAACTGCATGGTGTCACGGGCGAGGGCTTGACGGCCTGGGCGGTCCGGCGCGTGGGCCAGGAACGCTTTCTCGACCTGCAGGTGGATCCCGCCAAGGACGGCAAGGAGTTCAAGTTCGTGGTGCGGGGACGGATCGTCAAGCAGGAGCTTCCCGCCACTCCGGATCTTCTGCACTTGAGGGCCGGCAATGCGGTGGGCTTTACCTCCACCGTTGAGGTGAAGATTCCGGTCGACATCTCGTGGCGCCTGGTGGCGGCGGATGGTTTTCTACCCTTGGAGTCGGACAACGATCAGCTCAAGCGCTACGAAGGATCGGCCGGGAAGCGGCTCGCGTTTGCCTTGACGCGCAGCAGCGCCGTTTCGGCTCCGGTCGAGTTGGTGAACGCCTGGCTCGAAGGAACGGTCGACGAGAAGGGTGGACATGCCTCCTTTCTTCTGCGGGGCACAGCCGAAGTGACCAAGGACGACGCCGTGATTGATATTCTCCGCGGTCGTGCGGCGGCCTCGGATGTTCCTGCGGGTGCGGGATACCATCTCGAGCTGGTGGTCGATAAATCGCAGCGCCCTGTCTATCGGCTGCGCTTTCCCAAGGCGGGCTCCTTTCCGATCGAACTCAAGATCGTGGCGCGCCTCGCGGAGACCGACGAGTGGAAGAACCTTTCCTTCGAAATTCCCTCCGGCGCGATTGTCCCAATCGTCCTGCGTGGGATCGTGAACGAGAGCGAGTTTCGCCAGGACGCGGGGGTGATCCCGACCAAGGAAGGGGAAGCCTGGCGCGGATTCCTGCCCTTGCACGGGCTTTGCGATGTGGGCTGGAAACCCGTGCGCAAAACCGGAGAAGGGAAGCTGTTTTTCACCACCAGCGCGCGCGTGAACGTGGGCGTCGGAGCGGGGCTCCTGCGCCAGACGAGCATCCTGGAGTACAAGATCCTGCAAGGAAAACTCGAGGTCATCAATCTCACCCTGGAGGGCCCCGGGGAGGTTCTCGATGTGGCCGGGCCCAATGTCCTCGCTTGGGATCCACCGGTAACGGTGGATGGGGTGCGCACCATGCAAGTGCGCTTGAGCCGCCCGATTGAAGGTTCCAGTGGATTGCAGGTGCGCAGCCAACTGGCGCTGGATGCCTTTCCCGTGCGCGCCAAGCCGTTGCGCCTCGTGCCCTCCGGATCGATCCGGCACTCGGGCTATATCCGCGTCTACAATATCGGGGCGACCAGCCTGGAAGTCGCCGGGGCGAAGGGCTTGACCCAGCTTTCGCCCGATCAGTTCCCGGATAAGGATCTACCCGGTGGGGATCGCCAGGTGTTCGTCTACCGGTTCCCGGCCGCGGCGCACGATTACGAGATTGCCGCCGACCGCGTGCAACCGGAAGTGACCGTCACGCAGATCGTGCTCTACGAGCTCTCGGAGTCCGAACGCACGATCAGAGCGGATGTGGAACTCGACATCCGGGAAGCCCCCGTGCGCGAGTGGGATCTCATCATCCCGGCGGATGACTACTCAGTGGTTTCAGTCACAGGCGCCGAGGTGGCGGACTACCAGCCGGGCACCCAGACCGAGAACAACGAGCGCACCTTGAAAGTGTATTTTGTCAAGGAGGTGATGGGTCGCCAGTTGATCAAGCTGCATCTTGACAAGAACGAGGCGGCGAAGGCGGGTGAGTGGATTCTGCCGCGAGTGCGCAACCCCGGGGCGAAGAGTGTGCGGGGAGAAATCGCAGTGGCGAGTGTGCCTGGTTTTCGGTTTGCGGTTGGTGCCACCGAGAAGCTCACGGAAATCCCCATCTCACGATTCCAGGCAAACCAGGCAGACCTCCAGCTGGCATTTCGTATTCGCGAGCGCGAGTGGTCGGCGACCATGAACATCGAGAGCCTGCCCCAGAGTGTGCAGGCGGATGTCTTCCATCTCTACTCGCTGAAGGACCAGACTGCCTACGTCAGCGTGGTTCTCAACTACTTCATCACGGGCGCTCCGGTATCCGAGTTCCGCCTGGGAATCCCATCCAGCCTGGTTGTGGAGAAGGACGGAAACTACTCGGTGGCAGGCAACCTCTCAATCATTTGCAAGGATGTGCGACAGCGCAAGCTCGTGGTGGGAGACGAGAGTGAATTCGTGGTGACCCTGCAAAAAGGGGTGATCGGCCCCCTCACCATGCTGATGACTTTTGAGCAACCGCTCTCTTCGGAGGACGGCAAACCGGCCACCATCAACCCCGGCGAAGTGGTACCTCGAAACGTGGGCAGCGAACGGGGATTCATCCAGGTGGTGAGTCCGGTGCAGGTGAATGCCACCATCGGCAAGGTGTCGGAGGCGTTGCTGAAACTTGATCCTCTCGAGCTGCCGGCCGAGTTCCGTTTGCTCAGTTCTGCACCGCCGTTGGCAACCTACCAGTATTCCGGCGCGGCGCGGCCGTTCGAGTTTCCGGTCACGGTGGACTGGTTTGAGACCGGAGAGACCGTGGAACAGGTGGTCGAATACCTGGAAGCGGATACCCAGGTCTCCCGCGACGGCGAAGTGGTCACCAAGGTCATCATGATGGTGAAGACGCGGGGCCGCGGCGTCCTGAAAACCCAGTTGCCCAAGGATGCCCGCTTGTGGGAGGTCTCGGTCAACGGGAAGCCGGTGACGGCCCGAATCGATGAACGGACGGATGGAAAGAAAACCAAGAGGTTCACCCTCATCCCGCTCCCCTCGGACGCCGATGCCAATGATCCGGTCCGAGTCGAACTGGAGATGGGCAAGCCGGCCAGGAAGGGGGAAGCCAAGTACCCCGTCTTGACCTTACCCGCGATTTACGCTCCGGTTTTGAAAGCCGACTGGAGAATCGTGGGCGGGCAGGGGCGGGTCCTCGTGCCCCGAAAGAGCACCCTTCCCCTGCGGGAACCGGTCCTTACCGAGACTGGCCTGGAATGGATCGCGAACCACGCCACGGTGGCCACCATGATCCTCCTGGTCTTGTTGGGAGTCGGCCTGTGGGTTCGTTGTGGGCCTTCCAACAATACCTGGCTGAGCCTGGCTGGAATCGGATTCCTGGTGGTGGCCTTCGCGGTGTCGCTGGTGCTGGTGAAAGAAGCCAAGGGTGAACAGCGCGGACACCTGGAGGCGCTTGAGTTCACCTTGCCGGTCATCGCCCCGGGAGAAGCGCCAACGATGGTGGTGGCAAACTTCACCGATTGGGGTGCGAAGGTCAGCATGTGGGGTGTTCTTGCCTTTGTGGCCGGGCTGGTGCTGATCGGATGGTCGCTCTTCACGGACAAGCACCGCAATCTTTTCCGCCTCGGTGGCGGAGTCCTCCTCGCGATCGGGGTTCTCGTTCAGGGTGGCGGGGCACCGATTTTCTATCTCCTCGTTGCGATCGTGATTGGTCTGCTCCTCGTGCCGTGGCTCTTCCGTTGGTGGGGTCAGTTCCAGAAGGAACTCGCGGCCTGGTCGAAGGAGAGAGAGGTAGAGGCGGCCAGGAAGAAGGAGGAGAGTGACCGCGAGAGTGAGGCGGAAGAAAAAGAAAAGGGGGATCCCGGTGGTCCGGTTGCCGGTCCGTCCGCTGCCACCCTCCTGGTCTTCGGGTTGCTTCTCGGTCTCGGCGGAACACAGGACGCAGCGGCGCAAGAGAAAGGGAAGGCCCCCCCGGTGGTGATTCCTTCCGGGATGCGTGCGGCCGATCTTGTGAGCCAGGAATGGAGCATCAAGGATGGCCGGCTCAAGGCGAGTGGGCTCCTGCGGGTGACCGGCAAGCCGGGCGATACCTTTCTCCTTCTCAAGTCGCCGGGAGTCCTCACCGAGTTCAAGGGCGAGCGCCTGCGGGTGAGCAAGCGCAACCTGCCGGGGGCGGGTGCCTCCTACGTGGTGTCGATCCGGCGCGCGGAGGGCGAGGGTGATCCCGCGCGGGCGGCTCTGTCCCTCGGTGGAACCTTCGCCTACGAAATGCAAGTGGGCGAGAACGCCAATCGTTTCAAAGTCCCCACCGGTCCCGGGTCGGTGCAGGAGATCAAGGTGCACTACGACCAGAGTGGCTGGGAATTTGACTCCACCGCCGCGATGCGGGTTGTTGAGGCTGCCGGGGTGCCAGCTGGTTCCAGCGGCGCCGAATTGCTTCTCGCACCCTTCGCTTCCGCAGAAATCATCGTGCGACCCAAGGCGCGGGACGTGAAGGCGGAAAAGACGCTGTTCTACGCCGAAGTGGCAAACCTCTTTCTTCCCAGCCCGGGGGTGATCGATGGAATTCACCGCGTGGGGGTGCGGCCTTCGCAGGGTGAAGTAAGCGAGTTGTCGCTCACCATCTCTGAAGGGTTCACGGTGAGTGAGGTGGGTTCCGGCCCAGTGGGCGAGTGGCAGTTTGACGCCGATACACGAGTGCTCAAAGTCGTGATCGAACCCGCGCAGGCCACCGCCTTCTCGCTGCTGGTTTCGACTCAAAGCAGCCTGGCCCCGTTGCCTGCGGATACCACTCTCGCGCCGGTTGCGGTGGGGGGCGCGGCCGGGGAAGTTGGCCTCGTGGCGCTCGCCTTCGGGGCGGAAGCGCAGCCGGAAAAGGCAGAGCCCGATGGACTGTCGGTGGTGAACCTGACTGACTTTGATGCCTCCATGATTCCTGTGCGCGGGGGCGTCCGGGCGGTGTTGCACCGGGTCTATCGCTACGGCCAGGGCGGCGGATCGCTGGCCTTGCGTGTTTCTCCGGTGGCGCCGGAATTGAGGGTGACCTCCAGGCAGGTGCTCTCGATTGGTGACGAACGTCTCGTCCTGGGCGTGACCTTTGTGGTCGAAATCACGCGGGCGGGTCTCTTCCAGATGAGCTTTCCACTGCCCGCCGGACTTGAAGTGGAATCGCTGAGCAGTCCGTCCCTCAGTCACTGGACGGAGCTCACCGAGGATGGTGCGCGCTTGGTCATCCTGCACTTGAATGGCAAGACGATCGGATCACATCAGTTCAATCTCTCGCTGTCGGGGGCTGCGCCGGCCGCAGGCCTGGAGGACTGGTTGGTGCCGCGATTCGAGGTCCGGGAGGCGCAGCGCCACACGGGCACCCTTGTGATCAAACCTACCACGGGAGTTCGCCTGGAGGCAAAGTTGCCCAAGAACATCTCTGTTGTGCATCCGCGCGAGATTGGGGGACAGGGCGAGAATGCCCTGGGATTCCGCCTGCATCAGACCGATTGGGGATTGCGCTTGGGGATCACGAAAGACCAGCCCTGGGTGACTGGCGATATCCTTCACAGCGTCGTGTTGCGAGAGGGGCAGTCGAGAACCTCGATCCTGGCCAATCTCAAGGTGGAGCGGGCTTCGATCCGCGCGCTCTTCGTGCGCCTGCCGGGCCTGACTGAGAAGGAAGCCAATACGCTGCGCACGACCGGGAGCTCGGTGAACGCCTTGGTCAGGGTGGTGGACGAAGCAAATCCCGAACAGAAGGACCTCTGGGAAATCCAGTTCAAGCGCCGCATCCTGGGTGCCTTGAAGGTCCGCATCGAATGGGAGCGCACCGGACCACGGGCGGATGATGTGGAGAAGCTGACCATGATCGCCTTCCCCGCCATCGAAAAGCCCACCTACAACATCGCGCTGCGCGCCGCGGCGAGGATTGACCTGACCTATGCCAGCTTGCCCAAGGGGTGGCAGCGAGTGGACTGGAAGACCGTGAATCCTGCATTGCGGGAGAGCGGAGATCGCAGCAACCCGGCCCTGACCTTGAAAGGGGTGTCGACCGACACTTCGCTGGAGGTGACCTTGCGCCGTCACTCCGTGGCGGATGCCCTCAAGTTGCGGGTGGCCAAAGGGGTGTTTACCACCGTGATCTCTCCGGTCGGAAAACCACTCGGCAAGCAACTGACTTCGGTGGACCTCGATTTTGAAGTCATTCAGCGCAGCACGCTGCATGTGCGCCTCCCGGAAGGCGGCGAACTCCTCAACGTCTTTGTGAATGGCGAGAGCGTGAGCCTGGTGAGGGTCGATCAAACTTACCAGTTCTACATCCTCCCGGGTGCGGATGGCCGCTCGGCCAAGGTGGCTTTCGTCTACTCCCTGCCCGGAGTGAAGTTGTCGGACCTGGAACTGGAGAGTCCCAAGCTCAACGTGCCGCTGGAGAACATCGACTGGAGGATCATCGTCCCGTCTGACTTCAACCTCGTGAAGCACGGGGGCGACATGAATTTCCGGGAGGATGGAATGGGCGAGGTCTACGATCTTGATCGCTACCTGGTGATGACCAAGGACAGCCGTGAAAAGCAGCGGCGTTTCGCGGTGGCATCCCTGGAGCGTGCCAACGAGTTGCTGAGCGTCGGGGAGCAGACCAAGGCGCGCTCCCTGCTCAACAGCGTTGCCAACAACTATGCCCTCGATGCGGCTTCCAACGAGGACGCGCGGGTCCAGTTGACGACCATCAAGGAGCGGCAGGCAATCGTGGGCCTGAACTCCCGGCGGCAGCGCCTCTATCTCGACAATCGAGCCGACGATCCCAGTTTCCAGGTCAACGAGCAGCTCGAGCGGGCCGCCACCCAAAATCCAATCTTCAGCCGTGGGGATCTCCGCTTTGGCCAACAGGAATACACCAGTATCGTCCAGGGAAACACGGCCGCTGATGACAAGCTCCTGCGCAGCATTGCGGGACAACTCGTCACTCACCAACGATCGAGTGATCCTGCTCCGCAGGCGATCAACATCACGATCCCTGACGAGGGACGAATCTTCACCTTCTTCCGCAGGGTGCAAGTGGAGCAGAATGCACCGCTGAAACTCGATCTGAAGTTCGAATCACCCCGGATCCGGAGCACGAGCAAGGAAGCGTTCGTTCTCATCCTCGTCTTCGGAATCTGCGTGGCCCTCGTCTTCGGCTGGAAGAGGAAGACGGCGAGCTAGAATTCCAGGCAACTCTGAACACTCCCGGGGGCGCGAGCTTCCGGGAGTTTTTTGTGGGAGCGAGTTGAGCGCATGAGGGCGGGATCTTAATTGTCAGAGTTGCCTGACTGTCATGCAATTGAAATGACTCGGGGAGGAGGGCTCCCCATTCGCAGGGCCCATTCTGAATCTGCATTTGTTTGCGAACGAATCAGTCGGGAGAGAGCTGGGTAGTGAGCAGGAATTCTGAGTTCTTCTGATTCCTGCCCACCCCATGGGTAAGCTCATGAATCCAATCTGCCGAACATTCAGAACCTTGGGCGGCGTTGCCCTCTTCGTGGCCGCTCGTCTGCGCACTCACCAACTGAGGCGGACCCTGGACGGCCAGAACTTCACTGCGGTAGGTGCCCTGCTCACCCCGGCCACGGCGATGCAGACCTTTTCGGATCCGACCCCCTACCGACAACCCGCTTTACCAGCTCTGGACACCCGCGTCGACCCGCCGACCTCGGTGCCGCTGACGCTGGGACGGGAGCTCTTCCAACCAGACAAGTATGAGAAGATCGTGGAGCAGTTCCGAAGCGATAAAGACAACTTCCGCGCCTTCTTCGAGGGGGAGATGAATGAAATCCTGATCGTGGAGGGATTGCTCTCGGCGGAGCGAATCCGCCAGATTTCAAAAACTGGCAAATACCAGCCAAGGTAAGCGACGGAAATGCTTTGTCCAAGTGTCTTAAGATTCCCGGGAGGTCACAAAATTCTTACATACCAAAGAGCAGCACCGGGATTCAGACAGAGACAGGCTTTTTGGCTAGTCTTGCTGGCGGCGGGGCTCAGAATTGAAAACTAGACCAACTCCCCCCCCTTGCTGTTCCAGCCGCTCAGCTTGCGGTGCTCTCTCTGAAATTCAGCTCCATTCTTCCTCGACCTAGACCCCGACGCGTTCCCAATTTTCCACCAAGGCGAATTTCGGTGGAATCTGGATCCTTCCAACCATCCATCCAATGAAATGAAAAGATCACCCATCACCGCCACTGTGGCGCTAGCGTCTCTCTCAGCCTTTGTCACGCTCAGCCCGGCTGGGATCACGACATTTGACTACACGCAGACTGACGTTTCGACCGGGGCAGGCATCATCGCCGCACCAGCCCCGAGCCTCGTGGGCGGGGTGACGATCACTTGGGTGGATACCCCCATGCCGCAAGCTGCCGTGCGCGACCCGGCCGGCGCGGGAAGCGTGGGAGGGGCGGTCGGGGGCTTCGACACCGCGGCTGGTGGCGCCGGCGACAACGGCCAGGAGGTTGCGCTCTTCTGGGACGCCAACGGCGACATTGTGACCGACAAGGATGTCGTCACGGTGGACATCATAGGAACCGGTTCGGATGGCAATCCCTACCGCCTGCCGATCGATCTGGTCTTCTTCGGTGACAACGTGCTGCCCGACGAGAACTTCCCGGGTTGGGGCAACAATGATTACCGATGGAGCCTCGACTATGGCGACATTCTCGGGAGCAACCCCGACGGCGCGCCCAGGACCGCGATATGGCTCTCGCCGACCTACGCCAACGTCGCCGTGGTTAACGGGGGCGGTGGGCGCCAGCAGCGCTACACCCAGAACGCCGATTCGTTGGTTGGCCCGCTCGTCAACACGGATACCACCTCGGGCGCTGAGAAAGATGCCTTCGACCAAAACGGCAACACCACGCAGTTCGCGGCAATCGGACAGCCCCTCGAGATCAGCTTCGGTTGGCGGGACCGGGATGTCGTCACCAATGGTCCTGTCCTGGTTGATAATTTCAACTTCCAAGGTCTGCTCGAATACGACGAAGCAGATATCGTAGTGGCCAACCCCGAGGCGCAGATCTTTTCCTTCAGCGCGTCGCCTGCCGGGATCCTCCCGGGCGGATCTGCCACCCTGAACTGGGCGGTCAATACCGCGGCGACCAGCATTGACCTCACCCAGGATCCCGGCGCCGACATCGGCGACGTCGCGGGCGACACGGACCTGGGGACGGGGATCGGCGGTCGGCAGGTCACTCCCGGCGTGACCACGACCTATACGCTCGAAGTGCAGACCCCATCGGGGACCGGGACCGCTGATGCCACCGTGCAGGTGGCCCTGATCGCTTCCTTCGCCACCGACGATGCTTTGATCGATGCAGGCCAGAGCGCGAACCTCTCCTGGCACGTGCGGGAGGACGTGACGGTCTCGATTTCCCCGGACCCGGGTCCGATCAATACCGTCGACGGCATGGGGAGCATCAGCGTGTCGCCGGACGCGACCATTACCTACACCCTGACCGCATCGGCCCCGGGAGCAACCGAGGAGACCGCGGAGGTTTCCATCAACGTGTTGTCAGGTGGTGGCGGTGGAAGCTTCTCTGCTCCGATTGGCGGCTGGGACTGTGAGTACGGCGGTGATGTCGATCCCACCCTCTTGGGCTGGGATCACAACAACGGTTCCGATCAATGGGACGGCAGCGGCATCGGCACCGGCAACCCAGGGGGGGCCTCTATCCTCACCAACGACGGGGACACCTTCCTGCGCATACAGGACACCGGAGACCCGCAAGACTATGGCATTGCGGATCCCTCGAACCGGAAGATCTACTTTACCAAGGATCTCACCAACGTCTTCAGCCTCGGTTATTCGCCGCTCACCGATGGCGTGACGATGCACTTTCGCACCCGGGTGTCCACCGCGGATACCGGACCGCTTGACGACCATCACCCGAACGGCGGCGGTGGCATCACGCCGTGGCCGGCCCTCGGAAGTGGTTACGAACTGCACAATGACGGCAAGAGCGTCCTCTGCATCCGCGACAATTCCACGACCCTGGGCTCCATTTGCTTCGCTCCTTCCACCGACAGCCAAGGGCTGACCATGAATGGCGGCATGTCCCTGACGATGGCCGTGCTTGAGTGGCAGGAGGTCTGGGTCACCGTCGAGGCCGACACCAGTGGCGGGGGCACCCATCGCGCGGACATCTATCTCAACGGCGAGACTAGTCCGGCCTCCTTCCACCTCGTCGCCGGCACTGGCAGCGATGAGGCCTACAACTACGCGGTGATGGGACTCGGATCGACAAACGCTTCCGGCGCCATCGACATCGATTTTTTCAACCTCAAGGAAGGCATCCACGTCCCGGCCAGCAAGCTCAAGATCACCGAGTTTCGTCGTGACCCCGGGACGGGAAATCTCCGCATTTCCTGGGAGAGCAAGGGCGGCATGAAGTACAACCTGCGCAGCGTCGTCGATCCCTCCGATCCCTCGAATAGCGAGCCCGGCACTTGGCCACCCGTCGTTGGGCATCAGGAGATCGATGCCACTCCGCCGATAAACACGGTCCACTTTCCTTACCCCGCCGAGGATGGGCGCTACTTCGTGGTCGAAGAGTTTAGACCCCCGCCGGTGCCGGTTCTTGCGGAGGAGAACTTTGACGGGGGCGCAGTCCTCCCGGCCGGTTGGACCACCGGCCCCAATGTCGGGGACACCGGCACCACGCTATGGGAAGTCGGAATTCCCACCCATTTCCTGGGACCGTTCGAAGCAAGAAGTCTTCCCAATTGTGCGGGCACGAATCTTGCGAGTGCATACGGTCCGGACACCAACATCTACCTTCGCACCCCCCCCATCGACCTGACCGCCGCTGGCGCAGCGACGTTGAATTACGACCAATTCACTTACACTGACCAGGTCGCCTTCCAGGATTTTGGAACGTTGAAGGTGCTTGATGCCACCACCAACTCGCTACTCGCAGTGATTGAGGCGAGGGTCGAAGGCGCTTCGGCCGACTGGAGCACAGTGTCCAAGCAGCTTCCTACCGAGGCGCTTGGCAAAACGATCAAGATCGAGTTCGGCTTCATTGCAGACGATGTCAATAGCGATGCCGGTTGGTTTGTCGACAACGTCGGTGTGACCGTCCCCTGACCAGAACAAAGGGCGCTCAATGCCCAGGCGACCACCCATCCTCTGCTTTGAGGTTGCAGGGTGAGCGCCGATGGTTGAATGTTTCGCATTCCGACCTTGTAACCCCCATCGCTGCCCCAACCTCGGGGCAGCGTCAAACAGCGTCAATTCCCTCATGCGGCACCTCCCACGGCTCCACCACTGGTTGCGCTCTGCAACGGTCCTCCTCCTCCTTGCCAGCGCCAGCCAGCGCGCGATGGCCGACTACCCCCCGCCGACCGGGGGATGGGATTACATTTACAACGGGGACGCGGCAGCGGGCAGCACGAGCGCGGCTCTCGATGGAACTTGGGACCACGACAACAGTTCCGACGAATGGGACGGGAGCGCGCCGGGCGCGGGCAACCCGGGTGGACTGGGCATCGTGCCCATCGCCGGTGAGGGAAGCAACAACGCCCTGCTCATGGTCGATGCCGTGACGGTCTCGGGGAGTGACAACAACCGCCGCCTGGCGCTGACCCACAACCTCGCCTCGGAGCAGGGAGTCCCGGGCGATTTCCTCGACGACGGGGCAACCATTTCCTTCCGGGCGCGGCTCCCCTCCGGCGCTCCCGATCTGGGCGGTGGGCCCAACGGTCTCGATCCCCCGGGGGGACAAAAGGGGATCTTCAACATTCGGCAGGACTCGGGCCGCCTCAGTTTTTCGCTGGGCATCGCCGGCACCGACAGTGCCTATGCCCAGAGTGGAATGCTCATCACGGACGGAGCGGACGCGATCCATCATCCGCTGAACCCGGCCCTCTGGAACGAATTCTGGATCACCATCGCGCAGAACAGCGGCGACAGTTCGCTCTACGATCTCCAACTCTATCTCAATGGCAGCGCCACCCCGGCACTGACCGCCTCGGTCGCGCTCAATGCCGCGGCCGAGGAGATCTATCCCTATCTCTCGTTGCAGCTTTCCTCGACCACGCAAACGGCCGCCGTCGAGATCGATTTCTTCGCCTTCAAGGACGGCCTGCATCCTCCCGGTGCCTCCGATGGGGACACTCTCCCCGACAGCTGGGAGCTGACCTACTTCCCCGATCTTTCGCAGGAAGATGGTGATGATCCGGACCTCGACGGTCTGACCAACATCCAGGAGTTCAATGTGGGCACCAATCCCACCCTGCTCGACACCGACGGCGACGAGTTGCGCGACGGGGATGAGATCAACATCCACAACACCGATCCGACTCTCGCCGACACCGACGGAGACGGTCTCGAAGACGGAGAAGAGATCAATGCGCTCCCTCCCACCGACCCAACCGAGAGCGACACCGATGGGGATGGGCTCGATGACGGGGCCGAGGTCAACGTGCACGGCACCGATCCGACTCTCGCCGACTCCGATGGCGACAGCTTCAGCGATGGCGTGGAGGTGGCGGTGGGCTCGGACCCCCTCGACGGCAACAACGTTCCGAGCTTCCCGACTCTCGACGGAGTCCTGATCAGTGAATTCATGGCGGCGAACAACGCGGCGCTCCTGGACGAGGATGGCGATTCCTCCGATTGGATCGAACTTTGGAATCCCACCGGTGCAGATGTCCCGATTGGCGGCTGGTATCTCACCGACGATCCCGCCGATCCCACCAAGTGGCAATTGCCGCCCGGACTCATCCTGGGCGCCGGGGAATTCCTGGTCATTTTCGCGTCCGGCAAGGATCGCGCGATTCTCGGACAGGAACTGCACACCGACTTCAATCTCGACAAGAAGGGCGGCTCTCATCTCGCCCTGACCATGCCGGATGGCCTGGGTGGGGCCCTGGTCGTCTCGGCCTACGGACTCTACCCGAAGCAGGAGGATGACGTCTCCTACGGAGCCTACGGAAACGCTTCTCCTCTCTCGGTTGGGCACTTTCTCAATTCCACTCCGGGTGGCGCCAATGGGCAGAGCGCGGTGGAGGGGTTCGTCAAGGACACCATGTTCGATCCTAATCGCGGATTTTATGATACGCCCTTTACGGTGGAACTGAGCACCGGAACCCCCGGAGCGACCATCATCTACACAACGGACGGAACCCTGCCCGCTGCCGGCAATGGGACCGTGGTAGCCGCTCCCGATGCAAATACCGCCCCGTTCGCGATGGTGCCCATCAACACCACCACCTGTCTGCGGGCGATTGGGATCAAGTCCGGCTTCGAACCCACCAACGTGGATACCCACACCTACATCTTCGCCAGCCGTGTCCTCCAGCAGGACGGGAGGAGACTGGGTGGAGTGAACTGGGGACACTCCGGACCCGAATGGGACATGGATCGAGAGGTCGTGACGCACCCCAGTGCCGCAAGCCGCGTGGTCGCCAGTGACCTGATGGCGATTCCAACCATCTCGCTGGTCCTGCCCTTCGACGACTTTTTTGGCAGCGGGGGCATCTACATCTCCGGTGAGAGCGTGGAGCGGAACTGCTCCATCGAGTACATCAACCCGGAGCAGAATCCGGCCGATCCGAATTCCGCGCGGGGATTTCAAGTGGACGGCACGGTGCAGATCGTAGGTGGTTCCAGCACGGGCCGGTGGAAATCGAACAAGCTCTCCATGCGGCTCAAGTTCAGTCCCGACCTGCGCCATCCCGTCTTCGATGGCGCCATCGACGGGGAGGGAGCGACCCGCCGCTTCGACACCCTGGTCCTGGACGCGCGCCTCAACAACGTCTGGACCCATCCTTCCTCGGGACAGAACATCCTGGGCCAGTACACCCGCGACCAGTATGTGGCCGACCTGCAGAACGCCGTCGGCGGGCCGGCCCCCCATGGCCGCCCGGTGCACGTCTACATCCGGGGCATTTACTGGGGAATGTATCCCATGCACGAGCGCCCCGACGACAACTTCGCGGCGGAATACACGGGCGGCGACAACGATGACTACGACGCCATGAAGCACCGCGATTCAACCGTGGTGCACGGCAGCGCCACCAACTGGAACCGGCTCAACAGTATCTCCTCCCGGAACATGAGCGTTCAGTCGAACTACGACGCCGTGGCCCGGCTGCTCGATGTGGAGCAGATGATCGATTACCTGCTCGTCAATTTCTACTGTGGCAACACCGATTGGTCCCATCAGAACTGGTATGCCACCTTCAACAAGGTCGCTCCGGACGGCCGCTGGCAGTTTCACAGTTGGGATCCGGAGCATACCCTCAAGGGAACGAGAGACAACATGACCGGCGATTCACGCGGCGGCGCGACGCGCCTGAACTCACGCCTCAAGGCCAATCCGGAGTATCGCCTGCTCTTTGCCGACCACATCCACAGGCATTTCTTCAACGACGGGGTCCTGACTCCGGGGAATGCCGCTGCGAAATACCAGGACCGGATCGATACCGTGAATGAAGCGGTCCGCTGTGAATCGGCGCGCTGGGGAGACAGCCGGCGCAGCACTCCCTACCTCCGCGGCGTGGAGTGGATGAACGAGTACAACCGCCTGATGAACTCCTACTTCCCCGGGCGAACGCAAACGGTCTTCAACCAGCTTCGCAATCAGAATCTCTATCCGGACACCGACGCACCGGAGTTCAATCAGCACGGAGGAGCGGTGCCGGGTGGATTCGATCTCACCATCACCAGTGCGGATGGGGGCAGCATCTACTACACGCTCAATGGTCGCGACCCGCGTGTCCCCGCCGGCACAGCTGAGGTGACGACCCACACCCTGGTCGGTGAGTTTGCCCAGAAACGCGCCTTCCTGCCGGTCGACGGATCGCTGGAAAACACCTGGTTCACGGAGGGCTTCAATGACAGCGGTTGGCCCACCGGCACGCAAGGCGCGGGATACGAGGACGACAGCCGATACGATCCGCTGCTCGATCCCAACTTCGACTTCATTGGCCAGGTAAGCGACAACAACCAGGAGACCTTCTACACGCGCATTGAGTTCGAGGTCGCCGATCCGGCCCTCTACGACGACCTGGTCCTGAAAATGCGCTTCGATGATGGATTTGTCGCTTATCTCAACGGCGTGGAAATCGAGCGGGAGAATGCGCCGGGTTCGGAAGGCACCCTGGTTTCCTGGGACGAGGGTTCGAGCGATTCGGTTTCCGATGATGACGCCGAGGAATTTCAGTCCTTTCAAGTCGGCGATCACCTGGCACTGCTCAAGGCTGGCACCAATGTCCTCGCGGTCCAGGGCTTGAATCGCGGCCTCAGCTCCAGTGATTTTCTCATTTGGGCCATGCTGGAAGGCATCGAGGGAGTCGGTGGCGAAGCCGGGGGCCTCTCCAATTCGGCGATTCTCTATCAAGGCCCCGTCAATCTGAGCGCGCCGGGGCCGGTCAAGGCCCGGGTGTTCTCCGGCAATGAGTGGTCGGCGATCACGGAGGCCACCTTCCTCGTCGATGTGATCCCCGCCGGGCCGGCCAACCTGGTGATCTCGAAGATTCACTACCGGCCGGCAGCCCCGAGTGCCACGGAACTGGCGGCGGGACACAACAACCGCAACGACTTCGAGTATGCTGAATTGATGAATGTCGGTCCGCAGACGATCGACCTTTTCGGGGTGAGGTTTACGGAGGGATTGGAATTCAATTTCAGCGAGGGCTCGATCCGGTTTCTTGAGCCGGGCCAGCGGGTCCTCCTTGTCGAAAATGAAGTGGCCTTTGCTCTGCGCTACGGAGCCGGTCTTCCTGTGGCGGGCGAGTTTGCCTTCGATACAGAGTTGGAGAACGCGGGAGAGCAACTCGTCCTTGTGGCGGCCAATGGCTCGGACATCCACAACTTTGCCTACGACGATCAGGCGCCCTGGCCGGAGACGACGGACGGCGACGGATTTGCGCTGGTGCTCATCGATCCCGACTCCACTCCTGATCACGGCATGGCTTCCAGTTGGCAGGCCAGCTCCTCGATCGGAGGCAATCCAGGAGCCTCCGACGGCCTGGGCTTCCCGGCCTGGCAGGCCCAGAACTTTACCGTTGCCGAGTTGGCCAACCCCGCGATCTCGGGGATGCTGGCCAACCCGGATGGTGATCTCACCACCAACCTCGAGGAATTCCTCTTCGGCGGTGACCCCGGCGCCTTTGATTCGGCTGGGATTCTTCCCTTCGTCACCGTGGAGGAGATCGGCCTCGAGAGCTACGCGGTTGTCAATGTACGGGTGCGCACGGCGGCAACCGGCGTCAGCTGGCAGATCACCTCGTCCATCGATGCCATCATCTGGGACCCCGCAGGCCTGGTCCAGATATCGTCCATCGATCTCGGTGGCGGCACCGTGCTCCGCCGCTTCAGGATGCCCGATCCCTTGCCCGACCCGGCGACTTCAGTCCGCTTGTTCCGGGTCGAGATCGATGGCTGAGGAAACTGGGAGGACGAAGGTCGAAGGTCAAAGATATAAGGTCGGCTTGCTACGGCGGAGCGCAGCGAAGACGGGAGGTCGAAGAGGGAAAGTTGACGGAGTCCGACCTATCCGAGCTGGGCAGACCACCTCTCGATCTCGCCCCTGACGTTCGCAAACGATGGTGAGCCAGGGTTGGTGCGGGCGGCGAGGGCGGCCCCGAGGTTGAAGACCTCCCCGGCGTCCGGGCCGAACTCGTCTGAGACGGTGCTGAGATCGAGCTGATCGAGTGGGGTATCCGTCTCGGCGGCCTTGGCGACGGCCTTGCCAACCAGTTCGTGGGCGTTGCGGAAGGGAACTCCCTTGCGCACGAGATAGTCGGCAAGATCGGTTGCGAGGAGAAGAGGATCGCTGGCGGCCTCGCGACAGACCTCGCGATTGATCTCCATGGCGCCGATCATCTCGGCATTCACCTCGAGCGCGAGGGTGATGGTCTCGATGGAATCGAAGAGCGGTTCCTTGTCTTCCTGCAGGTCCCGGTTGTAGGTGAGGGGGAGGCCCTTGACCGCAGTGAGGATGGCGACCAGGTTGCCGAAGAGACGGCCGGTCTTGCCGCGAGTCAATTCGCACACGTCCGGATTCTTCTTTTGCGGCATGAGGGAGGAGCCGGTGGTGTGGGCGTCGCTCAGGGTGGCGAAGCCGAACTCCACACTGCACCAGAGAATGAGATCTTCGCTGAGACGCGAGAGGTGACCGCCGAGGAGGGCGAGGTCGAAGATGAGCTCTGCGATGTAGTCGCGATCCGCGATGGCATCCATCGAATTGGTCGAGACCCCATCGAAGCCAAGCTCCTGGGCGATGGCGTGACGGTCGAGGTTGATGGTGGAACCCGCGAGCGCTCCCGATCCGAGAGGACAGATGTTCAGTCGCTTGCGACAATCGCGCAGGCGACTCTTGTCGCGCTCGAGCATCTCGAGGTAGGCGAGCAAGTGGTGGCCGACGGTGACCGGTTGCCCGCGTTGCAGGTGGGTGTAGCCTGGCACGATGGCGTCGGCGTGGGCTCCGGCTTGAACCAGGAGCGCCTTTTGAAGGGCCGTCGCGAGATCGAAAATGCCGTCAATGGCTGTGCGGCAGTAAAGGCGCGTGTCGGTGGCAACCTGGTCGTTGCGCGAACGGGCGGTGTGCAGCTTGGCGCCCGCCGCACCGATCTTCTTGGTGAGGGCGGCTTCGATGTTCATGTGGATGTCCTCGAGCTCGATGGAGAACTCGAAGTCGCCGCTCGCGATTTCCTTCTCAATTTCGCGGAGTCCGGTTTCGATCTGGGAGAACTCCTCGGCGCTGAGGAGCCCGGCACTCTCCTGGGCCCGCGCGTGGGCAATGGAGCCCGCGATGTCGTGCGGGTACAAGCGCCAGTCGTAGGAGATGGATTCTCCGTAGCGCTGGACGAGGTCAGCAGTCTGCTGCTGGAAGCGGCCCTTCCACATGGCGGCGGAGTGTCAGGGAGGGAGTTTCAAGATTCAAGCCTAGTGGTCGGCGCGGAAATTTCTGAGCGCCCTCGCGGATCAGACGTCGATAAAGTCGCCGTTGTCGCGCTTCTCAGGCGGTTCCTGGGAGGCGGGGGGCGGTGGGATGAGGCGAATGCGGCTCTTGAGGTATGTTCCCAGCCATCCGCGGATGACGTCGCGGGCGGGCGGGAGGAGGAGGAGAAAGCCCACCGCGTCGGTCAGGAAGCCGGGTGTGAGGAGGACGGCACCGGCAAGGAGGATGAGGAGGCCATCGAGGGCTTCCTTGTGAGGGAGGCGGCCTTCCGCGGTCGCATTGCGGAAGTTGGTCAGGGCCTTGGCGCCCTGGGACTTGGTGAGGGAGGCGCCGAGGAAGGCCGTCAGGACGATGATGGCAAGGGTGGGCCCGATCCCGATTCGTGCGCCAAGGGTGAGAAAGAGGTAGAGCTCCGCGATCGGGACGAGGATGAAAAGGAGGAGGAGCTTGAGGAACATGGAGCCTGCCGGTGGCAGGAGTCTAAGGTCTAAAGGTCAAAGGGTCAAAGGTCGGGGAGGGAACGGGGAGCTCGCGGGCGCGAGCTGTCAAAAGACGGGGATCTGAGACTTTCGACCTCTGACCTTCAGACCTTAGACGGTCTCCTCCCCTACGAGACGTCGATGATGGCCTTGACAGTGCCCCGTGAAGGGTCGGTGAAGGCCGCGAAGTCGGAGGGGACGTCATCGAAGGCGAGGCGGTCGGTGATCCAGACGTCGGTATCGATTGTTCCTTCCGCGATGAGGGCGATGATGTTGCCGAAGTCGGCGGGGAGGGCATTGCGGCTGGCGAGGAGGGTGAGCTCGCGGCGATGCAAGACGGCGGCATGGGGGAAGGAGAGGAGCTCGGTGGTGATCCCGACGTAAACCACGCGGCCCGTGAAGGCGGCGTATTCAAAGCAGGTCGACATCGACTTGGCGCTTCCGGTGGCATCGATGACGACGTTGGCAAGTTCACCGCCGGTGAGTTTCTCAAGTTCGGCGAGGTGTGAGCCATCCGGATTGAAGACCACAGTGTGGGGGATGCCGAGCTTGTCGTGACAGAACTGCAGGCGGCCCTCCACCATGTCCATCACGATGATGTTGATGTCGCGGAGCTTGAGAAACTCGAGGCAGGCGAGGCCGATGGGCCCGGCGCCGATCACAAGGACGGTCTCGCCCGGCTGCGGATCGGCACGCACCACCGCGTGGTAACCGATGGCCAGGGTCTCCACCAGGGCGAGCTGATCGTAGGAGAGATCGTTCCCGATATGGAGTTTGCGGGCAGGACAAATCCATTCGCCGCGCAGTCCGCCATCGGTGTGCACGCCAAGGACCTGGACACCGGGACAGCAATTGCTGTTCCCCTTTTTGCTGGTGACCGACTCGGGATCATTGACGTAGGGCTCGAGGGAGCACTTGTCGCCGACCTTGACGTTGGTCACCTCGTCGCCGACCGCGAGAACCTCGAGTCCAAGTTCGTGGCCCGGAATGCGGGGATAGGAAAAGAAGGGCATCTTCCCGAGGTAGCCCGAGAGGTCGGTGCCGCAAATGCCCATGCGGTGGGTGCGGACGAGCGCTTCACCCGGACCGGGTTGCGACGGATCGGGAAGGTCGATCACCTTGATCGACTTCGGCTCAGTGAATTGAATGGCTTTCAAAACTGGTAACTAGTGACAGGTGATCCAGGGGAGAGCATCCCGCTTCGCCTTTCCTGTTCAGGGGCGCTAGACGCTTTCGAGGATGATGTTTCCGTAGGCGGTGGGATCACCGGTGCGGATGAGGCCGATGGCGTTGGGGACGCGCTCTTTGAAGGTGAGATGAGCTTCCCGAGTGACCCCGGCTTCGGAGCAGGCCGCGAAGGCATCATCGAAGGCCGTGATCGTCTCCGGCGGATTGGTAGTGAGGAATTCCTCGGCCTGCCAGATGTGCCCGATCTTGAAGTTGGGCTGAAGAGCCTTGAGCACGTCGAGGACGGTGGGGATCCCGCGGATCAGGGCGAGGTCAACCGTTTCGATCCCTTTCCAGAAAGGGAAGGCCCAGTCGCAGATGACGAGGGTGTTGGTGTGGCGGATGCGGGCCACGAGGTCGAGGACGTGAGGGTTCAGAATGCCTTCCTGGAGCATGAATTTAGGCGGATGGGGAGATTTGTCTGACAGGTTGGAGGGGGAGCTAGCCACATTTGTGGTGGCTTGGCAAGGGTCGGTGTGGGCGGTGAGAAGACGGCGAATTGTAGCATGGCGGGCAATCCCGAACTGGCTTAGGTGAGAATTGGTGATTTGAATGGAGGCATGATCAGTCGGGCAGGATTCGGAGCCATTTTGGGGCTGGCGGTCGGGCCCCTCGGCGCCGCTCCGAACTTCACGATCGTGGCGCTGCCGGATCCGCAAAACTACAGTGACCTGTTCCCTGAAATCTACCTCGCGCAAACCGAGTGGATCGCCGCCAATGCCGGGGCGCGAAACATTGTGTTTGTCAGTCACATGGGTGACTTCGTCAACAATCACGATGACGATCGGCAGTGGGACAACGCCGAGGAGGCGATGGACGTGCTGGAAAGCGCCAACATCCCGTGGGCCGGGATTCCGGGGAACCACGAATTTCTCTATGGTGAAGAACCCGACGACTTCAGTGCGAGCCGCTACCGGGCGCGCTTCGGGCCGCAACGCTTCGCGGGCAAGAGTTGGTACAAGGGAGCGTCGCCCAGCGAGTTGAGCAACTACCAGGTGATCGACGTCGGGGAAGGCAGTAAGATGCTCTTTCTTCATCTCAACCTGGAGACCCCCGCCTCGGAGTTGGCGTGGGCGCAGGGTGTTCTCAATGCCAATCGCGACAAGCCTGTGTTTCTCACCACGCACCGCTACCTGCAGGATGCCGAGAGCTACACGGGCGGCGTGCCCCTGGTGGCCTCCGGGAGATTCCCCGAAATCTGGTACACCTTTGAGCCACTGTATCTCCCCGACGGATTGAAGACGGAGGTGTTCTTCAGCAGCTTCGTGAAGGCCAACAAGAACATCTTCCTGGTGCATTGCGGACACTTCGATGCGGAGTTTCGACAGAGCAGCACGAACAACTACGGCCTGGTGGTCCACGAGATCCTGGCCGACTACCAGGACGGCCCCAACGGAGGGGACGGCTGGATGCGGCTCCTCGAATTCCGTCCCGACCAGGGTGAAATCTTCGTGCAGACCTTTTCCCCGAGCCGCAACAACGGCAACGGGGAGTTTCGCACCGGCAGCGTGAGCCAGTTCTTCCTGAGTGTGGATCTCGACGACTACATCGCTCCCAAGGGGACGAGCTTGCTGCGGTTCCAGGAAGGGGTCGCTGGCTACCACGACACACAGGACACTCACGTCAACAGCGATACGGGCGGATTCCTGGAGACGGACGGTCCCTTCACCGACACCTCCTTTGGGAACAGCAGGGTCATCGTGGTGGACAACGACTGGGATAACTCTCCCTTTGGCGACGAGCCCGTGCAGGGCCTCCTGCGATTTGACAAGATCATCGGCCCGCCGGTTTACGAGGGTGACCCGGCCCCGATCCTGATTCCCAGCAACGCCGCGGTGATCAATGGAAATCTGAGTTTCAACGTCTTGGACGACATCGAGATCGGGGACGAAGACCTCCTCATCTACCGCTGCAACCGGAATTGGAGCGAGGAGTCGACTTGGAATTCCCTCGATGGGGGACTTTCGGGCAATGAGTTGATCGGGCCGCCGAAGGTGGTGAACGGGGACAACGTTCCGAATGGAGCGACGGTTCGCAATGTGGATGTCACGAATTTCGTCGCGGCGTGGCTCAGCGGAGCTCCCAACAACGGCTTTGCGATCCTCCCCGAGAATACGGCCGGGATCGATGACGGCATGACCTTGGCCTCGTCGGAACACGACCAGGTGAGCCTGCGCCCGGCCCTCGATCTTGAATTCAGCTACACAGTGTTGAACCGCGCCCCGAACGTGACGCCGCTCGCGGCCTCGCGCACGATGTGCGAGGAGGGCGAGTCGATCGTGCTGACGCTTTCCGCGACGGACCCGAACCCCGCAGATCTCCTCATCCTCCGGGTGAATGGTGCGGACCTCGCCTTTGGAGTGGGGACCTTGAGCGTGAGCGAGGTAATTGTGATGGAGAACGATGGATCGTTCGAATTCGCGGCGCGAGTGCTCGATGACGAGGCTGGGGTGACCGGCGGAACCGTTACGATCACAGTGGCGAACGTGGCACCGTCGATCACCGCCCTCACGGAAAACCTGGAAGTGGACGTCAACGCGGTCTTCGGGTTCGAGGCGACCGCAACGGATCCCGGCATCCTGGATGTGCTCGACTATGAGTGGGACCTCGATGGGGATGGCGAGTATGGCGATGCGGAGGGAAGTTCGGGCTCGCATGCCTTTGCGGTGGAAGGCTCCCACCTCATCGGGCTCCGGGTTTCGGACGAGGACGGGGGAGAAGTATTCGGAGAGTTCACGGTGGAAGTGGCCTACACCTATGCGACGTGGGCGGGCGGATACAATCTGACCGGCGGTCCGGAGGACGATGACGATGGCGACGGCACGAGCAACGGCGCCGAATTCACGCTGCGCTTCGATCCGACCGACCCCGCCCAGCACTTCGCGCTCTACGTCGACGCGGTCGACGAAGCGAGTGGCACCGTGACACTTCGCCTGCCGTTCGTCACGAAGACGGGGATCTTCCACGTGCAATACTCCGGGACGCTGAGCGACAATCCCGCGGACTGGACGCCGATCCAGTCCTATTCGCCAGCCGAGGAGGAGCGGGACGTGATCATCGTTCACCTCAATGCGCCCCTGCCGGCGGAGGGATACTACCGATCGGTGTTCGAAGCGGCTCCCTGAGGTGCAGGCTGGTAGTCGAGTTCAGTGATCTTCCACTGGTGATCGACGGGCTCGATGGTCATCGTGACGGTTCGGCGCTTGCGTTCATTGTGAAGGTGTCCCCAGTGGATACTCCCGAGATAGAGCTCCGCCTCGCTGGTTGCGGTGAATCCAAAGGTGTTCGGAGGTTGCCGGTAGTCGGTGCGGTGAAGGATGAGACGGCGCAGTCTGCGTTGGGAGCCGAACCCGTCAGGACCTGTCGAATCTGCGGCGAGTTGAGCAAGACTTGGTTTCGATGCCCCGGACTCGAGCACCGGAGACAAGGCATGCGCGAGCGACTCGCCAGGTGGGGTAGCGGCGGCGAGTTGGAATGCTCGCAGGAGGAGGTCGTGGCAGATCAAGTCGGCCCGTTCGGTGGGAATCGGTTCACTCCTCGCGAAGGGATCGCGGACCACGGTGTGCATCCCGGTAATCATGAGCAGGATTCCAACAATGAAGGGGACAGCCACGGCCATGACGATGCGGAAGGACGGGCTGGTGGTCTTCCTGCGGGCAAGGAGGGCCCAGGCGAGGAGTAGGGAAGCGAGGAGAATGCCGGGTTGCGGTAGTCGCCACTCCGGTCGGGCGGTCGCGGCTGGCAGCGCCGGCCTTTCCGGCGGTAGCGCTACCGGAACGTCCCAGGAGATCATGGGCTGATCCGGAGCGAGGAGGTGGCGAGTCCTTTCGGTCCCGGAGGTGATGGTGAGAGGGACGCGTTGGATGCGCGGCGTGAACCAATTCCAATGGAACTCGAAAGTGGATTCCTGAGCGGGGATGGTCGCCTGCATGGAGATGGCGACGAGGGCGGTATGTCCGTCGAGCCGGTCGCCTGGTGAGAGGACGGCGGTGCGCCGCAGGGTGCGCGAGATGAAAGTGGTCTGCTGAGTGAGGAACGGTTGAGGGCCGTCCTGGGCGGAGAGCGCGCAGGCCTTCCTGGCCCAGTTCGGGATCGCAGCGAGAATGGGGTCGGGATCTCCAGGACCAGGGGAGGAGATGGCGAGACCGAGGGAAGGAGCGAGGTCGCGGGGACGGACCAGGATGTCGAGCTGCAGGACGTCTCCCTCGCGCGTGAGGAACAGTTCGAGGGGTTCGCTGAAGGCGCGCTTGAGACCCGAATTGCGAAACCGGGAGTAGAAGGGATCGTCCCAATTCAGGGTGAGCACTTCTTCCTGGCGGAGGTAATGGAAGTGGTTCACTGCGAGTCCCAGGTGGGACACGAGAAATCCGTAGTCACGCGGGGCGCCCCCGGGCGGAGCGATCGAAACGAGTTGGGGCTTGCTGCTGAGCGGGTAGGCGAAGATTGCAAAATGGACCGTGCGAGGGTTGCTTGGCGAATCGACGGCTTCGCCCGTCACCGCGTCCCGAATCGTCCGGGGACGGGTGGTAAGGGCGCGCAGTTCGGGGGCGGGCAGGACCTGGCGGTTGGCGGTGAGAACGGGAGCAAGGGAGAGAGCGCGTTCCTCCGGCGCGGAGGCGGTGTGGGGGAACTCGAGTTCGATGCGCAGCTCCTTCGAGTCGATGAAAATCTCCACCACGACCTCGGCGTTCATGGCGCGGTTCTGCTGCGACATGTGGCCAAAGGCGCCGCTCGCGAACGAGAGCAGGACAGCAGCGAGGGCCAGGCGCATCAATGGGAACTATAAAAAACCCTCCCCGAATTACAGGGAAGGTTTTGAGAAAAGTAAGGCTGCGGAACGGAACCCTCAGACCTGCTGGACGTCCTTCCAGGTTCCGTCCTTGGCGGAGTCGAGGACCGCGTCGCAGACGTACTGGGTGCCGAGGGCGTCTTTGAAGTCCGGGTAGCGCTTCGCGGAGGACGGATCGTCGAGGGAGCGCAGGAATTCGTAGACGCCATGGACGAAGGAATGCTCATAGCCGAGGCAGAGGCCGGGGACCCACCAGTTGCCCACGTAGGGCTGGTCGCCATCGGTGACGTGGATGGAGGACCAACCGCGCTTGTCGCCCTCGACATTGTGATCGAAGTAGGACAGGCGGTTCAGGTCGTGCAGGTCCCAGGCGAGCGACTTGTGCTCACCGTTGATCTCGAAAGTCTTGAGGGCCTTGTGACCGCGGGCGTAACGGGTCGACTCAAAGATGGCGAGGGATCCGTTGGCGAAGCGGGCCATGAAGGCGCAGGCGTCATCGATGCCGACGGGCTCCACTTTGCCGGTCTCCTGGTGCATGCGCTCCTTGATGAAGGTCTCGGTCATGGCGGTCACGGAGAGGATTTCACCGTTGATCCAGCGTGCAGTGTCGATGCAGTGGGCGAGGAGATCACCGGTCACTCCGGAGCCCGCGGCCTTGACGTCTAGGCGCCAGAGGGCAGCACCGCCCTGCGGGAGATCGGCGCCGATGGTCCAGTCCTGCAGGAAGTTGGCGCGATAGTGGAAGATCTTTCCGAGTTCACCGCTGTCCACAATGCTCTTTGCGTGGGAGACGGCAGGGAGGAAGCGGTAGTTGTACCACACGAGGTTGGTGACGCCCGCCTTCTCGACTGCGGCCAGCATGGCTTCGCCCTCCTCGCCGGTGCGGGCGATGGGCTTCTCACAGAGGATCATCTTGCCTGCTTCCGCAGCCGCGATGGCGATCTCCATGTGCGAGTCGTTGGGCGTGCAGATATCGATGGCGTCGATGTCGTCGCGCGCGATGACGGCCTTCCAGTCGGTTTCGATTTCTTCGTAGCCCCAGGTGTCGGCAAACTTCTGTGCGTTCTCGGCGTTGCGGCCGCAGATGACCTTGGGATTGAACTTATGTTCGGTCTCGAAGAAGTGGTTGACCTGGCGATAGGCATTGGAGTGGGCCTTGCCCATGAAGCCGTAGCCGATGACGGCGAGATTGAGTGTTTTGGACATGATAGATTTGAGATCTCAGAGTTGAATGGGCGCTCA
>JAYGGC010000094.1:0-116028 GCA_046581525.1 Roseibacillus sp. | reverse complement strand
CGGAGGCAGCGCGCCTCCAAGATCTCTACTTTTCCAGCCTCGGATTCAGCCAAAAGGCGTGGTCGTTGTTTTTGAAACCGAGGTCGTCGACGACGAGCTGGAGGGTCTTCGCGCCCTTGGGCAACTCGACCGCGATGTCGACGTGGGATCTCTTGTTCTGCTCCGGTCCTGCAAAGCACGTCTTCCCATCGACGATCACAACAAACCGCATTTTGCCGGCGTTGCTGCCGAGGTATCCTTTTGCTCGGAATCGCCTGAACTGTGGATCGAGCCGGTAAGTAACCGTTGTGGGAGCGTGAGCATAGAGATAGCGTGTAGCCTCTTTGCCGTCGCTGATCGGTTCTTCGATTCCCTCGTGCACAATCTGGTTGCTCGAACAGTAGGCTGGATCTTCGGTAACGATCTTGGCCGGGTTTACCGTGGTCAGGTCCAGGGAATCGCGCAGAATATCGATTCTTTGGACGTGCTCGAGGGGAACGGCCAGTTTTCCGGTGAGCGTGGAAACCGGGAGTGAATCCAGGTCCAGGCTGCCTGCCAGTTGATCTCCATTGCCTAGTTTGATCACCGTTTCTTTTTCACTCTTGGAGACGGCCAAGACCCTACTTAGCGGAACGGAAATAGCCTTGTGGGAGAACTTTGTTTTCACATGAAGCGATGTCACCGTGGTCGTCCCGAGGAAGCGGGATCCGTCAACGAGTTCGACCGCGACTCGGAGAGCCGACTCCGCTGGCTCCTTTGTTTCTTCGGCGTTTAGCGTGCCGTCGAGAATGGTGGTGCCGATCAGTAGCACGACAAATTGGATCCGGAAGGTGATGTTCATTGTGCGATTCCTTTCCAGTAACGGATACCATGATGATACGAAACATCCAAGGACTCTTGGGCGCCTTCTGCTGTGGTGCTGATCGGGACACCCTTTTTGGGCCAGTTGGAATATTAGGTTCCGGGGGCTGGTTCTAGTTGCGCCATGGTTCTGGCAAAGTGGTCGGGGCATTGGAAGCCTAATCGGCTGTGCGGGTGGACGCGCGCAGTCCAAATTCCGATCCTCCGGCCTAACCGGGTGCCATTCCTGCTAGGCCAGGATATCCTTCAGCACGTTTCCGTGCACATCGGTGAGACGGAAGTCACGGCCGGCGTAGCGGTAGGTGAGCTTCTCGTGATCGAGGCCGAGTTGGTGGAGAATGGTGGCGTGGAGATCGTGGAAGTGAACGCGATTCTCGACTGCGGCGATTCCGTTTTCGTCGGTGGAGCCATAGCGCTGGCCACCGGCAATGCCGCCGCCGGCCATCCAGAAGGAAAACCCCTGGTGATTGTGGTCGCGGCCATCGTCTCTCTTCACGTTGGGCGTGCGTCCAAACTCACCGCCCCAGATCACGAGCGTTTCGTCGAGCATGCCGCGCTCCTTGAGATCCTGCAGCAGGGCTGCGATCGGTTGATCGATCCCGGTGCAGTTCTTGGTGAGATTCTTGCGCAGGCTGTTGTGCTGATCCCAATTGCCGGAGCTCATCTCGATGAAGCGCACACCGGACTCGGCGAGGCGACGGGCGAGGAGGCACTGGCGGGCAAAGTCATCGGTGGCGGCATTCCCGATGCCGTACATCTCCTTGATCTTGTCGGATTCGCCGTCGATGTCCATGACTTCGGGGACGGCAGTCTGCATGCGGAAGGCGAGTTCGTAGGACTCGATCACGCCGTCGATCTGGCTGTCGACCTTGTGCTTGGTGAGCAGTTCGCGGTTCATCGACTGGATGTAGTCGATCTGCCGGCGTTGGAGGTCGCGGGTGAGGCGTCCGCTGGAGAGATTGCGGAGGGAAGCATCCTTGATGGGTCGTCCCAGTGCTCCCATCGCGGTGCCCTGGTAGAGGGCGGGGAGAAAGGCGCTGCCGTAGTTCTGGGCGCCGCCCACGCGGGCCGGGGGAGAGAGGCTGATGAAGCCGGGAAGGTTCTCGTTCTCGGTGCCGAGGCCGTAGAGCACCCATGCCCCGACCGAGGGACGCACGAACTGGAAGCTGCCGGTGTGCAGTTGGACAAAGGCCTGCGGGTGGGCGGGCACATCGCCGTACATCCCGTTGAGCAGACAGAGGTCGTCGGCGTGCCTGGCGAGATGCGGGAAGAGATCCGAGATGGGCAGGCCGCTCTTGCCGTGCTGCTTGAACTTCCATGGACTCTCCATGAGCTTGCGGTTGTTGACGGTCTTGCCGTTGTTCTTCGCGAGCTCGGGCTTGTAGTCGAAGGTGTCGACGTGGGAGGGGCCGCCCCGCATGCAGGCGAAGATCACGCGCTTGGCGGTGCCCGGAAAGTGCGGCTTCCTGGGAGCAAGGGGATTGCTGGTGGAGCGGGGCGCGTCCGGTCGTGCGTTCGCCTGGGTAGCCAATCCAGCGAAAGCCATGTAGCCGAAGCCGGCGGACATGCTCTGGAGTGCTCTGCGGCGGGTATGGTAGTTGGGGTCAGACATGGCTGTTGCGGAAGGGAGGATGCTGGAACTAGTCGAGATATCGAAACTCTGCAGTGCCGACCAGGCTCTGCGCAAGAGTGGCCCAGGCGAGGCGTTCGCGGTCGGCATCGTCCTTGGTGTCGAGGCCGGCGCGGATTTCTTTGACGAGGGCAAGGGAGCGTTCGCGTTCGAGAGTGGTGGCCGGGCGGCTGAGAGTGAGGATGTAGGCAAGATCGACGCGCCTCCCATCATCCGTTGCGCCGTCGAGGACGCGTTGCGCCATGAGCTCGGTGTGCTCGAGCACGAAGGGATCATTCAAGAGGTAGAGCGCCTGGGTCGGCACGGTGGTAATGGCGCGGCGGCCCACGATGAGGCTCGGTTCGGCGAAATCAAATACCCGCAGACCTTCGGGAACCGCATTGCGAATGATGGGAAGATACACGCTGCGGTGGTTGGCGACGGCCTCACTCTTTTTGCCGAGATCGGAGACATTGCGGCCGAAGTTCACGTCGCCCAGCAACTGGACCACCGATCCCTGGAACGGTTCCAACTCCAATTCCCCGCTGGCATGCAGGATCGCGTCGCGAATCGCCTCGGCGTCGAGGCGGCGGTGGGTCATCTGCCAGCAGAACCTGTTCTCGGGGTCGATCCGGTAGTTCTTGTCGTGATGGTGACCGCCCAGCTGGTAGGCGTGGGAGAGGGTGAGCTCGCGGATCATCTTCTTCACCGACCAGTTCTCCTCCATGAAGCGCACCGCGAGGTAGTCGAGGAGCGCCTGGTTGACGGGTTCTTCGCCCATCTTGCCAAAGTTATCGACGGTGCGAACGAGGCCGACTCCGAACAGGTGGTGCCAGATGCGGTTCACCATCACGCGGGCGGCGAGCGGATTTTCCCGGCGGGTCATCCACAAGGCGAGTTCGCGACGGCCGCTGGAGTCCTCATCGATGGCGGGCGTCGACTTGCTGGACATGACCTGGAGAAACCCGCGCTCGACGACCGGGCCGCGCTTCTTGGCGTCACCACGGAGGCAGATCTTGCAGTTGCCGGGGGCGGCCCTTTCGCTGACGCCCATTGCGAAGTTGGGAGCGGGGGGCGCATCCTTGCGGAGCTTGGCGACTTCTTTCTTGAGGTTGTCCATCTTGCCGCGGGTGTCGGTCATGCGCTTCTCCATCGCGCTCTTCCTGGGTGCGTTCCCCTTGACCCGGGTCGCTTGCTTCTTGAGATTTTGAAACTGCTTGGTCATTTGCCCCAGCCGCTTCTGCGAGGCGGTGAGTTTCTTCTTGTACTCCTCCCGCTCCGATTTTTGCTGGGGAGTTTCATCACCGATGGCCATGAGTTCGGTCGCCTGCCGGTTGCCGCCGCCGCCCTTGGTTCCGTACAAGGTGCGCGTGCTCGTGAAGATGCCTGCGAGCGCGTAGTAGTCCTTCATCCCGATGGGGTCGAACTTGTGATCGTGGCATCGTGCGCAGCTCACGGTGAGTCCCAGCACCGCGCGGGTGGAGGCGTCAATCTGTTCGTCGACCATCTCCATCTGGAAGACGATCTTGTCGCGCTCGTTGAGGATCTTCGGCCCGAGGGCGAGGAAGCCGGTGGCGGTGAGGCGTTCTTCGGCGATGGTGCCCGGCGCTTCCTTGTCATCAAGGAGGTCGCCCGAGAGTTGTTCGCGGATGAACTGGTCGTAGGGCTTGTCCTTGTTGAAGGAGGCGATCACGTAGTCGCGGTAGCGCCAGGCGTGCGGATAGGTAAAGTTGCGCTCCATGCCATTGGACTCGCTGTAGCGGGCAACGTCGAGCCAGTGCCTGCCCCAGCGTTCGCCGTACTGGGGAGAGGCGAGCAACTGGTCCACGAGCTTTGCGACGGCCCGGGGTGAAGAGTCCTCCAGGAAGGCGTCGATTTGTTGCGCAGTGGGAGGGAGGCCGATCAGGTCGAAGTAGAGTCGGCGAACCAACGTGCGCTTGTCGGCGTCCCCGACGGGTGCCAGCCCCTTGGACTCCATCATGGCGAGGAGGTGGCGGTCGACTTCATTGTGCGGCCAGCTCTTGTTTTGAACGGTGGGTGCGGGTCGCTTCACCGGTGGAGTGAAGGCCCAGAACTTGCGTCCGGCTTCGTAGTCGATCACCGCGGCGACGTAGGGCTCGCTTTCTTCCACCCGCGGATCGGGCGCGCCCATCGCGACCCACTTGGTGAGGTCGCCGATCTCGCGCTCGGAGAGCTTTTTCTTCTCCGGCATCTTGAGGTCGTCATCAGAGTGGTTGATGGCGATGATGAGGAGGCTCTTCTTTGGATTGCCGGGCACGATGACCGGACCGCTGTCGCCACCACGGAGAACAGCTTCCCTGGTGTCCAAACGCAGGCCGCCCTTGACCTTCTTTTCGGCCGAGTGGCACTGGTAGCACTGCTTCACCAGCACGGGCCGGACGCGCTTCTCGAAAAAGCTGACTTGCTTCGGGTCGAGTTTTTGTTCGGGGGCCGCCGGAAGGGGGAGGATGGACGCCAGCAACAGTGCGGCGCACAGGCTCAATCTCATGGATCATGAGTATCGCAGGGAGAGGGCCTCTCTTTCAAAAAAGGAGTGGAATGAAGAGGCCCGGACACTCGACAAGCCCGGTTGTCTGTGATTAGCAACTTTGACGCCGGAATTTGGCGGGCGGAGGATATGAAAATCGCAGTGACAGGAGGGGCCGGCTACATCGGCAGCGTGTGTGTCGAGCTGCTCTGCGAGAGCGGCCACGAGGTAGTGGTAATCGACAATCTCTCGGAGGGGCACCGCGCGGCGGTTGATTCGCGCGCCCGCCTGGAGGTGGCGGACCTGGCCGAGACCGGGCGGCTCACGGAGATTTTGCGCGACCATGCAACCGAAGCCGTCATTCACTACGCGGCCTATGCGCTGGTTGGTGAGTCGATGAGTGATCCGGGCAAGTACTACCGCAACAATGTCGGGGGAGGGCTCAGCTTGCTGGAAGCGATGGTGGCAGCGCAGGTCCCCAAGATCGTCTTTTCGTCCACCTGTGCGACCTACGGCATTCCCGAGAGTGTTCCCATCGACGAGAGTGTGCCGCAGCGGCCGGTGAATCCGTATGGTCATTCGAAGCTCACCTTTGAAGGCATGCTGCATTGGTTCGGCGAAGCGCACGGGCTGTCCTCGGTGATGTTCCGTTACTTCAATGCGGCGGGGGCGTCCCGGCAGTTCGGCGAACACCATCGCATCGAAACACATCTCATTCCCAACGTCCTGTTTGCGGCGCAGGGGCGCAGGAAGGAGATCGAGATCTATGGAACGGACTACGACACCCCGGACGGAACGGCGGTGCGGGATTATGTCCACGTGAGCGATCTGGCTGAGATCCACAAGCAGGCCGTTGAAGAGGATGTGACCGGTGCCTTCAATTTGGGAACCGGGCAGGGGCATTCCGTGCGCGAAGTGATTGAGGCCTGTGCGAAGGCGACCGGACGGGAGATTCCCGTTCGCGATTGCCCGCGCCGTCCTGGCGACCCGCCGGTCCTGGTCGCTGCGACCGGAAAGGCGGTTCGCGAGTGGGGATGGGCCCCACGCTTCAGCGACTTGGAGAAGACGGTTCGCTCCGCGTGGGAGTGGCATGAGGCCCACCCGGAAGGATACGCGGATTGATCGGGCTGTGCCAGAATGGTGAGAGCGGGCATTTTGCGTTGCGTAGCCGACAGGGGGACTGAATGCTAAGCGGTCATGAAAACCGCCTCAATCCTCCTTGCACTTGCCTCCCTCACCATGACCGCCTCGGCGGTTGACTACGTCACTCTCACTACCGCCACCGCATCGAAGAATGTCAGTGCGGGCGACCTGGTCGAGGTGGTGGGCACCAACAAGAACAACTATGGAACCGCAGACAGTATCGACGGGAATTGTGAGAGTCGATAGTTCGGGTGTGAGTGCCGCGTATGGGGCAGACCGACTCCGGATCAACCTCATGAAAGCCTACGCCTTTGTCATCGCCATTTTCCTGCTCACTTCTCTGAGCCTCCCGGCCGAAAAGCCGGCCTCGAAAACTGCCGCTGCGAAGCCGGTAAAGGCTCTCCTGATCACCGGAGGCTGCTGCCACAATTACGAGTTCCAGTCCAAGGCGCTCACCCTCTCCTCCGCGGCGGAGGCCGATATCGAGTGGACGGTGGTGAACAAGGGCGGCAAGGGGACCACGGCAGAGATCGAACTCTACAATGATCTGAACTGGGCCAAGGGCTATGACGTGGTGGTCCACAACGAGTGCTTTGCGGGTACCAAGAACATGGACTACATCAAGAAGATCGTGGATGGCCACAAGGGCGGAACCCCTGCGGTGGTGATCCATTGTGCGATGCACACTTACCGCGGGATCAGCAGTGATGACTGGCGCAAGTTTCTCGGAGTGACCAGCAAGCGCCACGAGCACCAGGCCCGTTATCAGGTCAAGACCGAGAAGAAGGATCATCCCATCATGAAGGGCGTTCCGGCCGACTGGGTGACGCCGAAGGATGAGCTCTACGTGATCGAGAAGACCTGGCCGAACACGACCGTGCTGGCGACCTCGCAGAGCGAGAAAAGCAAGGTGAGCCACCCTGTGATCTGGGTGAACGAATTCAGTGGGACGCGAGTGTTCGGAACGACCTACGGCCACTCGGACGCCACCTTTTCCGATCCCGTTTTCCTGAGCTTGCTGACCCGGGGGATTCTCTGGTCCGCGGGAAGGTTGGAGTAGTGAGATCCTCGCGGCGAGACGCCGGGGGAACGGCCTGCGGCAGGATGCCGCAGCTACGGCTAAAAGTGCACCGCCATCTTTCCGCGCAGGAAATTGACGGAGCGTTCGAGTTGCTCGATGCCCTCTTCGCCGTCTTCGATCGAAATCCAGCCGTCGAAGCCGACTGACTTCAGCGTCGAGAAGATGGCGTCGTAGTCGTTCATGCCCTGGCCGATTTCACCGTGGGCGAGGCGGGAGGCGTAGCCCATCACGCCCTCTTCGGCGGCGAGATCCTCCAGGGTGCCGTGCTTCAGATAGCGGTCGCTGGCGTGCATGGTGACCACCCGGTGCTTGACCCGGTCCAGGATCTCGAGCGGTTCTTCGCCGGCCAGGATGGTGTTGGAGGGGTCGTAGTTGACGCCGAAGTTGGGGTGCTCGCCGATGGCCTCGACCAGGTCGCAGAAGATGTCCATGGGCTGGGCAAACTCGGGATACTCCCAGAAGCCATCCTTGTAGTGGTTCTCGAGATTGAGGGTCACTCCGTGATCAGCGGCATGGGGAAGGCAGGCCTGGATGCAGCTGGCCGCGAGTTCGATGCCCTCCGCGCGCGAGACATCGGGCCGGCGCTGGCCGCTCAGCACGCGGCAATAGTTTGCACCGAGTGCGGCCGCCATCTCGATCCAGGATTTCTCCTTCGCGATCTCGGCAGCACGGAAGGCGGGGTCCGGGTGGGTGAAGTCCGGGGAACAGCAGAGCATCGGAATGGCGAGCCCCTTTGACGCTGCTTCCTCACGGTAACGGCTCCAGTGGGCCGGATCCTCCAGGTCGACGATGAGGGAATACATTTCAATCCCATCGAGATCGAGTCCAGCCGCCAGGTCGATCCACTCGGAGAGACGCATGGAACCGTCGCAAAGGGCGGTGAGGTAGAGTTTGGGGAAGGCGGCGAGTTGGGGCATGGAGGTGCTGGATGCAGGATGCGGGGGATCAGAGATTCACCTTATCCGGGTTCCTTCCGTGGGCGGGGAATTGTTCGAGTTCGACCACGCAGCCACTGACGGGACCGGAATCATCCTCGAGCCAGTAGAGGGCACCGGCGGCAATCTCTTCAGGTTTCAGGATGCGGCCGGACGGGGCGAAGATCTTGGGCACCTTTGTGGGCCAATCCTCGGGCAGGCCGTCCTCCTGCTTGCGGGCGGATTCGTTTTCAGTAAGGACCCAGCCGGGGTTGATCTGATTGACGACCACCCCGTAGTCGCGATGAAGAGTATCGCCGAGATTGCGGGTGAGAGTCTGGAGCGCACCCTTCGAGCTGGCGTAAGCGGCGAAGTAGGATTCCCCGCCGTGGGCGTTGATGGACCCGATGTTGAGAACGCGTCCATGGCTCCTGGCGAGTTCGGGCAGGGCGGCCTGGATGAGGAGGAACGGTGCGCGAACATTGATGGCGTAGGTCCAGTCCCACATCTCGAGGGACATCTCCGCCGGTTGCGCGCGGGTCACCACCCCGGCATTGTTGACCAATCCGTCGAGCCCGCCGAGTTGGGTTACCGAAAATTCGATGAGCTGGGCGGGGGTGGCCGGATCGGAGAGATCACAGAGGTGAACCGGAGCGCCTCCGAGCTCTTCCGAGGTTTCCCGGGCGAGGTCTTCTTCCAAGCCATGGATGATCACCCTGGCGCCCTCTTCATGGCAACGCCTGGCAATCGCTTTGCCGATCCCAGTGGTGGAGCCGGTGACCAGGATGCGTTTGTCTTTGAGTCGCATGTTGAAGAGGAGGTAAGGGGGGAAGGGAGAGGAGGATTTGGAACCGCGAATGAACGCGAATTGATTCCAGAATTGGCTACTCGTGCAGTTGAGTCCTTGGGCAATCAGGTAGCGCCGTGGACTTGGTCACAGATCAGTTTCAATGACGCTTCCAGGTCGCCCGAGGCGGTTTTGAAGGAGTCGGCGTCGATGGTGAGGGGGGCACCGAGCACGACGAGCGGAGCGCCGTAGGAAGGGCAGGCCACCGCTTGTTCGATGGACAAGCCACCGACGGCCTGGACCGGCACGCTCACGGCGTCGACCACCGCCTTGAGATCGTCGAGGGGGCTGGGCATGCGGTTCCCCGCGGCGGCAATCCCGCGGCGTTCATCGTAGCCAATGTGGTGGACGATGAATCCACATCCCAGGTCCTCGAGTTCTTTCGCGCCTGCAACCATGTCGGGGCAGCCGAGGTTGTCACCCATCACCCCGACCCCGTAGTCACGGCCGGCCTGCACCACGCACTTGACGGTTTCCTCATGCGCGCGAGCCATGACGACCACGTGGGTCGCGCCCGCCTTGGCCATCATCTCCGCTTCGAGATAGCCGCCGTCCATGGTCTTGAGATCGGCGACGATGGGCACCTTGGGGAAGTTTTCGCGCAGGGTTTTCACCGCATGCAAGCCGTGCGCGAGAAGGAGAGGAGTACCTGCTTCCAGCCAATCGACACCCGCACGGAGAGCCATGGCAGCGGTCTCGATCGATTCATCGAGGTCAGTGAGGTCGAGGGAGATCTGGACGGTGGGAGGATGCATGGGGGGGAAGGTCGAGGTCTGAAAGTCGGAGGTCGAGGTGTTAAGGGATCAGCACTGCCTTCACGATGGTGCCGGAGTGCATGGTCTCAAACGCTTCCTCCCAGTCCTCCAGCGGCGCGGTGAGGCCGAGGATGGGGGCGACGTCGAGGGTGCGCGAGGCGAGGAGGGCGAGGACGCTCTCCCACACCGGATAGTTGTGCGAGAAGCTGCCTTGGAGGGTGACGTTCTTTTGCACGAGGGGATCGAGGGAGAAGCCCACGGGGTCTTTTCCCCAGCCCACCTTGGTGATCCATCCCGCGGGGCGCACCACTTCGAGCGCAATGCGCAGGGTGGCGGATACTCCGGCGGCATCGATCACCCCGTCCGCGCCGAGTCCATCTCGTGCGCGGGCCCATTCGCCTGGATCGCCCACCACGATCTCGCAACCGTACTGCGCGGCGATCTCGAGGCGGGCGGCGTCGGCGGGCAATCCCACCACCGCGACTTCCGCGCCGGAGAGTTTCGCGACCGCAGCGCAGAGGATGCCGATCGTGCCGGGCCCGAGCACCACGACGCGATCACCGGTCTTCAGTGCGGAGTTGTTGATGACCGCGTTGTAGGCCACGGAGCAGGGCTCGGTGAGGGCGGCGGTTTCGAGCGGGAGATGCCCTGGAACGCGATGGAGGCAGCGGGCCGGGACGCGGACGAATTTGGTCATGGCCCCGTGCACTCCGTAACCGAATCCCTTGCGGGTCGGATCGAGATTGTAGAGCCCGCGTCGCGACATGGGATTATCGGGATCGATCACGGCGGCAGTCTCACTCACGACGCGATCACCCTCGCTCCATCCCTTCACCTGGTCACCCAGTTCGGCGATCGTTCCCCCAAATTCGTGCCCAAGCACCACGGGGTAGTTCACCGGCCAGGAATGATCCGCAGTCCACTGGTGGAGGTCGGATCCACAGACTCCCACGGCCGCGACCTCAAGGAGAACATCGGTGCTCCCAATCTCAGGTTCGGGAAGATCGCGAATCTCGACGGACTTTGGTTCGGGGGAGAAATTGACGACGGCATTCACGGAGATGGGAGGAGATCTATAGGCCTGGAGGTCGAAGGTCAAAGGTCGAAAGCGGGGAGATTTCTGGCTGATTGACGAGCGCGGGAAATCGGATAGGAAGGGGACATGCGCACTCGACTGCTTTTACTCATATCAGGAATTTTGGGAGGTCTTGGATCGTTGGCCTGGGCCGAGGTGGGGGTGGGCGCCAAGCCCGCCAAGGGGGCCGATGTCGTGTTCGACGGGAGCCGTAAAATGCTGGATAAGAACTGGACCTACTGGAAGGGTCCGCGCTTTGCGTCGGCGCTGCCCATCAAGTGGAAGATCGTGGACGATCCGGTGGATGACGGGACTTGCGTGAGCACGTTCGATCCGGCTGCGAAAGGGGGCAAATACGGTGCCGCTGATATCGTGACCAAGAAGGCCTACCGCGACTTTCGACTTCATATCGAATTTCTCATCACGAAGAGGGGTGGGAACAGCGGCGTCTATCTGCAGAACCGCTTCGAAATCCAGATCCTCGACGGAGACAAGACCAAGCACGGCATGGGTGCGGTGATCAACGAATCGGAGTCCCCCTACCACGCCTACAACGGTGTTGGAAAGTGGAACTCCTACGACATCGTGTTTCGTGCGGCCCGCTTTGTGGACGGGAAGCGGGTGGAGCAACCGTTGGTCACGATGTACTTCAATGGCAAGAAGGTGCACACCAACGTGAAGATCAACCAGGTGTGGGGCGGACCCAATTCAGGCGTCGATGGTGGCAAGGACGGTGGCAAGGGGATCACCGACACGCCGCAGGGCCTCAAGCTGCAGGCGGAGGGCCACGACGTGCGCTACCGCAATGTGTGGATGAAGGACCTCGACTTGAAGGAGGCGAGCAGCGACTTCAAACCGGGCGAGTAAGGAAAAGCGCTACGGGTCAGGGCTCGACCACGCGGACGAGAAGATTCGGCACCGAGCCGGGAGTGACCACGATGATGGCGGGTGAGGAGGCCCCTGTGGACACGGTTGTGAAATTCTCTCCGTTGGTGGAGGTCTCAATGATGTTGCTGCCGTCGCCGCCGGTCCAGGAGATCTGCAGGGTGGCGGGACTGAGCAGGTTCACGCTGGTGAGCACGAGGTTCGGAGCAACGGCTCCGGGAACGAGGTCGGTATCGAAGGGAGTTCCTTCCCAGGAGAGGGTGTCGGTATCCAGGTTGGCAATCTTGGGGAAGACGATCAGGGGAAACTCCACCGCAGTCGGGAGGATCCACGAAACTTCTGAGCCGCTGACGGTGTTGAAGTTCGACGCATTGGCGGCCACCTCGTCGTCAAAAAAGCGCAGGCCGATCCGGACATCGGAGGTTGGGACGCCGGTATGAAGGGTATCGTCAAGGGTGACATTAAAGGTGAAATATCCGGCCGGGGCGCCTCCCGCCCCGATGATCGAGCTGCCGAATGATCCCGGGGGGGGGTTCAGGGATCCATCACCGGTGAGTGGAGTGAAGGAGTCCCAGTCGGCTTGAGTGTAGGTCTGGGGATCCTTGTTGGGATCGACGCCGTTGAAGTAGCCAACTTGAATCACATCCCTGATCGAAAGGGGGACGTCATTGATGTCAGTGATCGCGTTCTCAGCTCTGAAAAGAAAACCGTCGAGCCAGGAGAGATCGACAGCGGTGCTTGCAGCATTGGCGATTGGCGAGCAAGCAAGAAAGGTGGCGAGGAGGGTTGATTGAATTCGCATGGCAATAAGGGCGCGGGGGGGGCATTCCGTCCCGAATGAGTTACGGTGGAAGCACTTCGGCGTCAAGAGGATCGGACCGCTGGTCGCTCAAAGCCGCATGATTCCACGGGCATTTCGGCCCACAATCTTCTCAAGGGTCGATGCGTCCTGTAGCAGGCGCCGGAGGAGATCAAGGGTGTTGGCTCCGATACATTGTTCACCCTGGCCGAAGCGATCTGGGCAATCGCTGCCGAACAGGAGCTTGTCCTGGTGCCTCTTGAGGAATGCGCGGGCATGGTCTTCGTCCCGCGTGAGGGAGTTGCGGCCGGAGCCTGCGGAGAGGTCTCCGAACATGTTGGGATAGTCGGCGAGGTAACGGTCGGTGAGGCCGCCCGGAGTGACTGGGCCCTTGGGATACATCACGGCCTGCTCGTGTTTCTGATCGATGTTTCCCCACCACGTTTGGGCGTGGCCAATGAAATTCACGGAGGGAAACTTCGCAAGGATCTTGTGGAAGCGCTCGAAGTGCAGGTTGTAGCTGTTGTGTTGGAAGTGGATGAGGACGGGCACGTCGAACTCCCTGGCGATGGCCGCGATGAGTTCGCTGTGCTTCGAGTCGCAGTCGACCGCGAACTTTTGTTCGCCGATCCCGATGGCGCCCTGCTTGAGGTGCTTCTCGAGTTCCTTGCGCGCGGTGGGCAAGTCGGGACCTTCGTTGGCAAAAAAGGCGTAGTGACTGGGGTGGGCTTTCGCGATGCGCATGCATGCTTCATTGCCTCTCGCGCGGCCGGCGAGACCATTCGATTTTCCATCGTGGGTGGACGGAAGCGAAACGGCGGTGGCGGAGGGGAGCAGGACGGTCTGCGTGATTCCCATGAGCTCCTGGTGCGCGATCAGTTGTTCGTCGAGGCGATCGAGGTAGCCGACGTGCTGGTGAACGTCGACGATGCCTTTGAAGGGTTCGGGCTGCGGGGGCGCCTTCTCGCGCGAACAACTGAAGAGGGACGCGCCGGTGGCAGCCAGGGTGGCAGTTTGGATGAATTCTCGACGGCCGGGGGTTTTCATTCTTTGATCGGAGGATGGTTCCAAGCGCGACTCTCTTGGACAATACGAAACGGTTGAGTTTTGCCCTTTGTTTCGGGTGGGGCACCGTCCTGTCCGCCGAACCAGAGCCCGATCCCGCCGAACTCCCAAGGATTCCGCCCCAAAGCCTGGAGGAGGCGCAGAGGTCATTCGAGGTTCGGGAAGGATTCCGCGTCGAAATCGCCGCCGCGGAGCCGCAAGTGGTCGATCCGGTAGCAATCGCCTTCGACGAACAAGGGCGCATGTTCGTGGCGGAGATGCGGGGCTATCCCGAGCGTCGGGAAGAAGCACTGGGTCGCATCAAGCGGTTGGAAGACGTCGATGGTGATGGGCGCTACGAGAAGGCGACGATCTTTGCGGAGGGCCTGAAGTGGCCGACCGGACTGGTCTGCTGGAAGGGCGGGGTGTTGGTGTCAGCCTCGCCGGAGATTCTTTACCTTGGTGATCGGGACGGCGACGGCGTTTCCGATGAGAAGCGCGTGGTCTTCACGGGATTTGGTGCGGGCCTGAAGAGGTTGAACATGCAGGCCCTCGTGAACGGGTTGCAGTGGGGGCCGGACGGGCGGATCCACGGATCGACCGCTTCCAATGGCGGGCTGGTGAAAGCGAACGATCCCAAGGCGAAGCCGCTCAGCCTGCGAGGCTCGGATTTCTCCTTCGATCCGGAATTGCTGGATTTGCGTGCGGAATCCGGAACCGGCCAATACGGGCTGACCTTCGATGACTACGGGCGGCGTTATCTCTGCAGCAACAGCCGGCACCTGATCGCGGTGATCTACTCGTGGCCTTGGAACAAGGTGAGCGGACTGCCGCATCCGCTGGTCGACATCCCGGTTGATGGAGGTGCCGCGGAAGTGTTCCGCATCAGCCAGGTGGAACCGTGGCGAGTGGTGCGGACGCGTTGGCGGGTGCAGGGATTGGTGGGCGGCCCGGTTGAAGGCGGGGGACGCGCGGCGGGTTACTTTACCGCAGCGAGCGGACTGACGGTTTATCGTGGCGACGCCTTCCCGAAGGAATTTCGCGGGAACGTCTTCGTGGGTGACGTGGGAAGCAACCTGGTGCACCGAAAGGTGATCGAGTTTCCGAAGGATCGCGTGCAGCCCGTGGCGCGCCGCGCGAAGGGAGAGGAGAAGCGCGAGTTCCTGGCCTCGCCCGACAACTGGTTTCGTCCGGTGCAGTGCGCGAACGGTCCCGATGGCGCTCTCTACATCGTGGACATGTACCGGGAGACCATCGAGCACCCGTGGTCGATTCCGGAATCGATCAAGCAGCACCTCGATCTTTACAGTGGAAACGAGCGGGGAAGGATCTGGCGGGTGGTGCCGGAAGGATTCAAGCGGCCGGGCGGCAAATTGTTGGAGCGGCCAACTCTCGCTGATCTCTACAGATCACTGGGAAGCGAAAATGGATGGCTACGTGATACCTGTGCGCGCCTCTTGCTGCAACGAGATGACCAGGATGCCGCGACTCTGCTCGTCCCCCTGATCGCGAACGCAAGGTCGGAGGATCGTGCGCGTCTCTGCGCCCTCCGGCTCTTCGAGCGCACCCGGGCCCCGGGTTGGTTTAGCCCGGCTCTCCTGCACGATCCCAGCCCTGAGTTGCGCAGACACACGGCACGGTTGTTGGAACCGGCTCAAAGCGCGTTCTTCAAATCCCTGGCTTCGGACCCCGATCCCAGGGTGAGATTCGAAGTTGCCCTGCGAGCCCTCGACAAACAGGTCGAGATCGATGCCTCAGTCCTCGCCACCCTGGTCACCGGTGCAAAGGGAGATCCCTGGATCCTGCGGACGGTGGCGGTGGCGGCGAAACAGCGGGGAGTTCTCAGCGAGGTTGTCCTGGCCCAGGAGAGCCTGGCAGCGGCGCAGGCATTGCTGCAGGCCGCCAAGGCGGGGACGGGTGATGCGAAGTTGCGTCCATTGTTCGCGAAGGCGGCGGAAGTGGCGGCCGATGATTCTGCGCCGGCGGATGAACGGAAGGCCGCGCTGTGGTTCCTGGGAGTCGATGGATCCACCTCCGCGGCGGCGCTCTGGAAGTGGGTGGATGATAGCGATCGTGCCTTGGCCGGTGTTGCAGCAGAGGCCTTGGCGAAGCGAAAGCCTAGGGGCTGGGAGAAGGAGGTGTTCGAGCGCTGGAAGAGGATGGCGCCGGCGATGCGTGAAACGTTTTTCAGCCGGATGAGTGCGGGTGCGATTCTCAGTGGGGTGGAGAGCGGGGTGCTCCTTCCGAGTGAGGTGAGCTTCCAGCGCAAGCGATCTTTGCTCCGTGATGCGGATGCCCAAGTGCGGGCCCGGGCGAAGAAGCTGCTGGGGGAATTGCCGATGCAAACCCGCAGGGAGGCGATCGCGCACTACCGCCCGGCGCTGCTGATGAAGGGAGAGGCCGAGCGGGGCGAGGCAGTATTCGGGCAACGTTGCGCGGTTTGCCACGAGGGCCGAGAGGCGGTTGCTGCGATCGGGCCGGTCATCGCCTCACTGCGAAACAAGGGTGCGCCGATGTTGCTCGAGAACATCATCAAGCCCGACCGGGAGATCGCTCCGCAGTATCTCCTGTGGGAAGTCAAGTTGAAGGGTGGGAAGAGCGAGGCGGGTATGATCGGGGAGGAAACGGCGGCCGGGCTGACCGTCTTCCGGGTCGATGGAACCCGACAGAGAATCGAGCGCGGGGATATCGAACGCCTCACCAACCTGAACCGTTCCCTCATGCCCGCCGGGCTGGAAGCGGGCTTGAGTTTGCAGGAGATGGCGGACCTGTTGGCGTATCTAACAGGTCCTGGCAGCTGAAACAGTTACCCGCACTTGTCTGGGGCCTACTTGGATTTGGTTTTTTCGATCTCCAGCAATTCGACCTCAAAGACGAGAGTGGAGTTGGCCGGAATTTGGGCCTGGGCCTTGTCCCCGTAGGCAAGTTCAGGCGGGATCACGAACCTGTATATGCTGCCGACCTTCATCAGCTGGAGTCCTTCGATCCAACCTTTGATCAAGTTCTTGAGGGGAAAGACCACGGCCTGGCTCCGCTTGTAAGAGCTATCAAACTCGGTCCCATCCTCGAAGGTTCCGATATAGTCCACCTTGACGCGGTCTTGGGCACTGGGACGGGGCCCCATTCCTTCGCGAAGAACTTCGTACTGCAGTCCACTCGCGGTTGTGATCAGACCATGTGCTGTCGACTTCGATGGCTGGCGGCCCGACTTCCTGGGGCCGGAAGATCCCGCCTCCGACTCGCCGAGGTCCTGGCGAGAGGGGCCGGCTCGCGAACCCTCGGACGCGCGGGGAGATTCGGGCGCTCCATCCTCGTTGACCGACTTGAGGAGCAAGAAAGCCGCGAGGATGAGGAACCCAGCAGCAAATCCGATCAATACCCCCTTGTTGCGATTTATCTGCATCCGGCCTCGTGCTTCCACCAGACAAGAAAGGCGCGGGGAGGTGCTCCTACAAGGTAATTTGGGAATCAACCTCGACCAAGCCAGGGCCGGATTCAGGAGGGTTGCACGTGGGGGGAGACCGCCTATCCTGATTGGCATGAGGTGTCACCCTTCCTCAATGTTCCCTTGCGTCCTGGCGCTTCAAGCGCTTCTCCTGTCGTCGAGCATGGCCGATCGAATTACAGGGAGGGAGTTTGCGACGCGATCCGAAGTGATTGCGCGGCATGGCATGGCGGCCACCAGCCAGCCCCTTGCGACCCAGATTGCCCTCGATGTCCTCAAGGAGGGCGGGAGCGCGGTGGATGCCGCGATCGCGGCGAATGCGGCACTGGGATTGATGGAACCGACCGGCAACGGGATCGGGGGCGACTTGTTTGCGATCGTTTGGGATGCCAAGACGCAGAAGTTGTACGGCTTGAATGCGAGTGGCCGGTCGCCGGGCAAGCTGACCCTGGAGGAATTGCGCAGGCGCGTGAAGGAGGAGGGCTCGAAGAACATCCCCAAGTACGGACCGCTCACGATCTCGGTGCCCGGATGCGTGGATGGCTGGTTCGAGTTGCATGAGCGATTCGGCAAGCTGCCCATGAGGAACGTTCTGCAGCCGGCGATCGATTCCGCGCGGGAGGGGTTTCCGGTCAGCGAATTGATCGCGCACTACTGGGATCGATCGATCGACACGATTGGCGAGGAGTCGGGCTTTGCGGAGACCTTCCTGATCGAGGGGCGTGCCCCGGTGAAGGGGGAGATTTTTCGGAACGTGGCGCTGGCGAACACCTTGGAGAAAATTGCGCTGGGCGGGCGCGATGCCTTTTACAAGGGCGAGATTGCCAGGACGGCGAGCAGGTTCGTGCGGAAGCATGGGGGCTATCTGAGCTCCAAGGATTTCGCGAAGCACGAGTCGGAGTGGGTGCATCCGGTCTCAACCGACTACCGTGGTCTCACCTTGTGGGAGCTCCCGCCGAACGGCCAGGGCATCGCCGCATTGCAGATCCTGAACATCCTCGAGGGATTCGATCTTCGGAAGGCGGGATTCGGGAGCGCCGATCACCTGCACTACTTCGTGGAGGCCAAGAAGCTGGCATTTGAAGATCGCGCCAAGTTCTATGCCGATCCCGCCTTCGGCAAGGTTCCGGTGGAGGGACTGATCTCGAAGAAGTACGCTGCCAAGCGCCGCGCCTTGATTGATCCGGAGCAGGCTGCCGACCGGGTCAAGGCCGGCCGACCGGCCCTCGATGAAGGCGACACCATCTACCTCACGGTGGCCGACAAGGATCGCAACATGGTCTCCCTGATCCAGAGCAACTACCGCGGATTCGGATCGGGGCTCTGTCCCACCGGCCTCGGGTTTTGCCTGCAAAGCCGGGGTGAGCTTTTCGATCTCAAGAGTGGGCGTGCCAACACCTATGCGCCCGGCAAGCGGCCCTTTCACACCATCATCCCGGCCTTCATCACCAAGGAGGGAAAGCCCTACATCAGCTTCGGGGTGATGGGCGGAGGCACGCAGCCGCAGGCCCACGCGCAGATCGTGATGAACCTGGTCGACTTCGACATGAACCTGCAGGAGGCCGGGGACGCTCCGCGCCTCATCCACAGCGGATCGTCGCAACCCACCGGGTCCAAGCGGGAGAAGGGGGGAGGAACGGTGCACCTCGAATCCGGATTCCCCTTCGAATCGGTGCGCGCCCTGATGCAGCGGGGCCACCAGGTCTCACACGCGGTAGGACCCTTTGGCGGATACCAGGCCATCCGCTACGACGCCGTGCAGGACGTCTACTATGGCGCTTCGGAGTCGAGGAAGGACGGGCAAGCGGCCGGGTATTAGGATGAAGGGAGGGACGAGGCGGATGCGAGTTTCCTCAGGATCCAGGGTTCAGGCCACGAGTGTTTGGTTTGGGCGATAGATCTTCACCTTTCTGCGAGTTATCATGTTTGATGAGGAAGGCAATTTTGTTCGCCACCGGGATTGCATTGCTGGGCGCGGTCGATTCTTCCGCGGAACGCAACGCTGACTCTGCTGAACTGCTCATTCTGGAGCGGCTTGGAGCGATTCAAAACCTGATTGCGCCTGCCGAGGGTGAGGCGCTCTTCCGGACCATCCACTGGCATACCGACTTCTGGGCGGCGCGCAAGATCGCCGCGAAGGAGGGGAAACCGATTTTCATCTGGGCGGGAAGCGGCGGTGGTCCGGTGGGGGTGTGCTGAGCGGCTGCACGGGCCGGCCGGGCGCCGACCTACTGGAGCGCTGAGCAGACCAAGCTCATTCGCGAGAATTTTGTCTGTGTCACCGCGGAGACCGGAGTGGCGCGCAAGCGGCAGGATGCCACCGGTGACTTTCTGCGCAAAGCGTTCGGGCCGAAGTTCTTTCCCACTTCATCCGGCTACAAGCGTTGCGTTACGGCGGGCGGGGTGGACCTCGGCAGAGCCGGTCATCCCGCCAAGGTGCTGGAGAAGTTCCGGGCCCTCCCGGAAAAGGAACGGGCCGCGGGCGCGATTACGGTGGGCGAACATGGAGCGGTCGATCGCAAGGTGGTGCCTGCAGAGCCTCCGCAAGGCGGATTGATACTGAGCATTCATGGACGGATGTTGGCGCGGAAAGGGACCGACGGGTTGCGACGGGTCACCGCTGACGACTTTCCACTCATGGCGGATCATGACGAGAACCGACGGGCTCGCAACGGCTACCTCTTCGAAGCGAGCACCGATCACATCTGGATTCTCGAGAACGAATGGCGGGCGTGGATTCCGGCCGGGGATCCGGTCGTGGGGTGGTCGGTGCGGGTTGATGAGAGGATTGCGCGGAGAATTGCGCGCTTTCATCTTACCCCGCAACGAGTCTATGCCGAGGGCGGGGAGTGGAATGCGAAGCTGGTGCGGCGGGCGGAATTGACCCTCACGATCGTGGATTGGGGCGCGTCCTCGATTCGCTTTCGCATGGAGGGGAGGATGGCGATGGGGAGTGAGTATGAGAAAGGGAAGGCCACCACCCCGAACGGACCCCTGGCGCGGGGATATGAGCCACGAATCGCCGGAGTGTTAGAGTACGATCGGGAGCGACAGGCAATCACAAGAATCGAAGCAGTGGCGCTGGGAGATTCCTGGGGCCGGGTGGGAGATGCCAACGGAAAGAGCGTATCGATCGAGCGGCCTGGCCGCAATCCCCTCGCCTTTGCGATGGAGCTGGTGACCAATCCGGAGCCGGTGGATTGCCTGGTGCCCATGGGACGGGCGAGCAAACTGAAGGGATTCGATTACTTCGGGGAGCGCAGACGCTAGCAAGATACTCCAAACCGGGCATCAGAGAGGCCCGGGAAGAATCGGGCAGAGTTGAAGAAACTCCCATCCGGGGCTAGGGTTTCATTGGTATTCCGGAAGATCGGTCCTTGCCGTGTGCAGGGCTGCGATCCCAGAATCCCTCACACCCCACACAACGACGATGGCCCAGGCAATTATGGATCCGGACGAAGTCCGGCGGTTCGCAAAGGAACTGAAACGATTTAATGACGAACTCCAGGTGAAATCCTCTTCGCTCCATGCGCGATTTACCGCGCTTGGTGATACTTGGAAGGACCAGGAGAACCAGAAATTCGCAGAGGAGTTCGTCGGGACGATGAAGGCCATGAAAAAGTTCATCGAGATTTCCGAAAAGCACACGCCGTTCCTGCTGCGAAAGGCACAGCGGATCGAAGAGTATCTGGATCAGCGTTAGATGGAACGTCAGGCCAGGGTTACTTCGGTGGACGCCCTCACGGCGTTTCGCTCGAGCTTGGTGATCTACCTTGGATCGGCGGGGAGTGCGATCGACGGAGTGCGCGATGATGTGCGCCGGACGCGAAACTGGCTGCAGATCGACCAGCGTGCGTATTGGGAAGGACGGCTCAAGCGGCTGCGCAAGCAGCTCGAACAAGCCGAGTCGGAATTGTTCACCTCGAGGTTGAGCGCCATGACGAGTCACAGTGCCGCCCGTCAAATGGCGGTGACGCGGCTGCGCCGCAAAGTGCGCGAGACCGAAGAGAGGGCGAAGGTGGTCAAGAAGTGGATTAGCAACTACGACAACTTGGTCGAACCGCTCCTCAAGAAGCTGGATGGGATGCAGTACCTCATCAAGCACGAGATGCCCAAGGCGGTATCCTACCTGGCCCAGGCCGAGCGGACCCTGGACGACTACACCCGCATCGCCTATGAGGGAGGGGTTGATGAGAAGAGCGCCGGGCCTGCGGAAGGTGAAACGGAATCCGGGGACGAGGAGGGAGAGGAGTCATGAGTGCGAGGGCAAGCGCGGTGAAGCTCACCAAGTCCACCAAGGTGTTGCTGCAGAGCTGGGACCAGGTGAAAAACTTCTGGCAGGACCGCAAGAGCCAGGAGTTCGAGAAGGAATACATCGAGTCGCTGCCAGACGACATTTCGGCTGCGGTGAGAGTGATCGAGGAACTTGACAAGATTATCTACAAAGCGCACCGCGATTGTGAGGAATAGAATTGGAGTAAGACGGGGATTGGAGCTTGCGACCGGATTGACGAGCGCGATCTCGGAATTTGCGGAGCGCGAAGAGGAGATGGCCAAGGAGCGCCGCGCGAAAAACTTTGCGGCCAAGAAGGGCCTGGACCACGGGATCGAGGAGGAAGGAGAGTCGTTGGAGAAGGCGATCGCTGCGGCCGACGAGAGATCGGTGGAGGAGAAGAAGCACGCCGAAGGACGCCACGCGGCCCGGGCGGAGTGGATCGGGAGCGCGCACCTCTCGAGCAAGCGGTTGCTCTCGAAGCGGGCCGAGGAACTAAGAGGGCGCACAGCTTCCGAGTTGCAGGTGAAAGCGGTGCAGGACAAGGAAAACCGTCAGTCTTCACTCGAGCAACTTGCCGCGATGTACCAGGGACTCTACGCTGAGCTGGCGCAGGAACAACAGAACCTTGGTAGCCTGCAGAGGAAAGCCAACGGCGCGATGCGTGGCTATGTGCGTTTCCAGCGCATGCTCAAGCCGCAGTATGGAGCCGCCCTCGAGGTGAGAGAGGTGGATGCCTCCGGGCAGACGCCGCAGTTTCTCGAGCGCGTGCGCGAAGGCATCGCCAGGGGACAGGAGAAGCTGGAGGCCTTCAAAACCGAAGGCCTCGCCCGGGTTCTCAGTTTTCTTCCGTGGTGGTTGCTGTTGGTCTTCGGGCTTGGAGGCGCGATCTATCTCTCGAAGTTCTGGGAGGCAGAAGCGGCGTCCTGGGGGCCGACCGGCGGGGTTGCCGGTGGAACGCTGCTCTTGATCCTGATCATCCAGTTTGCGACCGGGCGAGGCTCGGAACCAGCTGCCAGAGCGGTGGCCGAAGAGATCGAGAAAACGAGACGGGCGCACGCCGCGTGTGGCGAGCGAATTGCGACAAGGTACCAGGAAGAGCAGGCGCGGCTGGCAGAGGAGGAAGCTGCCGGCGATAATCGCTGGAATGTTGCCGACGCCGCCGCCAAGCAGTATCGCAAGGGGGGAGGACAGCGCCTGGAGGAGAAACACCGTCGCGCCCTGGCGAAAAATGCGGAGATGTTAGAGAGAGTGGTCGGCCCCATGAACGCTGCCCACGAGGCACGGGTGAAGAAGTTGGAGCAGGAATCCGCCGATCGCATGGCGAAACTGCAGGAGGATTACGACGTCGCGGTGGCGGAGGTGGAAGCGAACCACAAGGCCACCCGGGACAAGATGGAGGCGGAGTGGAATGCCCGCGTGAAGCCGATCTATGGCGAAGCCAATGCCATGGCAGAAGCCCTCCTGCCGCTTTCGCCGGCGTGGGAGCGGGGTTATCTCGAGCAGTGGGAGCCATCCTCCGTGCTCCACGATGTCGCCCGCTTTGGCCGGTTGTCGGTGGAAGGCGATGTTCTCGCCGAAGAGCACAGTCTCACCCTTCCCGGAGCGATGGGACTGGAAGTCCCGATGGCGCTCCAGCTGCCGCACGATGGCTCGATTCTCTTCGAGACCAATGGACCGGGCCGCGAGACGGCAATCGGCGCGCTCAACAACATCATCCTTCGTCTGCTGGCGACCACTCCACCCGGGAAGTTGAGCTTCACGATCATCGACCCGGTGGGCTTGGGCGAGAACTTTGCGGGCATCATGCACCTCGCCGATTACGAGGACAGCGTGATCAACGGACGGATTTGGACGCAACGCGGGCAGATCGAAGACAAACTCGCGGAGCTCAACGAGCACATCGAGAAGGTGATCCAGATGTATCTCCGCAACGAGTACGAGACGATCACGGAGTACAACGAGCAGGCGGGCAACATCGCGGAGAAGTATCACTTCCTCGTGATCGCGGATTTCCCCGCCAATTTCAGCGAGACCGCGGCCAATCGCCTGCAGAGCATCGCGATGAGCGGGGCGCGTTGCGGGATCTACACCTTGATTCACTGGGATCACCAGCAGACCGGGGGCCCCCAGGAATTCGTGCCGGATACCCTGCGCCAAAACAGCATCCGGATCCGCTACGAGGATGACCGATTCCTGGTGGGGCAGAGTGACCAGAACGGGATGGCGCTCGAATTCGATCCGGCGCCGGATCCGGAGATCGCGATCGAGTTTGTCCAGAAGATCGGGAAGAGCAGCATCGACTCGAACCGGGTGGAGGTTCCCTTTGATCACGTCATTCCGAAGGAAGAGGATTTCTGGACGCACGAGACCACCAAGGAGTTGCGCGTCCCGATCGGGCGCACGGGTGCGACCAAGCTGCAGTATCTCGCGATCGGAAAGGGCACGCGCCAGCACGCCTTGTTCGCCGGCAAAACCGGTTCGGGAAAATCGACCCTCTTCCACGTCATCATTTCGAACCTGGCGCTCTGGTGCAGTCCGGACCAGGTGGAGTTCTACCTTGTCGACTTCAAGAAGGGCGTCGAGTTCAAGTGCTACGCGACCTCGCGTCTCCCGCATGCCCGGGTGGTCGCGATCGAAAGTGACCGCGAGTTTGGCCTGAGCGTGCTCAGGCGCGTGGATGAGGAATTGAAGCGCCGCGGGGACATGTTCCGGAAGTTGGGCGTGCAGGACGTGGCCGGTTACAAGCGGGTCGGGGGAACGGAGCCCGTGCCGCGCTCGTTGCTGATCATTGATGAATTCCAGGAGCTCTTCGTGGAGGACGATCGCATCGCGCAGGACGCCTCGGTCCTCCTGGACCGCATTGTGCGGCAAGGTCGTGCCTTTGGAATTCACGTCCTGCTCGGGTCGCAGACCCTCGGTGGGGCCTACAGCATGGCCCGCACCACGATGGGGCAGATGGTGATCCGGGTGGCGCTGCAGTGCAACGAGGCGGATGCCTATCTCATCATGGACGACACCAACCCGGCCCCGCGCATGCTCTCGCGGCCGGGGGAGGGGATCTACAACGACAGCGCGGGCGCGATCGAAGGGAACAGTCCCTTCCAGGTCGTGTGGCTCTCGGATGAAGAGCGCGACCGGTATCTCGAGAAGGTCAACCAGATCGCCCGGGAGAAGGGCCACCAGGGACCGGCCCCCATCGTCTTCGAAGGAAATGCACCCGCCGATGTCCGGGAGAATGAGGTCCTCTACAAATTGTTGCACGCCGGGAAGATCGGAAAGACGGCGGTGGCAAAGGCCTGGCTCGGAGCGCCCAACTCGATCAAGGGACCGACCGAGGCTGCCTTCCATCGTCAGAGCGGGAACAATCTGATCGTGATCGGGCAGCGCGAGGAAGCCGCCCTCGCGATGCTGGGCGTTTCAATGATTTCCATCTCGGCGCAATACGCGAAGGGTGAGGTGAAGTTTATTGTGTGTGACGGCACCGCGCCTGGAACCTCCGAGAGCGAGTTCCTGGCGTCCGTGGTGGAGGCTGTCCCGCACGAGGTGCAAGTGGTGAAGAACCACGACATCCCGGCCGTGATGAATGAGCTGGCAGAGGAGATGAAGCGGCGCGCGGCGGACGAGGGATTGGCGGGCAATACGCCGCCGGTCTTCCTGGTGGTGCACAACCTGCAGAAATTCAAGAAGCTGAAGCACGAGGATGACTTTGATTTCTCCTTCGACAGCGATGACTCGGCAGGCGCGAATCCCGGCGCGCAGCTCAATGAGATCGTGACCGAAGGGACCAGCCTCGGGCTGCACGTCATTGCGACGGTGGACACTTACAACAATGTAAACCGCTTCCTGAGCCGCAAGGCGGTGAGCGAGTTTGAGATGCGGGTGATCTTCCAAATGAGCCAGAACGATTCGGCGGCCCTGGTGGATAGCCCGGCCGCGAGCAACCTGGGACTGCACCGTGCGCTCTTCTACAACGAGCACGAAGGCTACCTCGAAACCTTCCGGCCCTATGCCTTGCCGGGGAGTGAGTGGGTGGAAGAAGCCGGAGTGGAGTTGAAGCGGTTGGTCGGGTGAGCCTGCTGGCAGCATCCCAGGGCATGATCGAAAACTGGATCGCGCCGCGGCACCTTTGATTTGGCTGGGAAAACAACGCGGCTATCGCCGGTCGCGGTAGGATGGTGCCCCGGCGGGCAGCGGTACCTTTCGCTGGAGACTTCGTTCCAGCTCCCTCGAAGGTCTCGACCTACTCATTCGCGGCGCCTCGCCTGCAGGGAAATGGTCTCGCCACGCGACACGACTCATTTTTCAATCATGCCCTGGTTCCGCTCCACTCGAAGGAGGGCGAGATCAGTTCCGGGCGGCGGGCTGTAGAGGTAGCTCGCCTCATTCCCAACCCCGGCGGCGGGCCAGCTGGGTTGTTCGTCCATCCACGTCGTGCCGTTCATGGAAACCTGGATCTTGAAGCTCTCACCGGGAGTGGAGGTCCAGGCCACGCGAAGCGTGCGGTTGTTGTGATTGCAGATCACATCAGTAAGGCGAGGGGGTGGCAGCGTCGGCGCAGGGAGGGTTTGGAAGGATTCGGTCAGGGACCACCAGGATTCGTCGCCGTTGCAGAGGAGTCTGCATTCGATACGCTAGGACGTATTCTCGCTGAGACCGCTAACGTCGAAGGCGGAATTGGATGACCAGGCGCGGGTAGTCCAGCTTCCGGCAGGAAGTCGCCATCTCCATTGGTATTGGTCTGCCGGCTTGGTGCAGTCAAAGGTGGCGCGATCGTGAGTCAGGCTCAAGATCACTACCTCCGTTTCAGTGGGAGAGGGACAAGCGGGAAGGGTCTGAAAGGTTACGGGGACTGACCAATCGGACTCGCAGGTGCCCTGGAGGAGTTGGCAGGCATACTCGTGGACAGTGTCTTCTTCCGATCCACTGACGGGGGTGGATGTGCTGGGGGTGAATGCCGAGACTGACCAAATGGTGTTCCCCTGCCTGCGGAACCGCCACTTGTATTGATCGGCAGTGGCCGAGCAGCGGAGAGTTGCCGAGTCGGTGGTGACTGAGCGGGTCGACAACTGCCCGGAGGATGGCGCAGTGGTTGATTGCTTGGATTGCAGACAAACTCAAGGCGGCGTCGAGTTCGACGCACGTGAGGTGTGGGATTAGGGCGGGACGTTCTCGCGACCTTTCAGGCCGCAGGACATTTCCGATTCGTCAACCCAGGGCTTCGCCCTGGGCTTTCAGGCCTGATATGCATCCGACTTGGCTACGCAAAGTTGATTTCGGCAGGCGGAGCGCCCGGCCTACAATTGTATGATTGATGGGGCCCTCGACGTTTCATTTGGGAGACTATGAATGTGCAACGCAATTGCCTTCTTCTTTCGCTCGTTCTCACGCTCCCGGCTTCCGCCACGGTTGTTCACAGCGAGCAGAGTGGAAACTGGAGTGACTCACTCACATGGAAGAATGGCGAGGTTCCGGGAGCCGGAGATGAGGTGGTGGTCGTGGCGGGGCATCGGGTGGTTTATGACGTGAGCCGCGAGGAGGTGATTCGCTCGGTGCGCATCGCGGGGCGGTTGGAATTTGCGACGGTGCGCAACACGGAATTGAACGTGGGGAACATTCGCATTCAGCCTGGTGCGGCGGCTGATGGAAATGCGGGGGTGGAGGATGTGCCGCATGACCACGACGTGAAATCTGGAGGCGGTGAAGCGGCCCTGGTGGTGGGCTCGCCGGAGAGCCCGGTGCGACGGGGAGTGACGGCGCGGATCCGGTTGCACTTCCTGGAAGGGATGAGCCGCGAGGAAAGTCCGGCCATCGTGGCGCGGCCGGGAGGACGGATGGAGTTTCACGGGGCGCCCATGAACCGCACCTGGGTGAAGTTGGGCGCGGATGTGAAGCCCGGGGAGAAGGCGGTGACGCTGGCGGAGGAGGTGACCGGATGGAAGGTGGGCGACGAGGTGATCGTGACTGGTGGATACGATCGAGGTCGGGAGAAATCGAGCGCCGAGGAGAGGCGCATTGTCAAGATGGATGGAACCAAGGTGGTCTTTGAGAAGGCCCTCGAGCACGCCCATCCGGGGAGGGGGGAGTTTCGGAGCGAGATCGCGAACTTGTCGCGCAATGTGATCGTGGAAAGCGCCGATCCGGACAAGGGGCGCGGCCACACGATGTATCATCGCCTCAGCAAGGGCTCGATCAGCTACGCGCGCTTTGCCGATCTCGGGAAGAAGGGCGTGCTGGGACGTTACCCGATCCACTTCCACCTGGTGCGCGACACGATGCGGGGAAGTAGCGTGGTGGGAGCGGCGATCGTGAATTCGGGGAACCGCTGGGTGACGGTGCATGGGAGCTACTACCTCCTGGTGCGCGACTGCGTGGGCTATGAGAGCGAGGGGCACGGGTTTTTCCTGGAGGACGCCACCGAGGTCTACAACCTGTTGGATCGCAACCTGGCAGTGGGTGCGAAGAGCGGGAAGCGGATGAAGGACCAGGCCCTGCCCTTTGATCCGAACGACGGGGCGGGCTTCTGGTGGGCGAACGGGAAGAATTCATTCACGCGCAACGTGGCTTGCGAGAATGACGAGTATGGCTATCGCTTCGACATCCAGAAGCGGAGCAACTTCGATCCGGTCCTGCCGGTTCGGCAGGCGGATGGGACCTTGAAGGAAGTGGATGTGCGCACCATGCCGGTGTGGCGGTTCGATGCGAACGAGACGCATACGGAAGGGCTTTATGGGATCGTGATTGCGGCGAACGGAAATGACCAGGGGGACAGTCCGATTCGTGATCAAAAGGGGATTGAGAATCTCAAGCGGATCGATTGGACCGGACCGGACGCCAAGCATCCGCACCGCGTCTCAAATCTCAAGATCTGGTCGGTGCATTATGGCTTCCGCCCGCAGAGTCCGAACATGTTGATCGAGGACACCCGCATTCATCGTACGACCTACGGGATCTACCGGCCGGCTTTCGACAACCAGGTCTACCGCAACCTCTACCTTTCGGAGCTGGGTCCGGAGCCCTTCAATCGCGGAATGGACGACACCAGTGCGCAGTGGGGCAAGCTCACGGTGGATGGCTTGATCCTGGAGGAGATGGGACGCGGGAATTATCGGCATCCTGTGGTCCACATGACGGACAACGATCTCAGTGGCGAGTCGGAGTGCCACTTTCGCAATGTCACGGTGCGAGGTGGCGATCCGGGGCGGCCGATCTTCAATCGGGGCGGATCGTCCCGTTCCGACCGGGTCACGGAAAAGGGAGTGCCGTATTACCTGCACGACCACTTCGGCCCGGGACAGGATGCCAAGCTGGTGGGGCTCCGGACGGAGCGGGAGGAGCGCTCGCAGCCGGACCGGAGTGCGAAGGAGCCACCCATGTTTGGCGAAGACCTCATTGTCACCAGGGTGGGCGACGTGGCGTTTCCGGATCTGCTGGAGACGGTGGATGACGAGCCGCCGGCGACCGCGATCCTCTCGATAATGCGGGGAGAAGGCGGGATGAAGGTGCGGGGAGTTTCGCACGACAACGGCAAGATCGTGAAGGTGTCGGTCAATGGGAAGAATGCAACGCTGACTCGCACCTCACCCGGGGTGGTCGATTGGGAGATTTCCTTCAAGAACGAGGCTGCCGAGGTGGTGGCCGGTGCGAGAGACGAGGCGGGGAATGAGGAGCTGACGCCCCACAAGATTCGATTGGCGGGAAAGTAGTGAAGGGCCGGGTCGTTCAATGTGCTGGGAGGACGGGAGGCCGGATAAAAAAGTAGAGCGCGCCGAGGATGGTGAAGGACCCGAGAGTGAGGTAGCGGAGTCGCCAGCCGAGGCCGGCGGAACCATCGAGTTCGAAGCTGGCGAGGAACCCGATGGCGCAGAAGGCGGTGAGGAGGACGAAGCCGAGAGCTAGGATTGTCCGGAAGAGGCGATGCTGGAAAAACGGTTTGTCCCAGCAAAGAAAGAGAACCACTGCGCCGATAATGGGCGCACCTGCAATGAGCAACGTGATCGGGTCCATGAGGAAGAATGTGGGGGAGGAGTGGAGGTTCTCAAAATCGATAGTATAGGCGTTAGCATTGATTGAAGTGATGGAAATTTGGAGGGTTGGAGGGAGGTTTTTGCTAAGTTTGCTTGAGTGAGCGGGGTATGGAGCGTGATGCAGAGCATGTGGATGAGGTTAGTCTCCGGGTTGGCGACCCTGATGGTTTTTGGGAGCTCCCTGGTCTCCGGGGAGGATACCTGGCCGGGATGGCGGGGACTGCGGGGTGATGGCTCGAGTCCTGATCAGAAGGTGCCGCTAATGTGGGATGTGGAGAAAGACGTGATTTGGAAGACGCCGATCCCCGGGAAGGGGCACGCTTCACCGATCGTGTGGAAAGACGAGGTTTTCGTGGTGACCGGGTTGGACGAGAATCGGCAGTTGCTGTGCGTCGACCGGACGAAGGGGAAGGTGAAGTGGACGAAGACAGTAGTGACCTCACCCAAGGAGAGGATTCATCGGCGCAATAGTTTTGCGTCGAGCACGCCCGCGACGGATGGAGAGCGCGTCTATGTCAGCTTCCTCGACGGCAAGAACATGTTTGTGGCAGCCTACGACTTCGCCGGAAATCGAGTTTGGGCAAAGAGCCCCGGAGTATTCTCAAGCGTGCACGGATATTGCGCGAGTCCGGTCCTGTGGAAGGACAAGGTGATCGTCAATGGTGACCACGACGGCGACTCCTACATCGTGGCTCTCGACCGCAAGTCGGGAGAGACGATTTGGAAGGAGATGCGGCCGAACAAGGTTCGCAGCTATTGCACGCCGATCATCCGGACGATCGAGGGAAGGAATCAGATGATTCTGGCAGGAAGCAAGTCGGTGACGAGCTTTGATCCCGACACCGGGAAATTGCACTGGGTGATCGACGGTCCCACCGAGCAGTTTGTCGCTTCGCTGGTCTACAATGGGGACCTGCTCTTCATGACTTGTGGATTTCCCCAGCGGCACATGCTGGCGATCGATCCGCGGGGGAAGGGGAACGTGACCAAGACGCATGTGGTGTGGAGGACGCGCAAGGATCCTTCCTATGTCCCGAGCCCGGCCACGATTGGGAACTACTTCGTGGTGATCTCGGACAGTGGAAAAGCGAGTTGCCTGGAAGCGAAGACCGGGAGGCTGGTTTGGAACGAACGCATTGGACGCGAGCACGGAGCATCCTCCGTCACGGTGCAGGGACACGTGTGTTTTGTCTCGGAGAAAGGCGTGATGACAGTCATCAAGCCCGGCGAGGAACTCGAGATCGTCGCCAGGAATGACCTGGGTGAAGAAATGCACGCCTCACCGGTGATCACGCAGGGGCAGTGGATCCTGCGGGGGCTGGAGCATCTCTATTGTATCGGGAAGTAGGACTTCTACAGAAGCCCGCGGGCCTTGAGGTTGTTGAGTCGGCGGGCGGTGTCGGCCAGTCCGTCGGCGGTGACCTGGTTGTAGTCGCGGCCGTCGGTGGTATCGATGCCGTGGCCAGGGTCGAGTTTGCGGAGGCCTTCGAGGGCGAGATCGTCGTGACGGAAGATTTCGACAAAGACGTGCTCCAGCGTGCCGGTCTTGGCGACGGCTGTGAGAAGAGAGCCGATCCAGCCGTCGTCGGTGCTGAGACATCCGCGGGTGGTCTTGGCGGAAGCGTGGAAGCAACCGAGCTCACCGCTGGCGCCGATCTGGGCGATGAGGTCTTCGTTCTCGGGAATGTTGAGGGAGGAGTCACCGCAGTGGGCGGCGTCGGTGAGGGATTTGAAGAAGGTGCTCCCGCCCCCGATCAGTTGGTTGGTGGCCTGGAGGAATTTCCAGAGACGACCGAGGTCGGTGAAGGTTTGGAACTCGCCGGGGCGAAGGAATTCGACGTGCCAGGAGTCCACGCAGGAGTCGGCGAGTCCGGCTTCGTCGTAAGCGCGATGGTGGAGCTTGGCGTTCTGCTCGACGGCGGCTTCGAAGTCGGCACCATCCTTGCGGGCGGCGCCCTCAGCCATCCATTCCTCGATGGAAGTGGAGGAGACAATGGTGACGCCATGCTTTTTGGCGGCCTCGAGACCCAAAAGAAGTTGATCGGCGACCGCGGACTCGTCAGCGGGGTTCATGGGATCCGCGCCACCAACCATGAGGACGAAGTAAAGGGAAAGGCCGAGATCCTTCAGACCATCGGCGAGTTCGTCGAAGTCATCCCCGTTGGTGCCCGGGATGACAGGGATCTGGATGGAATCTATCTTAACCCGGCTGAGATCGCAGAGCTTTTTGACCTCGGCGAGGATTACGGTCTGCCCGTCGTCGGTGCGCGGAATTCTGCCGTCGTCATCCGGGACCAGTCCGCCGACCCATCCAGCGTGGGTGGGAACGATTCCGAGCTCGATGTCGGTGTTGTTGGTAATATCGTGAGCCATCTGTCTTGAAGTTGGCCCGAGTTTCCAAAGTGAAGGCGGGAGGTCAAGGCAGGGGATGAGTATTCAGGGAAGGGGGGACCCCGGGAGGCGAATGTTGTTGAGAGAGAGCGGTTGAGACTGCTGTATTGCGGCTTATGAGAGCGAGGGGAATTGCGCTGGCGCTTGGATTGCTTGGGTTGGTGGGCAACGCGCTGGCTGAGAATTGGCCGGGGTGGCGTGGGCCGAACGGGAACGGCGTGGTGGAGAAGTCGGAGGGGCCGACGGAGTTCTCCAAGGAGAGAAGCTGGAAGACGAAGCTGGAGGGGCGGGGGTGCTCGACGCCCGTGGTGTGGAATGGGCGCGTGTTCGTGACCGGGTTGATCGGGAAGAATGACGGAGTGCAGGCCTTTGACCTGAAGACCGGGAAGGAAGTGTGGCGCAAGGAACTCGGCGCCGCCAGGCTGGGACGAACGCAGCGGATTGGGAGCAGCGCGAACTCATCTCCGATCATCGACGGGAAGAATCTCTTCGTCTATTTCAAGTCGGGCACGGTCGCTTCACTGACGTTGGACGGCGAGGTGGTCTGGAAGATCAATTTCGATGAGACCTTCTTTCCCGACAAGATTCTCTGGGACAAGGGCACCTCCCCCGTTTTTGCAGGCGGCAACATCGTGATCAGTGCGATTCAACAGGCGGGGACTTCCTACCTCGCCTCTCTCGACAAGAAGACCGGCAAGAAAGTCTGGCTGACAGAGCGGCCTTTCAAGACGGTGGGCGAAAATGGAGACACCTATTCATCACCGTTCGTCACGACGATCGATGGCGTGGAGACCATCGTGACCTGGGGTGGCGATCACTTGACAGGCCACGACGCCGGGACGGGAAAACAGATCTGGTTCTGCGGAGGATTCAACCCGAATACCCAGAGGGTGTGGAGAACGATCGCTTCTCCGGTGGGAACGGATGGAGTGGCGGTTGTGGTGTACGGCCGCGAGGAATTTGTGGCGGGCATCAAGATGGGAGGAAAGGGCGACATCACGAAGAAGGCCTGGCTCTGGAATCACAAGGGTTGGGGATCGGACACCGCCACGCCCGCTGCGCATGAGAAGATGGCGCTCGTTCTCACCGACCGCGGAAAGGCGCGGGGAACCCTGACCCTGGTCAATGTCATGAACGGTGAGAAGATCTGGCAGGAAACGCTGCCGAAGTCGGTGCAGACCTTTTGTGCTTCGCCGGTGGTGATCGGAGGAAGGGTCTACGTTGCGCGGCAGGATGGAACGATCTTCGCAGCGAAGTTGACGGGAATCGGTCTCGATCATGTCCAGGAAATGAAGATCGATGAGGGCATCATCGCCTCACCGGTAGTGGTGGATGGAAGGCTCCTGATTCGGAGCGATGGGCACCTGATCTGCTTCTGGTAGCGTTTGCTAAAACCAGCCGATGGCCTTGCCGATCGAGATGACGGCCACCATGATGATGGCGAGGGAGCTGAGGACAAAAGCCGATTTGTAGAACGGCCCCGGTTTGAGCTCTGCCGGGAGCCACTTGAGGTGCATCACGATCGCCGCGAAGACCACGATCAGAAGAATGAAGGCGCTTGCCACGCCTCCAATGGTGATCATGAGGGCCGGGGCCTCGAAGACGAGGAAGAGAAGACCCCAAATGCCAGGAAAGATGAAGGCGCATCCGGTGATGAACTTTCGCCGGATTGCGGGATCCTGAAAATCACCCCAGCCGAGTTGACTGAAGGCATCGGTGAAGAGGCGGGCCCACGCGGCCAGCGCGGCGAGGAGAGTGGAGAAGAGGACGACCAGGGCGCCCGCGAGGAAAATCCCGCGGGCCCAACCTCCGAGAGCCTCGGTGTACATCTTGGCCAGGACCGGGACCAAATCGCCCTTCTCCGGGACTTCGCCAATTCGATGAAGGATGGCAGCCCCGAGGATATAGAACAGAACGGTGACCAGGGTGTAGCAGAACATGGCGAACACCGCGTCCATGTTCATGACCTTGATCCAGCCCCTTGCGCGGGCGACCCAAGCCTGGTGGGCTTCGCGATCGGAGTGATTCGGGCGTGGTCCGGTGTAGCCTGCGTACCCCTTTTCCAACAACCAGTAGTTGTAGGCCATGATCTCGTCGCCCCCTACACCCGTAATTCCGAAGGCGCCGACGGCAATGAGCAAAGTGCCGGCGGGGAGCTTCAGGCTCATGCCGGACAAGAGTTCCTCCCCGGAGACGGCGTAGGGCGTCCACTGAACCGCGATGACTGAGATGAGAGTGAACACGGTAAAAAGGGCGATCATGACCAGCGACCACTTCTCCAGAAGCGAGTAGCGACCGCGCGCGACGATGAGCGCCACTGCAACGGCGGTGAGGATGGTCCACAGCATGACCGGGAGCTGGGGGAGAACCGAAAACTTCGCAATCTCCATGAAGATCAGGGCGACGCCTCCCACGATTCCGCCGACCTGGAGGAATTTGAACGACATAATGAGGAGCCAGGACCAGATGGACCAATTCGCCCTGCCGATCCTCGGGCCAGGCAATTCATTGAGGGCGGTCATCGTGGTCTTGCCGGTGTAGATCGCATGCTTTCCGAACTCGAGTTGGAGGGCGACTTTGACAAGGCAGGAAAAGATGACGACCCAGAGACAGACAAAGCCAGCCTTGGCGCCAAGGAGCGTCGTCATTATCAACTCACCGGAGCCGACGATGGAAGCGGAGAGAATGAAGCCCGGGCCGAGGAAGCGGAGTTTTCCCGTGAAGCTGCCCGGGGGATCGAGAATCCGGTCGGCGGAGAGTTGATAGGGGTCTTCGGCCATGTGAGGAGGGAGATTGAGCAGATTGCGCCTTTTGCAGAAGCTCAAATGCGACCGTCCTTGACGGTGACCTTCAAGGACGGGGCGCAGACCCATTACGCCGAGGTGCGGGACATGGCAGGGAAGGTCAGGATGAAGACGAAGGTGAGCTGCGTAGCAAAAGCGAAGGCCCGGCGAAAATGCCTGTGAAGAGGGATCAGGAGGAGTCGCAGCCGGCTCCCTCCCGAAGAGCCCCTACGGGGCCATAACTCGCTCAGGGTAAGGGCTTGGAGGAATTTCACGCTCGCACCGCGGCCGGGGCCGTGTTTGGGTGGATGACCCCCTGCACTCATGAATTCCCCCGACCGTTGGGTGCTCGTCGCCCTGGTGACCTGCGCTTGTCCATTGCTTTTCTTCCCTGCCGTCCTCTCCGGGGCCACGCCGGCGCATGTGTTCGATGCGGCGAGCAGCAGCAACCTCATGAGCGGTGTGACTCTCACCCAGTGGACGGATGTCGGCCCGGGATTCAACTACGGGGGAACGGTTCGCAATATCAACATCAACAACGCGGTGGGTCTTTCCCAGAAGGCCGCGTTCTCCTCGGCCGGGACTCTCCTCACCGCCTCCTTTGAGTGCGCCGGTGCCAACTCGAATGGCGGAAAGCCGCAAGGCCAACCGCAGAGTGCCTCGATTGGCAACGGGCTACAGGATGGCAGCGTCGAGATTTGGTTTCGTAGCGATCTCGAAGATGCCGACCGGACTGGTTGGCAGGTGCTCTGGGAGTCCGGGGCGCAGACCAATGGGTTTTCCATCCTCCTGCGCACCAACGGGATCTTCCCGGCGGAGATGCGCGTCCTGAAGTCGTGGACCAGCAACAAGATCGTCGATATGACGGTGGAGCTCACAAATTTCGCGAGTAGCGACTTCATCCACGCGGTGGCGACCTTCGACGGCGACACCACCGCGGATGGCAACGATGCCGTGCGTCTCCATGTGCAGGATGCCTTGGGAGTGAGTGTGCTGGTGGAAGACCTGAGCAATGACTTTTCATCGTTGGCGGGATCGAACGATAGCTGCGTCTTCAATGCGGCGACCGAGAATGCGTTTGGCAACTACGGGAGCTGTGGGGGAAATGTTGGGAATGCGATCTCCATGTCCGGGTTCAAGGGCGAAATTGCACTGGTCAATGTCTATGGCACGGCCCTGACCGCAGGGGAGGTCCAGACCGCCTACCAGACCTACGCTGATTTGGGCGACGACGACTCGGATGGGATGACCAATGTCTGGGAGATAGCGAATGGGCTCAATCCAAACGACCCCGGGGACGCGACCCAGGATGCCGATGCGGACGGTCTCGATAACCTGGGCGAGTTCATGGCGGGGACCGATCCCAATGCGCCCGATTCCGATGGCGATGGGCTCAGCGACGGGGACGAAACGACCCTGGGCTCGAATCCACTCCTTCCCGACACCGATGGCGACGGGTTGAGCGATGGTGATGAAGTGGCTCCGAATCCGTTCGTGACGAGCCCCACCAACGGCGACACCGATGGAGACCTGGTGACCGATCCGCTCGAGTTGATGGTGGGGAGCAACCCGCAGGATGCCGGAAGCACGGCGACTTCGCTTCTCATCAGCGAATTCATGGCGAGTAACGGCTTCACCCTCGATGATGAGGATGGCGACAACACGGATTGGATAGAGATCGTGAATGCGACGGGCGCTCCGGTGAACCTGGGAGGCCTCTTTCTCACGGATGATGCGCTCAACTTGGCGAAGTGGAGTTTTCCCGCGGGGCTCGTGCTCCAGCCCGGCGAATTCCTGGTCGTCTTCGCATCGGGAAAGAATCGCGCTACGCTGGGTCAGGAGTTGCACACCAACTTCGTCATGGCAGCGGGCGGCGAGTATCTCGCCTTGGTGGCGGTGAATGGGACCACCATCATCCAGGAATTCACTCCGCAGTTTCCCGGGCAGGAGAGCGACATATCCTTTGGTTTCGAGGGGCTTTACTTTACCCAGCCCACGCCCGGTGCGGTCAATGCCGGTCCTGGCGTGACGGGCTTTGTGGCGGATACCAAGTTTTCCATCGATCGTGGTTTCTACCGTGCGCCTATCGCCGTCGATATCACGACTGCCACGCTGGGAGCGACGATCGTCTACACCACGGACAGCAGCACGCCGTCTCCCACGAACGGCACGCAGGTGGCAGGATCGCTCGCCACGGTCAACATCTCGGTCACCACCGTGTTGCGTGCGGCGGCGTTCAAATTCGACCTGGCCCCGACCAATGTCGATACCCACACCTACGTCTTCCCGGCCGACGTGGTCACCCAGTCCGACAATCCGAACGACTACGAGTATCCCAACTGGAACAATCTCAACCGGTCTCGCACGGCAGACTACGGGATGGACCAGACCGCGATTGTCGGGGTGCTCTACACCCTGCAGGAAGTGATGGACTCCCTGCAGAGCTTGCCCACCATTTCGATCGCGACCGACTCCGAGAAGCTCTTTGACCAGCAGATCGGAAACTATGCCAACAGCAGGAAGTCGGGATTCGCCTGGGAGCGGGAAATCTCGATGGAGTTCTTTGGCTTCCCACACGGAGTGGACAAGCAGATCAATGGCGGGCTGCGACTGGCAGGGAATGCCTCGCGTAGTCCGAACCGTCACAAGCACAACATGCGGGTGGCCTTCCGGAGGGAGTACGGGGCCGGGACGCTCGAATTCCCGCTCTTTCCCGATTCCGATGTCACCACCTTCAACAGTATCCAGCTGCGCGGGGGGAACGGCGACTCGTGGGTGAATCCCAGCGTGCGGAATCGGGCAACTTATCTACGGGACCAGTGGCACCGGGACGTGCACATCGCGATGGGCGGAACGTCCCAGGTCCAGAGCTATGCGCACCTCTACATCAATGGGATGTACTGGGGCGTCTATCACGTGTTCGAGCGCATCGAAGATGACTACATGGTGGAGCATGCCGGCGGCAACGAGGCAGACTGGGACGTGCGCGATCACGTCTCGGCCTTCGACGGGACGGAGGCAGCCTGGACCCAGGCGTTTGCGATTGCGGACCATCCGTTGGGAATGGCGTTTCCCCCGAATTACACCGCCATCCAGCAGCACCTCGACCTTCCGACTTTCATCGACTGGTTGCTTGTGCACTTCTATTCGAATTCGGATGACTGGGATCAAAACAACGTCCGGATGGGCCGGAACCGGGTGACTCCGGATACCTGGAAGTTTTACTGCTGGGACCAGGAACGGACTCTTCTCAATACCCTCAGCACAGGGGACGTCAATGGAGCCCGTGGGATCGACAAGAACACGAACACCAACACGCGAAAGGGGCCCACCCACGTGCACCAGCAGCTGCGAGCCAATGCCGAGTACCGCCTGCTCTTTGCAGACCGCGTAGGCAAGCACTGCTTTCATGGGGGACCGCTTACCCCGGAGGGAGCGAATGCTGCCTGGGACGCGCGAGCAGCCGAGACGCGTGAAGCCATGATCTGTGAATCCGCGCGGTGGGGAGACTTACATGGCGTGGCGAAGACACCCGCCGACTGGGAGGCACGGGTGGCCCTGGAAAAGACCGGGTGGTATGACATCCGCACCCCAATATTGATCAGCCTGCTGCAGGCGCGAGACCTGTATCCCACCGTGGCGGCTCCGGAGTTCACGATCGATGGCAGCCCGCAGCATGGAGGTCCGGTTCTCATGGGGGCGCTGCTTGGCATGACGGCTCCGGCCGGAACGATTTACTATACCCTCGACGGGAGGGATCCCCGCCTGGTGGGGGGGAGTGCGGTGGGGACACCATTCCTTGCCCCGGTAGCATTGACCCAGCCGGTGACCGTCAAAGCGAGGGCGCTGGACGGCGGAGTGTGGTCGGCATTGACGGAGGTGCAGTTCTCGGTCGGGACCCAGGCGAACGCCGACAACCTCGTGATTTCAGAACTGATGTACCATCCCGCCGGTGATCCCGCTGCCGAGTTCGTGGAGGTCATGAATATTTCGGAGACGGACCCAATCGATCTCACCGGAGTGAAGTTCGTGACGGGCATTGAGTTCGACTTCCCCACCAATTTGATCCTGCCCGCCGGGCAACGCTATCTCATCGTCCGTGACTTTACGGCGTTTTCGGCGATCCATGGAGCAGGATTGCCGGTGATTGGCATCTTCGCAAACAACACCGCCTTGGAAAACACGGGTGAACGCATCGTGCTTGAGGATGCGATCGGAGGCATCATTCGGGACTTCTCTTATGACGATGAGAACGGTTGGCCGGAAGGGCCCGATGGCGACGGCCCCAGCCTGGTATTGATTGATCCACTTGCAGATCCTGATCACAGCGTGCCTGCCAATTGGCGGTCCAGTGTTGCCAACAACGGAGCTCCCGGCACCAGTGATGCCACCTCCTTCGCTGCCTGGGCGCTGATCAATGGCGTGGCGAGCGTGCTCGAGGATCTTGACCTCGACTCGCTTGCGGCGGGCATCGAATACGTCCTTGGGCTCGATCCCAATGTCGCCGAGCTCGGAGGGGTCCCTGCCCCGGTGATCGTCGAGGAGGGTGGCGCCGAGCACCTCGGAATTGAGATTATCCGCGCCCCCGGCCGTGACGACGGAGCGATCTCAGCGGAGGTCAGCAACGACTTGATCTCGTGGAGCAGTGATCCCGCTGACGTGATCCTGGTATCGAATGTGCGCAATCCGGATGGGACGGAGACCCTGGTCTATCGCAGCGCCACCGCGCTCGGGGATTTTCCCCGGCAGTTCCTGCGGATGATGGTGACCTTCGGGCCATAGTGCCTCAATGGATTGAGCACCTTGGGGTCCCAACGGGGCATTGCCCGCGGCCGTTGAATGGGCTCAACGCTAAAGACTCTTCTTCAGCTTGTTGAACTTTTCACGCCTGATCTCCAATCCCTTCTCGAAGTGATCAATTTCTGCCCTGAGAGCGACGAGCTTCTCCCAAACCCCTCCCGATTTGGCAGTTTTGCCCTTCCCCTTCTTGGGGCCGGGCTTGCTGCCGGACGCTCCCTTGATCCAGTTGCTGATTGAAAGGGGACTGGCACCAAATTTCTTTACTGCAGCGGTGACTCCTCCCCGCCCCTTGCTTGAGTTCACCTGATTCACGAACGCAATGATCTTGGCCTTTTTGCCATCGGAGTAGCGTTTTGCCTTCTTCTTTTGCGTTCTCTTCGGGGTCGCTTTTTTCGCCGTTTTTGTTTTTGCAGCCATATTGATATATCTGTTGGGGCCGTGTGCCATAACGCTGGGGCGAGATCAAGAAAATCAATTTTTGGAGGGACGCAACGTTGGCAGCCCAACAATTCCTCCTTGAGAATGACCCCCAGCGGAAGGGCGTGAGATGTTCCTCTACTTATCTGCTAAAGCAAGGATGCCGCGTGTTGCTAGGGCCGCCAGTTACAGCATGGACCCAGCACTGGTGGCCTGACAGATATTTTCAATGCGAGCGGAAGACTCTACTCCCTCCCGCGTCTCATGACGGACAGGTGTTGCAGGAATGAGTATCCTGGAGCGTCGAAGAGGTCCTGCCTGAAAGTCAACGGGCTGGGGAGCCCTCCGCCTCGACCACCTTGAAGCTCTTCAGGACGCCGGAGAACAGCGGATCGTAGACAGCCTTTTCCCCCACCGGGCACATGGCCTGGAAGATGTAGTAGCCGTCCTTGCTGAAGAGCAGGGCGTGCTGCACGGCGAGCCGCGCTCCGCCGTCCTTGTGCGTCAACTCCGCCCTGCAGAGGTAACCCTTCAGGCCCCCCGCCGCGATCCTGGTGGTCGATGAAATCTTTACGTCCTTGAAGATGGGGGCCTGGAGCAGGCGCCTCCTGGTGAAGGCCTCGAGGTCGCCGGGAACTTCCCAGTCTTCCGTAATGGATGAGCCCATCAGCGCAAGAGGATCGTCCGGATTCTTCTGCGGGAATACGCCCCCGGGAGTCAGGATCACGTTGTTGCCCATCGTCTTCGCGATTTTCAGGTTGCCCTGAGCGGACACACGGAAGGTCAGTCCCTCGAAAGCGCCAACCGCGGCGGAGGTATCCCATCGCGCGCCCACCACTGACTTTCGAAGCTTTTCGGACCATTCGTCGGCCACCTTCCTTGGAAAGGTCGCCACCACCAGGACGGTCTCCTTTTCATTGCCGAAGGCAATCATCCACTTCAGGTAATCCGTCCCCCTGGCCGACTGTGCCACATGGTAGAGAGTGGTTTTCCCCGTCTTGGTGGTGACGGTCTTTGTGGCGAGGAGGTTCATTCCGTTCTTTGCCAGCCCTTCCTTGGCAAACCCTTTGGCCACCTCTGCGATTGGTCCCGGAATCTGGCTTACCATGATCGAGGCTCCCGTCTCGGCCATCATGTATCCGGGAAACTGGGTGCTCTTGGCAAAGCCCTTCGGTGGATCGAGAGTCACCTTCGTCCCCGGCACCCGTTCCGCCGCGAGGGAAAGGGTGGCAATCAGTGCCACGGAACCGGCAAGCAACTTCGCTCTTATCGCATTCATGATCTGTTGGCCAAGCTGCTGCCGATTCACGCGCGATGGAAGTTTAAAGGAGCACCGGAACTCCTCTCCCAGTTGTGCGGGGGTGCGGTCAGGAATGATTCGGCGGCGATTCTCGACCTGTTGTTGGGCAGGACCTCGCCGATGTGCGTGAGCTGCAATGCAGCAAGCATCGTGGTTCTCCAGTGGGATTCCGAGCGAGTAGTACTTCCCCAGCAGTCAACCACTGGTCCCTTCAGAACCTGACCTCACCAACGAGTCCTCGATCGCTAGGGTGTACCGGGTTCAACCGAAGGGGCGTGAAGCTCCGCTGTGAATTCGCGCTCGGCGAGTTTGGAGAGGGCCGCCAGCTCGCTGGCGAGGACGTCCCTGGCTGGTTGTCCGTCGGGGTCGGGACGACCGCAGTGGGTGCAGGAGGCGAACCTGGCTTGGTCCTGGTCGGGACGGCGGAGAGTGAGGACGGGGCGGTCGCGAGCACTGGATGCAGGACGGAGAAGGATGGGGTGCATCCAGCAGGAGATGGGCTTATAATGCCACGGGTGTTTCCCCTGGGAGCTGGAGAGAAGTTGCAGGGTGCATTTGTGTTCGTGATCGAGGAAGACACAGCGGGTGCGGGTGAAGTGGGAGGGGAAGTCGTCGGCGCACTCGTGGTCGAGGGCAGGGCGTGTTGCGGTCTTGAGAACGTTGTCGCGTTCCACCACAGGTTGGTCGCGGGCGGAGTCGGGAAAGGCGGTGGGGTGCTTTTCTAACAGAACTCGAACGCGGTCGGCCTCTTCGGGCGAGAGGACCGCTCCGTCGTGGCAGCAGGTGGCGCGGCAGCGGGAAAGTTCACAGCGGCGCAGCGGGATCGCGAAGGCTTCGTGATCAACGATCGCTTCACGAAGTTGGGCACGCAGCGTCTGGGCGGTCTTCGTGAAGGCGGTGAGTATGCCGGACATGCAGAATGTTAATGAGTGAATTTGCCGGTGCAAGAGTGGAGCTCACCGCGGATTTCCTTCTCCTCTTCCCTTGGGAGCTGTCAAAGAGAGTGATAGTGAAGGAGCACCTAAAAGCCATGAAATCCCGCCTTGCCCAACTGGCCGTCGCCCTATTCGCCATCGCGCTCCTGAGCTGCAATCAATCGGACTCGAATGCCGATGCTGATGAATTGAAGAGGCGCATTGATCAACTCGAGGAAGATGTGGCGGAGCGGGCCGCGGCGGCCAAGAAAGCGAAGGAAGCCGCCGCCAAGGGCAGGACGCCATGGCGCCCCAGGGGCCGGGTGCCGGCCGGGAGGAGATATTGAGATTCGCTTGAATAGAGTGAGGCGGGCAAGGAGTCGAATGACCCGAACCTGTCCTCGTATTCATGAAGCGACCACTCCTTCTTGCCACCGTCGTTCTCGTCCTTCTGATGGCGGGATGCGATCGCCCCGATGCCTCGGCGGATGCCGAAGATCTGCAGCGGAAGACCGATGAACTCAAAGTGGAGCGGCGGGAAGCCGCCGGGGCACGCGATGCCGGCTTGGCGGCGGAATTGGCGGCCGCGCGGGAACAGCTCCAGATCGCACTGGACGCCTTGGCTCAGGAGCAGAAAAACAAGGGTGAAGAGATCGCGGCGGGCGAGGAAGACGTCGAGGTGGACGGCGCGCCGCGGGCGGTGGTCGTGGAAGAGAATCCGCCGCTGGGAGTAGCACTCAATCTCACTGAACCGCTGGACGGCGAGCCCGTCGCGGCCCTGCTCGGTGCAAAAGATCACCAGGTCTTCTTCGCGGAGCTCGGAAGGTTTGGCGATTGGTTTGAGACCGACGAATTTGGATTCGTCTGGCAACCCCAGGCGCTCAAGAGCGATCCGAGTTGGCGACCCTATACGCGTGGGCGTTGGGTGAATTCCGACCAGGGGTGGACCTGGCTTTCCGATGAGCCGTTCGGCTGGGCAGTCTATCACTACGGTCGCTGGGTCCTGCTTGCCGATCACGGATGGGTGTGGGTCCCCGGTGATGACTGGGCCCCGGCGTGGGTGTCCTGGCGCCAGAGCGATGACTATCTCGGATGGGCCCCGCTGCCTCCGGAGACGCTCTACGATGACTTCTATAATTATGATTCGGGCATCGACCTCGCCTACGACATTGCGCCGGACTACTACAACTTTGTTCCGGTGGACTACTTTTACGAGCCGGTCCTGTCCTACTGCGTGCCCCGCATCTCGGTGGTCACGATCGTGATCAACACGGTGAATGTGACGCACATCACGACCCGGGATCACCGGGTGCACTGCGGCGGTCCGGATTTCGCGTGGGTGAATCGGCATGTTCGCCGGAAAGTTCCGCGTTGTCAGCTGGACCTGGCGGGAGGCCGCGATCGCTTTGCATCACGGGATCGGCCCAACTTGCGTGGCGATCGCCTCGAAGTGTTCGCCCCGCGCGTTGATGCGCCGTGGAATGCGGCGGTCTGTCCGAGCAGGGTGGCGGGATACCTGGGCAAGGTGGAAGTCGTTCGCGGCGGGAAAGGAAAGATCGATCGCGCAGTGGTGCATCGTCACCAGCGGGCGGCCGTGCAACGCCACGAGGCGGCTCGGGCAGCCATCCAAACGGAAGAGTGCCAGGTGGCGCTGCGAAACAATTTGCAGGGACGACCGGGATCAGCACAGGGAGGGCGCCGGGCCCAACAATCGCAGGGCGATGCGCAGCAAAGGACCAAGGCGGAAGAGTCCTTGCGCCAAGCGGTGGCATCGGCTGCTGCGACCGAGCGTCGGCTCCAGGAACCGAATTTGAATCCGAAGCAACAGGCCTACGCGCGGCTCACGGCCGCAAACGCGAAGAAGGATCTGCAAGCGGCTCGCGAGGCCCACGCGGCGATTCTTCCTGAAGAGGGGCGCGGGGGTCCGGCCGGAAATGGGGGCGGACGCGTCGCCGGAGAGCGTCGTCGATCGGAAGTGGCGGAGCAGCGCAAGCGCGATGAGGCCGCGGCCAAGGCACGGGCGGTGGCCGAGGTTGCGGCGCGAAAGGCTGAAGAGCAACGTCAGGCGGCCCAGAAGGCTGCCAATGAAGAACGCCGGAGACAACTTGCCGCCGTGCAGAAACGTGAAGCAGCAACGGAGGAGAAGACGCGCCGCATGGAGCAGTCGAAGCGCGAAGCCGCGGCTGCTCGTCAGGCGGAGGAAGCGAAACGGGCGCAGCAGGAACTGGCAGCGCGCGAAGCGAAGAAGAAGGAGGAGTCGCAGCGTCAGCGCACGACCGCCGAGCGGCAACGCCGTGCGCAGGAGGCCCAGGCGAAGGCCGAGGCCTCTCGTCGGGCCGGAGAGGCGCGACAGAAAGTAGAGACGGATGCCAAACGTCGGGCCGCGGTGGAGCAGTCCCGTCGGGAGGCCCAGGAGGCGCAGCGTCAGGCAGAGACTCGTCAGGCGGAAGAGGCCAAGCAGCGCGCCATGGCGCGACAGCATGCGGAGGATGCCAAGCGACAGGCGATTGCGAGAAAACAGGCAGAAGAAGCACAGCGGCAGGCGGTCGCGAGAAAGCAGGCAGAGGATGCCCAGCGACAGGCGATTGCAAGAAAGCAGGCGGAGGATGCCCAGCGACAGGCAGTCGCGCGACAGCGAGCGGAGAATGCCAAGCGACAGGCAGTCGCGCGGCAGCGGGCGGAGGATGCTCAGCGACAGGCGATGGCGAGAAAGCAGGCGGAAGACGCGCAGCGTCGGGCGGCGGCGCAAGCATCACGTCGCGGGGCTGAAGAGCGAGCTCGTGCCGAATCGCAGAGTCGGGCAGCAGAGGGGCAACGACGTGCGGAGGGCAAGGCGCGGCAACGTGCGGCAGCGGAGCAGGTCCGTCGCCAGGCCGAATCCCAGGCCAAGGCGGCAGCCGCACGGCAGCAGCAGGCAGCTCAACAACGACAACGCGCGGAGGAAGCGCGCCGACAGTCCAAGAAGGCGCAAGGCCGCGGCAAGAGGTAGCTGGAGATCTCAGATTTGGGAGCGCTCGAGGAGGTCGACGTAGGCGTCGGGGATGAGGTCCTCGGCGTTGACACCCAACTTGGACATGAGGTCGTGGGCTTCGGCTTGGCCTGACTCGATGGCATCGTTGTCAGTGAGGACCACTTCAAGCTCGAGAAAGTCGCCGAGATCGTCGACCCGGTCGAGATGGATGCGGGTGCGCCCAACGAGGAAAAGAAGGCGAGTTTTGCGTACTACGGCGCGCACACCGTAAGCGGCGGTAAGGGCATCCCGGAGACCGGCGGGATCGGAGGTAGGCGTGATCTGGTAGTGCGAGGTCTTGGGACCGAATTGGTCGGATCGCTGATAGTAGATGAGCTCTGCGCGCTCCGGTGAAAAGTTCCTGAGTTTCAGACGTCCCTCCGGGCACGGGAAAAAAATATCCTCCTGTGCGATGAGCTCCGGATCCGCGCCGGAGAGTTGGCGGGCGATCCGGGCGGTGTCTTCAAAGTTCGCGAGGCGTGCCTTGATTTCGATATTTCGCGGCATGAGAGGTAGGAGTGGACTTCGCGAGGTTCTCAGGCGAGGAGCAAATCAACGCAGGCACCATTCCACGATGAGAATGCCCACCGGGGTGCCGATCACGTAGCCCCAGATGCCGATGAGGATGCCGGGGAGGACGAGGCGGGGCCATCCCGCGCTGATGGCCATGGCGGCGGCGCTGGGCGGGCCGCCAAGGTTGGCGTTGATGGCGATGACGAGTTCCTCGAGCCGTCCGGATTTGGATTTGCGGTGGCGGTGCATCCAGACGATGCCGACACGGCGTGGGTCGTCCCCGCGAAAAAGGATGAGCTCCGCTATCCGGTGGATGGCCGCTTCCTGGTGAATCGCACGCGCGATGGAGGGGAGACCTTCGAACCGCTTACGGTGGGATTACCCGATCCGCCCGCATACGATTTGGTCTACCGGCACGCCTTTGAGCTCGATGAGAGCGGACAGATCCTGGCGATGGGATCGACGACGGGATCGCTGTGGGTGAGCGAGGACCAGGGGGACAGGTGGGAACTTCTGACCAGTCACCTGCCCCCGGTCTATTGTGTGCGCTTTGGGTAGTTCAGGAGTCGGAAGACTTGGAGAGGAGTCCCGCAGCTTCCTCTGCAATTTCGAACTTGGTGGAGCCGACATCCTTGAACTCGACGGTGGATGTGCGGCTGATGTCGCGCTCCTGATTGTTGATGGTCATCTTGCCGTTGAGAGTCAGTTCGTACTTCGTCAGGACGCCGTCCTTGACGAGAATCTTCACGCTGCCGGAGGCCCCGCTGATCTGGGGTGCTTCGCGTTGTCCCCCGTCCGGCCCGCGGCCACGACCCCGAAAGGACATCATCTCTTTAGCGGCCTCTTCGCTCAGGGTTGCGCTGTAGCGGCCCTCTTCGACCTTGAGTTCCCCAATTTTTGCAATCAGTTTGGTGACGCGCACGGTGGGCGCTTCGTAGCGTTCCGCAATCCTGGCGAGATATCGGAGACGCCGGTTTTCGTCTCCCTCGGCTTCCGCGTCGGCGACCTGCCAGCCATCATCGGTTTTGATCGCGGCTTTGCCATTGCGAATCAGCACCTCGATGCTGCTGTCGCGGATCGGGTAATTGATGAGGGTGTGGCCGCCGCTTCCCACCTTGCCGGAGGTGACGCGAGGTTCGCGATCGCCGAAGGCGCTTGAGGATGTCCAGGTGTAGTTCTTGGCAGCAGAGAGTTTCTTCGCGGCGGCAGCGAGGTCCGGGGCTGGTTCGGCCTGGGCGAAGCCGGTGAGCCCGGCGGCCAGCGTAGCAATGAGTAGTTCTTTTTTCATGGCGTTGGCTTGCAGTTCAACCCGATCCCACCGCGAGAGCAAGGAGGTTGTAGAGGTGCCCCGGGCGTCACGATGCTGGTAGCGGGATTGTTGGGAATCACTAATAGCCAACACCAGGGGGTTAAAAAATCTATCGCTGCAACTTGCGGTCGTGGTAGGGGTCGCCGGCTGGTGGTCGGATGGGCATGGTGAGGCCACCGGACGCGGTCAGCTCTTCGAAGAGTTGATTCTTGAGAGCCTCGGCCTGCTCTTGGAAGGCGGGGACGTTGATGAGGTTGTGGCGTTCGTGGGGATCGGTCTCGAGGTCGTAGAGGCCGTTGATGTCCCAGAGTCCGTGGGTGTAGACGTACTTCCACCGGCTGGTTCGGATTGCGAGGGTCGTCGGACAGGCCGGGAAATTCCACTCCCAGTGGTACTCGTAGAGAATGTGGTCGCGCCAGGGCCGGGAGGGCTTCTTTCCTCTCAGGAGGGGAAGAAAGGAGCGGCCGTCGAGCTTCGGGGCGCCGGGGGGAAGCTGGGCTCCGGCCGCGTCCAACAAGGTCGGCGCAATGTCGATGTTCTGCACCATTTCCTTGATCACGGTGCCCGCCGCAATACCGGGGCCCCGGGCGAGCATGGGAACGCGAATGGATTCTTCGAAGGCGTCCCGCTTGTCGTAGAATCCGTGTTCGCCGAGCGCGAAACCGTTGTCGCCCATGTAGATCACGAGGGTGTTCTTGGTGAGACCGCTTTGGTCCAGATGCTTGAGCACGCGGCCGATATTCTCGTCGAGTCCATGAATGGTTTCGCAGAAGTTGTAGTAGAGTTCATCGAAGTCGGGGACGGGATCGTGATCGAGGGGACCGGTCTGCATGTGGTCGATGCCGTGGATTCCGTAGCGGCGCTCGCGGACCCAGCGAGGTTGAGTGGCGTAGTTTTCTTCGGTGTTCGCCATGGTGGCGGGGTAGGGAATTTTTTTGCCTTGGTAGCGCTTTGCGTGACGGGCGGCGGGGGTGAAGGGGTAGTGGACAGCCTTGTAACTCAGATACAACAGGAACGGTTTGCTGGACTTCGACTTTGGATCTCCGACCTTCGATAGCCACTTGATGGCCTGGTCCGTGAGGATGTCGGCGTTGTAGCCATTGAAGGTCTCACGCTTGCCATTGATGTTGAGCTCGGGGTCGAAGTAAGTGCCCTGCCCCTTGAAACTGACCCAGTGATGAAAGCCGGGACGCGGTTCATCGTTGTCGTGGCCCATGTGCCACTTTCCGATAAAGCCGGTTTGGTAACCGTTTTTCTGTAAGTGCTGCGGAAAGAAGACGGTGCCCTTCGGGACCGGGCGCTGGTTGTCTACCACGCGGTGGTGGTGCATGTACTGTCCGGTCAGGATGGAGGCCCGACTGGGAGAGCAGAGCGAGGTGGTGACGAAGGCGTTGGCGAGATGGGCACCCTCCTTCGCGAGTCGATCCATGGCCGGGGTCTCAAGCCACTCCGGGGCGTCTTTGTGAAAGCCCATGAGATCGTAGCGGTGATCGTCGCTGAGAATGAAGAGGATGTTGGGCTTTGTTTGGGCGGAGAGGGTCGCGGTGGAGAGCAGCAAACAGAGCAGGCGAAGGGTCATATCAGATGAATGGCGGGAGGGGTGCGGAAGGTCAATTGTGTAATTGTTAGATCCAGGATGGGGGATGGATGCCGGATGCTGGATGCTGGACCCGGGAGGAGGGCCGAGTTGTGGCAGATCGTGATCGTTGCGGTGGCCATCGGAATGCCCGTCGCGTCGGGGCAACGGGGTTGGCGCTCAGGTCGAAGCTGGCGTCCGTGAACGGGCCGGGAGGGAGGAGATTAGTCGGGGGGCAGGCGGTCGGAGGTCGAAAGCCAAAGGTCGAAGGTCGGAAGCCGAAAGTTGGAGGTCGAAGGTCAAGTCACTAGTCCACGGTCACCTTGCTGCCCCACCAGTTTGGGTTGGGTTTGAAGTCCGGTTTGAGGAAGTTGGCGTGCTGTTTCTCCAAGGCGGGGAGGCGTTTGTTGCGGATGGCAGCGTCCTGTTGCTTGCGCTTTCCGGCGTCGAAACGGGAGTCGGGTTTGGGAATGTGGGCGCCGGTCTCCATCAGCCAGGCATCGAGTTCGCCACGCAGTGACTTCGCTCTGACGGGTTCCATGCTGGCGAGGTCGTTCTGCTCTCCGATGTCCTGCACGATGTTGTAGAGTTCATCTCGGCCGTCTTCGTAGTAGTGGATCAGTTTCCATGCGCCGCGGCGAATGAGGCCGCTCGGCTCGCCGCCCTGATTGCCGTAGTGCGGGTAGTGCCAGAAGAGGGGCCGGTCGGCGATCTTGCCGCCCTTCAAGACGGGCACGAGGCTCACCCCGTCGACGTGCTGGGTGGGAAGAGGATCGAGCCCGGCGAGTTCGAGCAGGGTGGGGAAAAAGTCGGTGCCGGTAACCGGGGTGGTCGAGGTCGAGCCCGCTTTCGTCACGCCGGGCGCCTTGATGTAGTAAGGTTCGCGAATCCCACCCTCCCACTGGCGTCCCTTTCCTCCCCGGTAGGGGAGATTGCTGGTTGAGAAGGCGTCACCGGAAGAAACCCCGCCATTGTCCGAGGTGAAGATCACGATCGTCTTGTCCGCGATCTTGAGATCGTCGAGGGTCTTGAGAACGATGCCCACCGCGTCGTCCATGCTCTCCATCATGCCGGCGTAGATGGGGCAGTCCTGCACTTGGCGGACCGGTAGGGTGCGATCGAGGAGGAAGCGATTTCCGGGGTGGGGATTTTGCGCGGCCTTCTTCTGGTACTTACTCCAGAGTTCAGGGGTGGTCTGAATCGGGCCGTGGACGGAGTAGAAGGAGAGGTAGACGAGGAAGGGGGCGGGCTCCTGGAGTGGATGATCGCGGTCCAGCGTTTGCTTGACGATGAAGGCGGCGGTCTCCCTGGCGAGGCGGATGGGAAGGGACTCTCCCGCGGGGCCGTCTTTCATCTTCGGATTTTTGAACGGGGCGAAGAATCCCCCGGGAGGACTTCCGCGATGGTGGCCACCGATGTTGATGTCAAAGCCGTGATCTTCCGGAAAGGAACCTTCGCCGCCGAGGTGCCACTTGCCGGCGAAGAAGGTTCGATAGCCACCCTTCTTGAGGGCCTCCGCGAGGCTGGTGTCACCGTGAGGGAGATTGTGAATGTACTCGGAGGGGAGGACCCTGTCGTTGCGCTTCCAGCGCAACCCGGTGGAGGCGCCGATCCAATCGGTCACGCCGTGTCGCGCGGGGTACTTGCCCGTCATGATACTGGCGCGGGATGGGGAACAGACCTGGCAGGTGGCATAGCCGTGCGTGAAGCGCATGCCCTCCTTCGCGATGCGATCGATGTGTGGCGTCTCGTAGTATTTACTTCCCTCGATGGAGAGGTCCTTCACGCCGAGATCGTCGGCGAGGATGAAGACAATGTTCGGGCGCTCGGCAGCGTGGAGGGAGGCGCAGAGGACGATGAGAAGGCAGAGGGTTCTTGGGAAACTAGTCATGGTCATGAAAGGTGCGACCACTCCATACGGACCGACTCCGCGGGCCGACACAAAAATCTTTCCGCCAGCCGTGTCAGCTGCGCTTCCCCTTGATCCGGGCCTTGCGGTGCAGGACTCAGGGATGATTTGGCCTCTTTGGTCGGTCTTTACATGTTCCTGAGAGACGGCACACTCCCCGGCGTAGAACAGCAGAGATGAACACTCGATTTTTGATCACGGCAGCAATCGCAGGATGTACCCTGACTGCGCAGGCACAGGACTGGCCATCATGGCGAGGCGATCCCGACGGCAGCGGAGCGGCGCCCAATGCCAAGACCGTCTCGAAGTTTTCCGCGGACGAAAACCTCGTCTGGAAAGTGGAGTTGCCGGGACCGGGTAATTCAACACCCATCATCTCGGGCGGAAAGCTGATCGTGACCTGCGGCATCGACGGAAAGGATGCGGTGGTTGCCTACGATCCCAAGGGAACTGAACTCTGGCGGACCATCTTTGGCAAGGAGAGGGCGGGAAAGGGCGACAACCGGAACAAGGGAACCGGCTCGAACTCGTCGGTAGTGACGGACGGCAGGGGGATCTTTGCCTACTTCAAATCGGGCCGGGTGGCCGCCCTCACCATGGGTGGCAAGAAAGTCTGGGAACTGAATCTTCAGGAAAAGTACGGCAAGGACACGCTCTGGTGGGATGAGGGAACCTCGCCCGTGCTGGCAGGGGGACTTTTGGTGGTGGCCGTGATGCAGACCGAAGGCGGATCCTACCTGGTGGGCTTGGACAAGAAGACCAGCAAGGAGGTGTGGAAGACAGATCGTAACTTTGATGTCGCGCCCGAATCCGGGGACTCCTACAGCACGCCGCTCGTGATGGACATCGACGGGAAGGAGACGATTGTGACCTGGGGTGCGGATCACCTGACCGGGCACGATCCCAAGACCGGAGAGCAGCTTTGGTTCTGTGGTGGGTTCAATCCCACCAGGACGAAGTTCTGGCGGGTGATTTCTTCGCCGGCCGCGACTGATGGAATCGTGGTGGTGACCTACGCCCGGGGAGACGTCTCGGGCGGATTGCGAGTGGGAGGTAAGGGCGAAATCACCAAGGACGCGTGGCTGTGGAAACGCGAGGGCATTGGCGCCGACGCCGCTTCTCCGGCTGCCCATGAGGGCAAGTTTTATATCGTGAACGATAACAAGAGCAAAAAAAAGCCGCGGGGCCTGGTGAGCTGTCTCGATGCGGTGACGGGCGAGACGATCTGGGAAGAGCAACTCCCTAAATCGGCGCAAAGTTATTATTCCTCACCCCTGCTGGCCGGCAACAAGCTCTATATCGCGCAGGTGAATGGCACCGTCTTCTGCGGAACGGTTACCAAGACCGGGCTCACCAACCTGACTGCCAACAAACTGGATGACAGGATTTATGCCTCGCCGGTTGCGATCGGAAACAGGCTCTACATCCGCGGTCGCAACAACCTCTATTGCCTCGGAAAATAAGGGAAGGGAACGATGTCATGAGTGTGCGGGAACTTGTTGCAGCGGCGGCCATCGGGGCCGGACTCCTGGTGGTCTCCTGTGAGACTGTCAGCACGGATATCGCGCGCCCGGCCGCGCCTGCGCCGGTTGCCCCCCCGGTCAATTCGGCGGCGCCCGACCAGAAGGTCGCGTCAAAACCGGCTCCCCCGGAGGCACCCGCGCCTGCGCCGGAAGTGGTGAGAGCAAAGGGGCAGATCAGCCAGATGAACATCGGGACGCTCTTCCAATTGCAGGGAGCGAACGAGGCCTTCATCATCGATGTGCGTCCTGCCTTTTTCTACAACCTCGACCACATTCCAGGCGCGATCAGCATCCCCAAAAAGTCGTTTGATTCGATCTACCCTTCCAAGCGAGCGGAACTCGATGCCGCCATCAGTGCAGGGAAAGTGATTGTGCTCTACTGCACGGATGAGAATTGTCCCGATGGACGAAACACTGCGCGCCTGCTTGCGAAGGAGGGATACTCGAGCTCCGTCTACAAGGGCGGTTGGAAAGAGTGGAAGGCTTCGGGGCTATAGGGGAATGCGCCCCTCCGGGTTCACGGAGAAGCGCCTTGATTCAGGTCCGGTCCCAGCGGTCGAACGCGCTCACTTTTTCTGCGCGAAGAGCCATTCGTGAACCTTCACGTCGGCGACCACCATGCCGGAGATGCCGTGCCCGTCTTCGGGGAACTCGGTGTATTTGAATTTCTTTGAGCGCTTGAGTTCGTCTGCGGCATTGCGCGCGCCCTCTACCGGGACGACGTTGTCCTTGGCGCCGTGGAAGGCCCAGATTGGCATTGAGCGCAGCTTCCCGACGCCGCTGGCGTAGCCGGCCACCGGGATGCCGGCCGCGAAGAGGCGCGACTCCTCCTTGAGGAAGCGCCAAGTGCCGAATCCCCCCATGGAATATCCAATCACGTAAATGCGGTCGGGATCGACGAGAGGGAGTTTCTTCACGAGATCCTTGATGAGGTCGATCGTTTCATCGCCGGGATCGGAGCTCCAGCCGCCGCCGGTGCCGCCATGGGGTTGGTAGCAGAGCGGGGCGAGGATGAGACAGGGCCGCACGGAGTAGTTGTTCTTGTCCGCGAATCTCCGTGCCAATCCGATCTGCTTTCCGTTCTCGTTGTTGCTGCTCTTGCCGTGGAGAGAGACGACGAGGGGATACTTTTTCGAGCCGTCGAGGTCTTTGGCGCCGTAGAAGGCGTAGGGGAGCTTGCCGTGTTCGGCGAGTTTCCAGCTACCGGTGATGAGCTCGGCAAACTCACCCTCGATGGGGGCCGGCTCGGAGGGCGCGGACGGCTTCGCGGTGGCTTCCTCCTTGATGTAGGTCTGGTCCTCGGCGGAGAGCCGAGCGAGGGGAAGGGTGAAGGATTTTCCATCCTTGCTGCGCTTGAGGGTGACGTGGGTCTCGGTGGCGGAAACAAAGTCCGCCTCGAGTTTTTTCCCGTCGGAAGAGGTCCAGGTGCGGGCGTGGACGGGGAGGAGAGTCACAACGAGGGCAAGGTATGTGAGGAGAGGTGTCTTCATGGCGTTTTGGTCCTATCCAGAGAGCGACCCCGACGGGGGCATTTTGTTGGACGATTTACTTTTGGGGAGGTCGAAGGATGGTCGAATTCGAAGTTCGAAGAGCGGAGGCCGGCAATTTGTCCTGAGGGAATTCACTGTTCAGGCACGTCCTCCTCGCGCGGCGTCAGCGCATAATCCACGCTGATATCACGACGGAAAAACTGGCACACGCGGTCCTCCCCATAGCAGACGTTGTAGTAGAGCTGGAACTCGAATTTGGCCGCCTGGTTGGGCGGCACCTCACCGGTTCGCCGGAGTTCGAACTCCACGTGGCGTGGGGCGTTGGGAGCGGCGGCAGCCACGGTGCCGGGCGACGGCGCGATCATGGTGACCGGCTGCGAGGCCTGCCATCCTTCGGGCGGAACGAGTCGCACGGTGGAGACACCCGCTTCATCATTCCACTTCGCCTTCTGAGCCGGGTTGGGGGTGAGGGTGACCAGGACCCGGACGGCCTTGAGCGGATTCCTGGTGTGCGGAACCACGAAGGTGCCGCACTTCACGATGTCGACGAGATCGCGGGAGAGTTTGTTGTCGGGATCCGGGTGAGGAAACTTGCCGGCTGACGGTGCACCTTGCTTGAGCGGCTGCGCAATCTCCGCGCCCATCGGTTCGGCGAGAAGAGGACGAGGGTTGATCCCCTTGGCCCGCAGTTCGCGCCGCGCCGTCTTGATCCAATCGTAGAATGGATACGGCTTGTCGAGGCGCGGGCCGTACTGCTGGAGACGGCGGCGCCAGATATAGTTGGAGGGATCGGCCTCGAGAGCGCGGCGCCAGTAGATGAGGGCCCGCGTGAAGTGTTCGGGCTCGGCGCCGGCTCCGCCGCGATCATAGGCCTTGCGATGAGCGACCCCCATTCGAAAGAGGAATTCCGCGCTCTCCAGGTCCGGCGAAACAAGTCCTTCCTTGAGATTGGTCGAGGGCGTCTCAAGCTGGGCCCGCGGAGCCTTGGAAGCAGTGCCAACTCCGGCCGGAGGAGTGGCGAGGAACTTGTCGAGGTCTCCCTGCTTTGGATTGCGAGAGCGGATCACCCCCGACTCGTCGATGAGGAGAGTGAGGGGAACCGCCTTGAGGCCCAGGAGATTGTAGGAGTCCAGCATGACGACCATGTCCTCCATGCCCTTCCATTGCAGGAAGAGCGCCATGCGGTCACCGTGCTGTTCAGGGGCGATCCCGAGGACGATGAGCTTCTTGTCCTTGACGAGTTGCCGCGTTTTGGAGTGCCACCCGGGCACGTGCGTGCGGCAGCCCGCTCACCACGAAGCGAAAAGGTGCACCATCAGTTTACGTCCCCGATAGCGCTCGATGGAGTGAAGCTTTCCCTCTTCCCCGCCCGCCACGGGGAGCAGGATGAGGGGGAAGGGCTTGCCAGCATCGATCCAGTTCCCCTTCGCCGCGGCCGGATATGACGCGGAGAGGAGGAGAGCGCTGAGGAACGCAATTCGAATCATGCAGGTTTGCGAATGTGCAGCCAGGCGTGGACGTGGGGTTTGCCGCGGAAGTAGGAGATCATGTTGGGGCCCTCGATTTGCCAGACATCCCACACTTCGTCATTGCCGATGTTCTCGTCTTTGTAGAAAGCGAGGTGGAGATTGTCGATGCCGCCGGCTTCGACATGTTTCAGGGCCTCCGCCGAGTCCTTCTTGCGGAAGGGGGCGAGGAGGTCAGCGAGAACTTTGCGGACGTGGTCCTTCTGGTCGCCGGTGAGGTCTCCGACCCGGATGCCGTCCAGCCCTTTCTTTTTGCCGGTCAGTTCAATGGTCTTGTTCCCGCGTTCGCCGCGGCTCTTTCCGAGAAGGGCAACCTTGCGCTGCTTGCCATCGAGCATCTGGTAGACTTCATTGGCGCGCACGGCCTGGTACCAGTAGGCATTCCCCTCGTGCTTCGGGCCCTCATTGAAGTCCCCGGCGGCGTGGCCGTAGAAGAGGGGCCCACCGAAGGCGACGCCTTCCACCGAGTCGCCGTCGCAGCGACGGGTGCAGTGACGGCCGGTGAGGACGAATTCGAACTTGCCGGTGCCGGGCTTGCCAAAGACGGCTACTGCGGAACCACCCTCGAAGCCGGATTTCCCGCTGTCACCTGCGACCTGCTGGAGGACTTTCTCGGCGTACTCTTCGCTGTGCAGCCCCATGAAGATCTCCTTGATCATGGCCTGCTGGTCCTTGGTGTAGCTCTTGACGCGAGCTTTGGTGATGTGCCAGTTGTTATCGACCTTGAGGCGCAACGGGTGATCGAAGGGGAAGCACATGTTCTTGCGCTGTTCCTCGGAGAGGGTGTCGTAGAAGGTCTTTACGAGGGTTTCGCAAGTAGCCTTCTTCTTGGTCTCAGCCCCGAGGGCGGGAAAGAGGCTGGCGGCGGAAAGACCAGCCGCCGCACCGGTGGACGCACGGAGAAATGAGCGGCGGTTGCTGAGGGCGGAGTGGTCTTGCGAACAATCGGGACAGGATTCGGGATTCATGATTCTGGTTTGTCGATCTGTAGAACTACGGCGGCGGGGCGGCAATTCTTTTCAAATCCAGATGGATCCCTCTCGCACGATTCTCCGCCAGGAATGCGGTGGGTAACGTTGCCCGCTCGGGGCGGGGCCTTGAATATCAGGCTCCGTCGCCCACGGGGGCATTTTCCTGGAGGATCCGCTTCTGGTAGCGCCCCTGCACGATATCGGTGAGGATGAGGACCCCGATGACAAAGTAGAAGGTGGTCTTGGTCATGGGCATGACCGGATTGCCCCCGAGGTGGAGGTGGGCGAGGTGGGCGCCTTCAGTGAGGAGCATGATGCCTACGATAAGGAGAACGAAGAGGCCGAGGACTTCGTACATGCGATTCTTCTGCAGGAACGTGGCCACCCGATCGGAAAGCCAAATCATGAGCATTCCGCTCACCACAATCGCGATGGCCATGAGGAGAAAGTTCGCTTCGCCGGTTTCTTCATTCTTGGCGAGGGCCATGGCGGAGAGGATGGAGTCGAAGGAAAAGACCAGGTTCATGAGAACAATCCAGAAGATGGTGATCTTGACCGAGCGCTTCTTGGAATTGCCATGTGCGAGATCATGCTGGCCGATCATATGGAAGATTTCCTTCACCGCGGTGTAGACGATGAAGACTCCACCGAAGAGGATGATCAGGACATGGAGGTTGAACGAACCATCGACGATATTTCGGACCGTTGTTGCTTCTGCCCCGTGGTGGGCTTCCGGGGTGATCTCGGCCCCCATGCTGATAGTGAACCAGGGTTCGCTGAAGCTTGAAACGAGGTTCACCACCACGAAGAGCAGGACGATGCGCAGTCCAATCGCGACCGCGATGCCCGTGCGCCGCACGAAGGCCTGCTTCTCCTTGGGGACGCGCTTCGACTCGAGGGAAATGTAGAGGAGGTTGTCGAATCCGAGGACGGCCTGGAGGACGATGAGAAGGAAGAGGGTGACGATGAAATCCACAGCGCTCATGGCTGGGAAGCTAGACTGAATCGGAGGTCAGCGGAAGTCGCAAGCGCTCCTTCATGTCTTGCCCGCCAAGCTTCGCAAGATGGGTGGCAGCGCAGCTCCATTCGCGTGGAATCCCCCCTTGGCCCCTGGCCGGCGCGCAGGGATGTCCCAGCCAGGACCTGGTGCGCGCACTCCGCGCCAGGTTACTTCTTCTTGAGCCCCTGGACGCGCTTCTTCATGCCGGCGGTGGCGGCTTCGGCGATGATCTCGCCATCTTTTTTCAAGACGATGATGTAGCCGGCGTAGCGCGTGCCGGAATCGGGATCGACCTTGTACTGGGGGAGGTCGGGGCGATTGCGGTTTTGCTGGATCTGCTCAACCTTGCCTTCCGTCTTTGAGAACGAGTAGGGGCTGGACTTTACTTCAATGTCATCGTTGGCGGGGATGTCGATCTCCTTGGTGCCGGAGCTCACGATGCTGAGTTTGCGATTCTGGATATCGCGCGCGATGACGATCCATTCCATGGTGACACCTTCGTAGGCATCCCGGTCGCGGTTATCGAGTTCGATCTTAAGCTGTCGCTGGCTCTTGCGGGTCTCGCCTGACTTGCTCGTGCCGAGGCTCTTGTTGGAAACCTTGATCCGAATGTCGGCGGCCTGTGCGAAGGGCGTGGCGAGGATGACCGCTGCAGCGGCGAGAAGCGGAAGGCACATTGGGCTCATGCCTGAGGTGTAGCGGCTTTGGGGAGGGGCTGCAACCGCCGAACTGCCGATTTTAGGGTTGTTTTGGTCGATTCTCCAGGCGTGAACGGCCGGTCTCGAGATCGGGGGCTTGTCGCGGGATGGCAGTCCTTCCTAGTCTGCGGGCATGAGAATCCTCAATGGCCTCACTCCGGTGTTCCTGACGATCTTGAGCGCGACGACCGTCCTGGGTGAGGACTACCAGATGCGTCTCTGCAAGAGGGTGGAAGTCAAACCCGGCGAGTTCCGCATGGTGGAGGAGGTGGAGCAATGGAAGCCGTCCGAAACGGCTGTGATCGTGTGCGACATGTGGGACCTGCATCATTGCAAGAATGCGGTGGATCGAGTGGGCCAGATGGCGCCGCGCATGAACGAGTTCCTGAAGGCCGCGCGTGATCGAGGCTCGCTGATCGTCCACGCCCCCTCGTCCTGCATGGATTTCTACAAGGACCACCCGGCGCGCAAGCGGGCGCTGGCGGCTCCCCAGGCGGACAATGTGCCCAAGGGAATCAACCAGTGGATGACGTGGATCGATGATCGCGAGGAAAAGGCGGGCTATCCCATCGATCACTCGGACGGTGGAGAGGATGACGATCCCGCCGAGCACGAGGCCTGGGCGAAGAAGCTCAAGGGGATGGGAAAAAATCCGGGTGCGCCGTGGACCCGGCAGGTGGAGATCCTGGAAATCGATGGAGCGAAGGACGCGATCACCGACAACGGCACGGAGAATTGGAATCTCCTGGAGGAGCGGGGAGTGAAGAATGTCATCCTGCTTGGAGTGCACACCAACATGTGCGTGCTGGGCCGTCCGTTCGGACTGCGCCAGATGGCCAGGAACGGAAAGAACGTGGTGCTCATGCGGGATCTCACGGACACCATGTACAATCCTGCGATGGAGCCGAAGGTGAGTCACTTTCGTGGTACGGATCTCGTGGTGGAGCACGTTGAAAAGTACGTCTGCGCGACGGTGACCAGCGACCAGATTCTCGGGGGCGCGGCCTATCGCTTTGAGTCCGATCCGCGCAAGCACATCGTGTTCCTGATCGGGGAGGGCGAATACAAGACGGAGGAAACGCTCCCGCCCTTTGCAGGGAAGTATCTCTCATCAGAGTTCCGCTCTACCTTCGTGCACGCCGAGGAGAAGGACGGGAATGAGTTTCCGGGGATCGAAGCGGTGAAGGACGCCGACGTGCTCTTCGTGAGTGTGCGACGCCGCACCTTGCCTCCCGGCGATTTGGACTACATCCGCCAGCACGTGGCAGCCGGAAAGTCCGTGGTGGGGATTCGCACCGCGAGCCACGCCTTCTCGCTGCGCGGCAAGCCTGCGCCCAAGGGCTATGCGAGCTGGGAAAAGTGGGACGCCGAAGTGATTGGCGGGAACTACACGGGGCACCATGGGAACAAGCGCGCGACCAAGGCCTTTCCCCCGGCAGGACCTCTGCCTTTGTTCCTGCTCGGAGTGGATGCCCGCTTTTCAACCGGGGGCTCGCTCTACACCAACACCCCGCTTCAGAAGGGAGCGCAGCCGATCCTGATGGGCAGTGCAGAGGGAATCGCGCAAGCTGAACCGGTCGCCTGGGCGTTCATTCGGAAAGATGGAGGGCGCACTTTCTACACCTCACTGGGACACGAGGAGGACTTCAAGGTGGAAGCATTTCGGACCATGCTCGTGAATGCGGTGCGCTGGAGTTCGAAAAAGGAAAGTGGAATCATTACCCAACCCAAAGGGTCGAGGTGATGATTTTCTAGTCCCCGTCCAGCAAGTTCCCAAGTCCACCAAGAATCGACCCCTCGCCTTTTCCTCTGCTGCCCACGTTCGCCATCACGCGATCGGCGAGGCGGGAGAAGGGAAGGCTCTGCAGCCAGACCGTGCCCTGCCCTTGCAGGGTGGCGAGGAAGAGACCTTCGCCGCCGAAGAACATGCTCTTCAGGTTTCCGGCGCGTTGGATGTCGTAGGTGACGCCGTCGGTGAAGGCGACCAGGCAGCCGGTGTCGACGCGGAGGGTTTCGCCCTTCAGTTCTCGTTTGATGATGGTGCCCCCGGCGTGGATGAAGCACATGCCGTCGCCTTCGAGACGTTGCAGGATGAACCCTTCTCCGCCGAAGAAGCCCACCCCGAGTTTCTTGCTAAAGGCGATGGTCACCTTGGTGCCGAGAGCAGCGCAGAGGAAGGCGTCCTTCTGGCAGGTAATCCCCCGGCCCATGGAGGCGAGATTGAGGGGGACGATTTTCCCCGGGTAGGGTGAAGCGAAAGCGACGCGGCGTTTGCCCGTGGGTCCACCGTGAGTGAAGTGAGTCATGAAGATGGACTCTCCAGTGAGCGCCCGCTTGCCCACCGCGAGGAGCTTGCTCATCATCCCTTGCTTGGGCTCGGAACCATCTCCCATCTTGGCCTCGAAGGTGATGTCCTCTTCCATGTAGTTCATGGCGCCGGCTTCCGCGATGACAGATTCACCAGGATCGAGTTCGATTTCGACGATCTGCATGTCGTCGCCAAGAATTTCGTAGTCGACCTCATGACAGTTCTGCCCCGGAACCCCTCCCAGCGCAGTCCCGGGGGGAAGGGCGGGCGGATTGCTCGGCACGTCGGCGAAGAGCCGGGGGAGAACGGAGCTGGCGGGGGACCAATTGGCCATTCCTTCCCTCCAGACATTGGTCTGAGGCGTGATCTCTCCCGCGTTCGCAAGCGGGACAAGCTCGTCCTCCACGATTTGTTTGCTTTGGTTGTGCTTGTCGAGATAGTGCCAGATGTCCATGTCTTCCCGCTCAGTAGCAGGGATTCCGGGGAAGGAAGGCTACAATCCGAGGTGTATTTTACCCTTGCCCGGAACAGAGATTGCCAGTTTCAGGGACCAGTGTGCGATTGACAGGGCGGGCCGGAGGCGTGAGATTTGCGCCTCCACCATGAAGATTCGTATTTTTAGTCAGGTCGTTGCGTTGTGTGCGCTGAGCATGGGTCTCCAAGCTCAGGATGAACCCGCACCACCAGTAGCCGCCGAGAAGCCGGCCGCGAAACCCGATGCCGCGAAGCCCGATGCCGCGAAACCCGATGCCGCGAAACCCGATGCCGCGAAGCCCGATGCCGCCAAACCCCCGGTAACCACTCCAGCGCCAAAGCCGGTCGACCCCGCGCTGGTGGCTCCGGATGATGTGGCAGCTCCACCCGCGGACGCCGGGAAGAGCGACTCGGGACTGGCTTGGAAGGTCATCAAAGAGGGGACCGGCACGAGCCATCCCAGTGCCACCGAGCGGGTGGAGGTTCACTACACTGGCTGGAAGACCGATGGCGAGATGTTCGACAGCTCGGTGGAACGCGGTCAGCCCACCAGCTTTGCCCTCAATGGCGTGATCAAGGGATGGACCGAAGGGGTGCAACTGATGGTGGAGGGCGAGAAGCGCCGCTTCTGGATTCCCGGCAACCTTGCCTATGGTGAGGAACCCGAAGCGAAGCCTCCCGGCGAGCGGAGAGGGTCGCCGCTCGGCATGCTCTGCTTCGATATCGAGCTCCTGAGCATCTTGCGCCCCCATGACACCCCCGAGAATCTCACTGCTGCCCCGGAAGATGCCACCGTGACCGATTCCGGTCTCGCGACCAAACTGATCAAACCAGGGACGGGCGAGGCCAAGCCCAAGCCCCTCGACAATGTGCAAGTGCACTACACCCTCTGGACCACCGATGGCAAGATGCTGGACACTACCCTGACCACCGGGCAGCCCAAGTTCCTTCCGCTCAAGCGGACCATCAAGGGCTTCACCGAGGCGTTGCAGATGATGGTGGAAGGGGAGACCCGGCGCCTCTGGATTCCCGTCACCCTTGCCTACGGTAGCGAGCCGCCCGAGGGGGCGCCCAAGGGCATGCTCGTCTTCGAAGTCGAACTCGTCAAAATCTTCAGCAACTGAGGATTCAGCCCTCGCATCCATCACGGCCATGAAATCCATGATTCCCCGCGCCTTGCTCACTTTGGCGATCACCGCGTGCTTCCTCGCACCCGCCAGCGGCGAGGAGAAGGAAGAGAAGAAAAAGCCCGAAGAGAAGTGGATCAGCCTCTTCAATGGCAAGGACCTCACCGGGTGGTCGCCCAAGATCCGCGGGCACAAGCTGGGAGAGAATTACAAGAACACCTTCCGGGTGGTCGATGGTCTGCTCACCGTTAGTTATGATCAGTACGATACGTGGAATGACAAGTTCGGGCACCTCTTTTACGAGAAGAGCTATTCCAAGTATCGCATCCGGGTGGAGTATCGCTTCATCGGGAAGCAGATCAAAGGCGGTCCTGCCTGGGCTCTTCGCAACAGTGGCATCATGTGCCACGGGCAATCTGCGAAGAGCATGGGATTGGACCAGAAATTTCCCAACTCCATCGAAGTGCAGCTTCTCGGTGGGGGAGCCAGTGGCAAGCGGGCCACGGCCAATCTCTGCACCCCGGGAACCCAGGTCTTCTACAAGGATCCCAGGAAGAGTGAGGCCGATTTCAAACTCGACAAGCGGCACTGCATCACGTCGCAGTCAGAAACCTTCCGTGGTGAACAATGGGTGACTTGCGAGGTGGAAGTGCAGGGGAGTGAGTACTACAAGCACTACATCAACGGCAAGTTGGTGATGGAGTACCAAAAACCCCAGTCCGACGACGGCACCTTGTTGGAGAAGGGAACGATTTCGCTCCAATCGGAGAGTCATCCGGTGCAGTTCCGGAAAGTGGAACTCCTTGTGATCGAGAAGTAGCGCTGCCAGATTACTGTCTACTCAGCGCCTGCGCCTTTCGCTTGGCGAGTTCCGCCGGTGTTGGCATTGTAGAGCGCGTAGTTCTCTTCCCGGGCTTCCCCCCGGGCGTTGCGGAGGGAATTCGCGGTCTCCTCCCACTTGAAGACATTGTTCAGCTTCCGGCCCATATCGTAATTGGTGATGTGGTTCTCCACGTGGGGAAGTTCCCAAATCTGCAGGAAGGCCCCGGTGTGGGCCACCCCCATCGATAAAATCCCGGTGAGCAAGAGTGCTTTCATCGTTCAGCGCCTGATATAAATACCAATAAAACGGGGAATGCCGATAACTCTGTAATATGTGTAAATATTCACCTTCACCGCTAGGAAACAGGTGATTTATGGTCTTGGAGGCAGGAAACGGATTGAGGGGCCGGATAGATTCCAGACGATCAGACTATTCTACATATGCGGGTTTTGTGCGTTTTCCCGCACTCATCCTCCGAGAATGGGAGGTCGAAGGTCGGCTTGCCACGGCGTAGCACCGCGGAGACGGGAGGCAGTTCCATTGCTGGCAGCCAGCGTTCTCTCTCAGGCGAGGGAGGGGTCGGGTTCCTGTCGACGGAGGCTCTGGAGAAGCTTGCCAACTCCGGATTCGATGTGACTGAGCGTGCGCTCCGGTTCCCACCGGGAGAGCGCCTCCACGTTCCACTACTCGATCCGCGAGGCCCAGGTGGGGAAGAGTTCCGAGATCATGGGGCGATGTTCCCGGTCATTGAGAGCAATGATGCGGGTTGCCTTTTCCAAGTCTTGAGCGCACAGGGGTGTCTTTGTCAGGCTGGTGAGACTCAGGCAGATCCCCTTGCTGCGGAGGGTGCCTTTCTACCTAGGGCGAGAGGGAGTCTTCAAGCACGCGGTGCGGCGCGAGATCGTGGGACTTTGCAGCGCATGGGGCGGGCTGCTTGAGAAGCGGCTTGATTGAAAAGCGCTTCGGCAAACCTCCTTCGACAAACGTTGCTGGTGCAGATAAAGAGAAGGACCGGAGGTAGCACGGGGGCGGACGCTAGGGAGATGGTATTCTGATGGCCAGTCGTGAAGGGACTAAAATCAAACTGTTAGGCCCATCCTGAAATTCCGTAGTCTCATTGCGCGAGCGGTGGTGCAAAGGCGCTCTTCCGTGCCTCAACCTCTTGCCGCAATGCGCACCCTTCGAGGTGATCGTTGACCAATCCCATGGCCTGCATGAAGGCATAGGCGGTGGTCGGTCCGATGAACGACCAGCCACGCGCTTTGAGGTCCTTGCTCAGTGCGGTGGAGGTCGGGGTGCTGGCCAGTTTCGAGAGTGCCCCCTTTGTCAGGCGGCGCGGGCGCTCCGAGGCCGGGGGTTCGAATTGCCAGAAGTATGCTGCGAGGGTGCCGAACTCGTCCTGCAATTCGCAGGCGCATTTCGCGTTGTTGATGGTCGATTCGATCTTCTTGCGGTGCCGCACGATGCCGGCATTCTGCAGAAGGCGTTCCACATCGCGCCCGCGGAAGCGCGCTACTTTCCTGAACTCGAAGTGCCGGAATGCGTTTCGGAAGTTTTCGCGTTTGCGCAGGATGGTGAGCCAGCTCAAGCCCGACTGGAATCCCTCCAGGCAGATCTTTTCAAAGAGGCGTTGATCGTCATCGACCGGGTAGCCCCATTCCTCGTCGTGGTAGGCGCAGTAGTCTTCAGGACCGGCGCCCCACCAGCAGCGTGCCACGCCGTCTTTCCCGGTGATCACGCCCCTACTCATGTGGGGGACCTCCAGCGGGTGGGACCCAGACCAGTGCAAGCCTGTGACACAAGCAAGCAATACCATAGCACAGATCCTGACCGGGGGCTATCAATTCGAGGGGGCGACCATTGAGGCAGTTCGTTGCAGAATGGCAAAGATGAATTACCGTGACTATTGAACGATTGGTATTCGTCTTATTAACGAAGACAACCCCCAAAACAATGAGAAGCAATCGCACAGAACAGAGCTCGCACCAGCGCTCTCCATGGAGATCGCTGGGGCAGCTCGCGGAGTCCTGGGGACTGAGTCGCGCACGCACCAACCTGGTCGTGAGGGCCTTGGTCCGCAGTGGCCGGATGGAAGAGCGCACCGCCCGCGAGTCCGAGCCCATCGACCGGCAATACCGGTTGGTCCGCTGAGACGACCAGCCGCCACCTGAAACGTCGGAAGAGATACCCCCGCTGGCGGGGACGGGACGGACAGTTCTTCCGAAACAGAGCAGGACTGTTCACAGTAAGGAAGCGCGAGGAGAGTTTCATCGTCGCAGACCGGGACGACGAGTTCGAATCGCGGATGGAGTGAGGCCTCACGATCTCCGCCTGAACCACCGGACGACGCTTTACAAGAAGGCGCACCCCGAGAAAGATTCCGGCCGGAGGTAGATTTCAGGCAACGCTGCAAGATGGATAGATCGAGCACCCCACCAGACGCTCCGCTCCTTGAGATGCGGGGCATCGACAAGTCCTTTCCCGGAGTGCTTGCCTTGAAGGGTGTGGATCTCTTGCTGGAGCGGGGTGAGGTGCTGGCCTTGCTCGGTGAGAATGGTGCGGGCAAAAGTACCCTGATCAAGATCCTCGGGGGGGCGCATGCCCCGACCGCAGGAACCCTGAAGGTCAACGGTGAGCACGCCGATCTCTCAACTCCCTCGGCGAGCCAGGCCGCGGGGATTGGAATCATCTACCAGGAGTTCAATCTCGTTCCGCATCTCTCGGCGCGGGAGAACATCTTTCTCGGCCAGGAAAAGATGAAGGGCTGCTTCGTCGATGTGCGCGAAGAACGGCGGCAGGCCCTGGAGTTATTCGAGCGCCTGGGCACCAAAATCGACCCCGATGAGCGCTGCGCAAACCTGACCGTGGCCCAGCAACAGGTAGTCGAGATCGCCAAGGCTCTCTCGCAGAACGCGCGTCTTCTCGTGATGGATGAGCCGAGCGCGGCCCTGACGCCGCAGGAAGTCGATCGTCTCCTCGCCATTGTTCGAGATTTGCGCGACGAGGGACTCGGGATCATCTACATCAGCCACCGCCTTGAGGAGATCTACCAGATCGCGGATCGCATCATGGTCCTGCGTGATGGGGAGCACGTGGGAACGCGGTCCCCCGAGGATCTCAACCGGGCGGCTCTCATCGAGTTGATGGTGGGAAGAAAACTCGAGAATGAGTTTCCGGCGCACACCTCCAGGATTGGAGACGAGCGCCTGGTGGTGAGCGGGCTATGCCGCGGATCGGTCGTGAGGGATGTCTCCTTTTCGGTGCGCTCGGGCGAGATCCTCGCGATCACCGGGTTGGTGGGCGCGGGACGGACGGAGACCGTGCGTCTCCTCTTCGGGGCCGACCGCCCCGATGCGGGGACGATCACGCTGGATGGCAAGGCGCTAAACCTGCGCAGTCCGCGCGACGCCATCCGCGCGGGGATCGGACTGCTCACCGAAGATCGGAAAGGGCAGGGCCTGGTCCTCATTCAATCGGTGCGCGAAAACTTCGGGCTTCCCAATCTCAGTCAGTTTTCGCGCGCCGGATTCGTGAGCCGCAAGGCAGAGCGCGATAGTTTCGGGAAGTACGTCAAGACGCTGCGCATCAAGATTCCGCACCAGGATGAACTTGCGAAAAACCTTTCCGGTGGGAACCAGCAGAAGGTCGTGCTCGCCAAGTGGCTTCAGCAGAACTGCGAGCTGATCATCTTTGATGAGCCCACGCGGGGGATCGATGTGGGTGCCAAGTATGAGATCTACGTCCTCATCCACGAACTGGCGGCGCAGGGGAAGGCCATCATCATGATCAGCTCGGAGCTCCCCGAGGTGCTCGGGATGGCCGATCGCGTGCTCGTCATGCACGAAGGCCGCGTTACGGGTGAGATCACCGAGGTAAGCAGCGCGACACAGGAAGACATTATGAGACTGGCGGTGGCATGATTGTGGTTGGAGGAGAGTGCCTGATCGACATGATCGAATTCGATGGGGAAGGAGGGCAATCCTTCCTCGCGCTCCCCGGCGGTTCTCCCTTCAACGTGGCGCTTGCGGCCGGGAGGCTCGGGTTGCCGGTGAGCTTTCTCTCACGTCAATCGACCGACGAGTTTGGGCGGCGTCTTTCCGCGGCCCTCGAGGAGAGCAAGGTCGACACCTCACTTTGTCCCGTCACGGACCAGCCCAGCACGCTTGCGATCGCGGGGCTCGATCCGGAGAGCGGAGGCGTGCGCTACATGTTCTACACCGAGGGCACGGCCGGCGTGAGCATGCAGGAAGACGAGCTGCCGCCTGCCCTGCCTGCGGAGGTGCAGGCGGTGCATGTCGGCTCGTTCTCCCTGACCATGGAACCAATCGCGAGCGCGCTGGAAGCCCTGGTGCGCCGCGAGGCTCGAGAGCGTGTGATCACGATCGATCCCAACATTCGCACCATGCTCATACGCGATCCGGAGAGTGCGCGGGAGCGCCTGCGTGCGCTTCTGCCCCAGGCGGATATCATCAAGTTGAGCGATGAGGACCTGGAATGGCTGGAGCCTGGAGTGGACGAGGAAGAGTTCGCCTTTGAAAAGATTGGGCAGGGAACCTCGCTCGTGCTCATCACGCGAGGGGGGGAGGGGGCCTCGGCAAGGGGAGCATTTGGCAGTTGCGATCTGCCGGCGGCAGAGATCGAGATGGTCGATTCCATCGGGGCCGGCGACACCTTCATGGCCGCGATTCTGACCTGGCTGGCAGAGAGCGATCTCCTCTCAAAGGAGAGCTTGAAGGATCTCTCCGGCGATCAAATGGAGAGCTTGCTTTCCTTCGCAGGGCGCGCCGCCGAAATCACCTGCACGCGGCCCGGTTGTGACCCGCCGTGGCGAGAGGAGTTGGAGGGGGAGTCTTGAGGCGGAGAGTGCTCCAATCCAGCGGCCCTAATTCTCTTGCCGCGCACTGGCCTTCAAGCGCAAGGCATTCAGGGAGATGAATCCAGAAGCGTCGTCCTGGTTGTAGGCATCCTCGGCACCGCCTTCCATGGTGGCGACGGCTTCGCTGTAAAGCGAGAGCGGGGAGCGCCGGCCGGCGTTCATGATGTTGCCCTTGTAGAGCTTGAGGCGGACTTCGCCGGAGACCGTTTTCTGAGTCTCGGTGACCAGGGCCTGCAGAGCTTCGCGTTCGGGAGCGAACCAGAAGCCATTGTAGACGAGTTGGGCGTATTTGGGGATGAGGCTATCGCGAATCTGCATGGCCTCGCGGTCCATGGTGAGCGCTTCGAGGTCGCGGTGCGCCGCAAGCAGGATCGTGCCGCCGGGGGTCTCATAAATACCGCGGGATTTCATGCCCACGAATCGGTTCTCCACAATGTCGACGCGACCGATGCCATGTTGTCCGCCCAGGGTGTTGAGGACGCGCATGATGCCATAGGGGGTGAGCAGGGCGTAGCCGTCGCGCCCTCCTTCCACCGTGACGTCGGGAAGGTTCGCGAGAAGTTCGTCCTGGCCCTCCGCCTGGAAGCCAATGGCATTGCCCTTTTCGAAAAGAAGTTGGATGTATTGCGCCTTGTCCGGGGCCTCTTCGGGCGAGACGGAGAGGACGTACATTTCGCGGTCGGCCTCGGTCGTGCCGTCGTACCAGGGATCCTCCAGCATGCCGGCTTCGAAGGAGATGTGAAGGAGGTTGCGGTCCATGGAGTATGGCTTCTTCATGGAGGCTTGCACCGGGATGTTGTTGGCCTCGGCGTAGGCGATCATCTCGGAGCGGCCGGGAAACTGTTCACGGAATCGGGCTTCACGCCAGGGAGCGATGACCTTGATGTCAGGCGAGAGACTGGCGGCACTCAGTTCGAAGCGAACCTGGTCATTGCCCTTGCCGGTGGCACCATGCGCGATGGCATCGGCGCCCTCCTGGGCTGCGATGTCGAGCATGCCCTTTGCGATGCACGGGCGTGCGATGGAGGTTCCCAGGAGGTAGCGACCTTCGTAGAGAGCGTTGGCCTGGAACATGGGAAAGATGAAATCGCGGGCGAACTCCTCCCGCATGTCGCCGATGAAACACTTGCTGGCTCCGGTGGTGAGGGCCTTTTCCTCAAGTCCATCGAGTTCCTCTTCCTGGCCGACATCCGCACAGTAGGCAATGATGTCCGCAGAGTAGGCTTCCTTGAGCCACATGAGCAGGACGGAGGTGTCCAGTCCTCCAGAGTAAGCGACGACGATTTTCATGGGGGCGGAATTTAAGAATCCAGAGCCGAGAGTCCAGAACCAAGATTTGGAACCGTGAATGGACGCCGATTGGCACGAAAGGGGATGGTGGCACTTGTCTCGCGCGGGATGAAAGGCAACATCGCCTGTGGATGGATTTCGAACTGTCGTCGGTGGAGTGGACTTGGGCGATCGTCGCGGCCCTGGCAGTGGGAGTGTCGAAGACGGGCTTCGGCGGGATCGGCCTCCTCGCGGTCTCCATCATGGTCGATCTCTTCGGGAAACCCTCGGTGGGAATCCTGCTTCCCATGCTGATCCTGGCCGATATTTCGGTCTATCCCCTCTTCCGGAAATACGCTTCATGGGCCCCGGTCTGGAAACTGCTGCCCCCGACCTTGCTTGGGTGCACGGCGGGGTACTTTTTCCTCGAGTGGATTCCGGACGAGAATTCAGCGCGGTCGGTGATCGGTGGAATCATTCTCGTCATGGTGACCCTGCAACTCTTCCGGCGGTTCTCGAAGGAGTGGTTCGAGCGCGTGGCACACTCGAGAGAGGCCGGCGTGGCGGCAGGATTCGCGGCAGGGACCGCCACCATGGTGGCCAACGCGGCTGGTCCCGTCTTCCAACTTTACCTGCTCTCGCGGCGGTTCGAAAAGATGGAGCTGATCGGGGTGGGAGCGCGATTCTTTCTGCTCATCAACATCCTGAAGTTGCCGGTTCTGGGAGGACTCGATTTCATCAACAGCGAGAGCCTGCTCTTCAATGCCAAGCTCGCTCCGGTGATCCTGTTGGGAATACTGATCGGGAGACGATTTGTGCACGCGGTGTCTCAGCGCGTCTTTGAGTGGCTGGTGATCATCTTCGCGATCATCGCCGGAGGGCGGTTGGTGTTCTTCTGATTAGAAGCGCAGGCGATTCATGTTCTGGTAGTTCTGCCACGCCAGGAATCCGAAGAGGAGAGCGGCATAAGAGTGCCCGAGGACGAGGGCTGCGACCGCTACCCCGGCCCCGGTTATGGTGCCGATGAGATGAACGCGACGTTGGGAGGGAATGAACTCGGCCGCGACCTGACCACCATCGAGTGGATGGACCGGCAAGAGATTGACGAGGCCCCACCAGAGGTTGATCCAGAGCAGTTGGTAGAGGACTTCGATCAGGCGAAGCTTGGCGACGAAGAATTCGAGGACACTTTGATCTTTCGGGAACTCGCCTAACACCACCAGGAACCTGCAAAGTTCCCAGCCGGCCTTACCCGGAAAGGCGACCAGAATTCCTGCGACCACCGCACCGAAGAGCAGGAACCCCGCTCCGGGTCCGGCGAGGATCATGATGACCCGGCTCTTTTTGGTCCACCGCCCGCCTTCATTGTAGGCAAGACCTCCAAAACCCCAGAGCCGAATGGACTGGCGCCCACCAGCGAGCCAGCGTCCGCTCAGGGCATGGCCCAGCTCGTGCACGAGGATGGAGATGAATACCAGCGCGGCGAAAATGACGGTAGAAATCAGTGATTCCCTGTCGCGAATGTCCAAGCCCCTGCCTAGAACGAATGCCATCACCCAAAACCACGGCTCGACGCTAACGGGAATGCCGAAGAGGCTGAATCTGAACACGCCGGGAACTTAGGGTTCGAATGGCCGGAGGGCAATCTCAGGATGGGGAAGAATTCAGGGTTTAGATAGTCGAAGGTCGGAGTGGCGCGGCGAAGGCGAGAAGTCAGGTAGCCTGTGACGTTCGACCTTGGACTTTCCACCTTCGACTCCCTTCCCCTTGGAGCCCCGAGACGAGACTACGCCAGGATCTCCTTGATCACGTGCCCGTGCACATCGGTGAGCCTGCGTTCGATGCCGTTGTGTTTGAAGGTGAGAGCCTCGTGGTCGAGTCCGAGGAGGTGGAGAATGGTGGCGTTGAGGTCGTGGACGGAGAGGACGTTTTCGACGGCCTGGTAGCCGAGTTCGTCGGTGGCGCCGTGGCTCACGCCCGCCTTCACGCCGGCGCCGGCGAGCCAGGCCGTGAAACCGTTCGGGTTGTGGTCGCGGCCCTGGGAGCCCTTTTGAAACATGGGCATGCGCCCGAATTCGGTGCACCAGACCACGAGGGTGTCTTCGAGCAGGCCGCGCTGTTTCAGGTCGCGGACGAGGGCGGCGGCGGGTTGGTCCATGATGGGGCCGTGCACGTCGTATTGTTTGCGGAGGGCGTTGTGGCCGTCCCAGTTGAGCTTGCCGCCGCTGGCGTAGGCGCCGTTGAAGAGCTGCACAAAGCGAACGCCATTTTCGATGAGGCGCCGGGCGAGGATGCAATTGCGGGCAAAGTCGGCCTTGACTTTGTTTTTGCGATCGTCCGCCCCGTACATCCTGAGGATGTGATCCGGTTCGGTGGAGAGGTCGCTGATCCTGGGAACGCTGAGCTGCATACGCGCGGCCAGTTCGTAGCTGGTGATGCGGGCCATGAGAGCGCTTTCGCCGGGATGATTGCGCAGGTGCTCGGTGTTGAGCTGTTTGAGCAGAGCACGCGCGGCCTGGTCGCTGGCGGGAGTCACCCCGACGGGCGGGGCGAGATTCCGCACGGGATCCCTGGCGCTGAACGGGGTGCCCTGGAACTCCGCGGGCAGGAATCCCGGGCCCCAGTTGTTGATGCTGGCCTGCGGGACGCCACGGGGGTCGGGAATGGCGACAAAGGCGGGGAGATCCTGGTTCGCGGTTCCCAGTGCGTAGGTGATCCAGGCGCCGATGCTGGGGAAGCCATCGAGGACGAAACCGGTGGAGAGAAAGTTCTCAGCGGGACCGTGGGTGTTGGTTTTACTGGTCAGCGAGTGCACGAACGCCATCTCGTCGACCAGCCCACCGAGATGAGGAACCATGTCGGACACCATCTTTCCGCATTCGCCCCGGGGCCGGAATTCGTACTGCGGACGGGCGAGGTTTCCGGAGGGACCCTGGAACGTGATGGGGGGACCTCCCTTGAGCGGCTTTCCATCCTGCTTGATGAGCTCGGGCTTGTAGTCCCAGGTTTCGAGTTGGCTGCAGGCGCCGGCGCAGAAGATGACGAGGACGTTCTTGGCCTTGGCGGGAAAGTGAGAGGGCCGGGGAGCGTGGGGAGGGGTGGGGTCTACGGTCGGGCGCTGGGCTGCAAGCAATCCTTCCCTTCCGAGCATACTGGTCAGGGCGATCGCTCCGAGTCCGGTCGAGGTCCTGCCGAGGAAGTCGCGACGATCAAGCCAGCCTCTTCCGGTCGAGGTGTAGGGCAAGGAACTCATGGCATGAAGATGAACTCGTTGCTGTTGAAGAGAGCGCGACAGAGAGTGGCCAATCCGTGTTCGTTCACGGCCCCGGCTGCGGAAGCCCGCTCGCTGGCAGTTGGGTTTCGTCCAAACGCCAGTTGAAAGGCGCGCGTGATCCGGGCACCCTGATCTTCGCTGCCCACCTCGGATCGTACTCGGGCCGCAAAGGCCGCGGACTGGTCGATGACGAACTTGCTGTTGAACAGGTTGAGCGCCTGGGTGGCGGTGATCGCGCGACTGCGCCGGGGCGTTGCCTGGCCCGCATCCGGGCAATCGAAGGCACCGAACACGGGAGCGCGTTCCATCCTCACCTTGTGGGCGTAAATCATGCGGCGCAGGCCGTCATCCCGGAAGGAATCGACGATCGGAAATCCGCTCAGACCGCCGCGGGACTTGAAGAAGTTGAAGCCCGGACCGCCCATCTTGAGGTTCAGGGTCCCGCTCACCGCCAGCATGCCGTCGCGGATGGCCTCGGCCTCCAGTCGCCGCGGGGGGAAGCGCCAGAGCAGGCGGGACTGATCGTCGATCGCCGCCGCGTTCCCAAGGTAGCGGCTCGATTGCTGGTAGGTGGCGGAGTTCAGGATGAGCCGGTGCAGCTTCTTGATCGACCAACCTCCGCGAATGAACTCGATTGCCAACCAGTCGAGGAGTTCCGGATGTGAGGGCTTGGTTCCGTTGCGGCCGAAGTCGCTCGCAGTGTCGACCAGTCCGCGGCCAAAGTGATATTGCCAAATGCGATTCACGAGGACGCGGGCAGTGAGGGGATTGGATTCACTGCCGATCCAGCGGGCGAGCGCCACACGTCGTTCCTGCTCCGCGGACTTGGGATCCAGGGAGAGGTTGCCGAGCGCGGCGGGAATGGCGGGGTCGACCCGTTCGCCCTGCTGTTCCGGGTCGCCACGATTGAGGAGGTAGGTGGCGTCCGGCGCGCGGAACTTGCCCGCATAGACGTTCTGGCGGGACACCAGGGCGGCCAGTTCCTTCTCGAGGGTGCCGAGTTCGGCGAGGTCGGTGCGAATCGAATCCGCTGCATCGGGCGCGAGCTTCCGCAGAAGGGCCGCGGTGGCATCGAAGGGAGTCCCATAGGGGACGCGGTCGTCGGAACTCGCTACCGTCCTCCACTGCCCCGGTTCCAGCGCCACTTCGATCTGGTAGTGATGCGCGAGACGGTCCTTGAATTTCCCGTCACGATCGCGCCCCCAGACGATGCGATCGATGACGGTGATTTCCGGCAGTTCGATTTGCACCCAGCCGCGGCCGGCCTGGTTGGAGATCCAGCTCTTGCCATTTCCGTAGTGGCCGTCGTTGATCTGCTTGAGTTGGTGTTGCGGATCACCGGGACGGTTGCCGGAAGAGCTGGGTGTGCCTCCGAGTGCCACATTGTTTTCGCCGCTTGTCGCGAAGATCTCGAGTTCATCGATGCACGGCTCGTGCTTGTTGTTCTCGATGGTGGCGAGGCTGGTGAAGCGGATAGACTTCGCCTGGATCGGAGCAAATCGTTCGACGTTGCGTGCCGGATTCACCGGTGCTCGGAGACCGGGATGGGGGCCCTGTCCGATGTCGTCCTGGAGCAGGATCACATCGGCGGTGATTCCGGTGCCGGTCTCTCCCGCGCGGAGGATGAGGCGGCTCTCCTTGCGAAGTTCGTGCAGGCCCGCGTCGTGCAGCCCGCTCCAGAGGGGCTTCTTTTCGGTCACACCCTCGCTCACTCCCACGAAGTAGTGTTGATCGGCTCGAGCGATCTCCACCTGGTCCTCCCTGGTCTGCAGGTTGCCATCCTGGTCGAGGACGTAGCGTGCGTCCCGGGTGTGCACCCCACTGCCATGGACGCCCCACGAGATCCAGATCCTGAAGCGGCCCGCAGTGGAGGGATTGTAGGTGAAGACGTCCTCTCCCGATTTGCTGTCCCACCATGTGTAGCGGCTGCCACTGAGATTAGGTATGCGATCGGTCCCGCCCGGGTCGTCCCGGTAGCCCCGGCCGCTGCCTGCCGGGTTGGTGCCGTGTCCGTTCTTCTTTTTCAGATGGGTGGTGCGGTTCGCATCCTCGTCGTCGATGAGGATGGTGCGAGTGGTGAGGGCAGACGGTGCGATTTTGTCGAGTCGTTTGCGAATCGTTGCAATCTTCCTGGCATGGGCAGCGACCTTGGCCTCGATCCTGGGATTGCGGAGAGGGCGTTCGCCGTACTCCACGCCCGCGAAGAAGGCCTGCATGGTGTAGTAGTCGCGCTGTGAAATGGGATCGAATTTGTGATCATGGCAACGCGCGCAGCCGATGCTCACCCCGAGAAAGGTGTCGCCGGTTGCGACGATGATTTCGTTGAGGGAATCCTGCCGGGCGAGGCGCTTGGAGGCGTCGTCCTTCCCGATTTGTCCCGGGAGGAGCACTGCGGAGGCGACGAGGAATCCGGTGGCGGCATCCTCGCCGGCGGAGTCGCCCGCCAGTTGTTCGAGGATGAACTGGTTGTAGGGCCGGTCATCATTGAAGGCGCGGATCACATAGTCACGGTATGGCCAGGCGTTCGCGCGTTCGGTATTCACTTCGAAGCCGTGGGTGTCGGCGTAGCGCACGAGATCGAGCCAGTGCTGAGCCCATCGTTCACCGTAGCGGGGACTTTCGAGAAGTTGATCGATCAACCTTGAAGCAGCCTGCGGATCCGAATCTGCCAGGAAACCGACGACGCTTTCGGGGGAGGGGGGAAGGCCGTGGAGATCGAAGAAGAGGCGACGGATCAAGGAGGTGCGATCAGCGCGAGGAGAGAGAGAAAGCCGCGCATCCTCAAGGCCCCTGACGATGAATCCATCGATGGGGTGAAGGTCGGGGCGGGGAGGTGAGACCTGCACAAGCGATTGGAAGGCCCAGTGTTCCCCACTGTTGATCTCCGCCTGGAGGGGAGCGCCTGCCAGAACGAAGGCGACGAGAGCGGCGCTCAGCGCAAGGCGACAATGTGATTTGTCGGGAGTCATGAATCAGGCCCGCACGGAAGGCGGCGACATCCGGATTGGTCGTTGGACAGCATAGAAATCCCGTCCCGCACCGTCAATGACGCGTTGATCACGGGTTGGGATACAAGAAAAACCCCACCCGGCCTCCCGGGTGGGGCCGCCTCGCAAGGGTGAACTTGCGAGAGCTGCTGGTGTGGGTTCGAACGTGGCTACAACATGGGGAGTGCAGAGCCACGCTAGATCTATCCTGTCATGGTGTCTCTTGGTTGACCCCACCGCCAGCCGGCAAGGAGCAATCCTGCTTATGTTGGGAGTGCTCTCCGCCAAAAGGATTCGCGCGCCGTCGGCGTAAGAAGATCAGAGATGAGAAGGCAAGAAGGAAGGCGCTGCCCGGTTCCGGGACGACCGAAGCCTGGAGGGAACTGAGGGCACGCATCACGGGAAGGTCGCTGTGACGCACATGTTGCCAACCCTGTGCTGCGGCGTCTTCCAGGCGATAGGGCACACCCTCCTGATTCTCGCGAATCAGGTCGGGGTTGCGGATGATGATCTCTTCACCGCCAATGCGAGTGCGCGGGGAAATGTAGATGTCGCTCGCCTCCGGGCGCAAGATGATGAAGACGGGACCAGCCGCAGGTGTTGCGATGGTGGCGTCTTGTGCGACGGGAGTCGTTTGTGAATAACCTGCTCCGCTGAGAGCAAGTAGTGCGGCAAGGGCAACCGCAAAGGGCGAGGGCATTTGGAGGGTGAACGAGTTTTGAGAGACCCTTTTTCATCCACGGACAGCCCCAAGACAATGAAATTGAAGTACGGTTAATTAAACTAGCGAGCTCAGTTTATTGTTGGGATCTCTTGAGGGAATTGATGGTTCTCCTCAAGTCTCACCGTTGGGGGAGGGCGCTCTTTGATGATGGGCGAGGTCGCATGGCGCACCCCGGCCGCAAGCTTCAGGTTGTGAAGCGTTCGCTACTTGCCCGCCGTCTTCTTCTTCGCGGCCTTTTTCTTCCGTTCCTCGAACTCGAAAGTGGGCCGGCCCTTTTCGAAGTCGTAGAGGAGGAAGGCGGCGAACTTTCGCTTGGTGCGGTTCGAGACAAAGCCTTGGAGAAGATCGCTCTTCTGGCCGTTGAGCATCTTGATCGCTGCCTCGCGCGGAATCTCGTTGGAGAGAATGCGCTTGGAAAACTTCACCCCGTCGGGCTCCTTTTTGGTTTTGAGATCAGGAACCTGGAAGGTCTTCTCGGTCTCGTAGAGATCGAAGGACTGGCCGTCGTTGCTGATCTGCGCCACGATCTGATCTTCGGAGAGATCCTCCGGTTCGTCCTGCTCGAAGACAAAGTTCGTTTTGAAACGCCCCTTCTTCCCGGTCTTGGAGACGTCCTGGACCAGTTCGATCGCGGCCTCAAACGGCTTGTTGAAGCGGGAGAGGTAACCATCGCGTGGTCCGAGAAACTTTGAGGTGAAGAGCAACTTGGCCTCTTCTTCACTCAACTCCCGGCCGGCGATGTACTTCGAGATGCGAAACTTGCAATCGGGTTCACGGCACTCGTAGGTGGCGTCGGTTTTCTTCAGGGTGTTGGCGCCGCATTCCGGACAAGCGCATGCCAGGTCGGGGAAGGTCCGATTGACGGCTTGGTCGTAGTGGGAACGGGCCTTTCTCACGACGTCCTCCGTGAAGGTCACAATCTCCTTCATGAAGGTTTCGCGATCCAGTTGACCGTGCTCCATCTGGCGCAGCTTGGCTTCCCAGTCGCCGGTCATGGAGGGCGAGGTGAGCGGTTCGATCTCCATCTCCTCGAGGAGTCCGATCAGGCGTTGGCCATTTCCGGTCACGTGCAGTTCCCGGCCGTCCCGGGCGAGATACTTCTGACGCAGGAGGCCTTCGATGGTGGCTGCTCGAGTGGCGGGGGTGCCGAGGCCGCGCTCGGCCATGGCCTCGCGAAGTTCCTGGTCGTCGACGAGCTTCCCGGCGCCCTCCATGGCGGCGAGCAGGGTCGACTCGCTGTAGCGGGCGGGCGGAAGGGTCTCCTTGTGCTCGACCTCAATGTGTTCGACCTGCGCGGTCTCCCCTTCGGTGACCGGGACGAGCTCGTCCTTGCCGCTGGCCACCCCGACAGTTCGTCCGTAAACGGCGAGCCAGCCGGGAGTGACGAGAATCTTTCCGTCGGTGCGGAAGGTGTCCTGCTCCGCCCCGTGATCGATGGTGGTCAGGCGCTTGGTGATCTCGAACTCGGCGTGGGGAAAAAAGACCGCGATGAAGCGCTTCACGATCATGTCGTAGAGCTTCTCCTCGGCATCCTTCAGCTTCACCACCCGACCGGTTGGAATGATGGCGAAGTGGTCTGAGACCTTGGCGTTGTTGAAGACGCGCTTCTGAAAGGTGATGCGATCATTCCTGATCGAGTCGGCGGCCCACTTGGCGACCGCGAGATTGGATGCGGCGAGATCCCTGGTGGTCTGGATCACGTTCTGCAGGTAGTCCTCCGGCAGGTAGCGCGAATCGGTCCGCGGGTAGGTCACCATCTTGTGACGCTCGTAGAGGGCCTGGGTGAGAGAGAGGGTATTCTTGGCGGTGAAGGGAGCCTCCCGTTGCAGGGTGGTAAGGTCGTAGAGCTGCGGAGCGATTTGCTTCTGCGGCTTCTTCTCTTCGCTCACCGTGCCGGTCTTGCCATCGCACCGCACGCGGATGGATTCTGCCTTCTTCTTGTCCCAGATGCGCTCGGCGCGGGAGTGGGCGTTCTCGGGGTCCTTCTTCCAAGCGAGGTCGATCCAGCGTCCCTGGTAACTCCCGGCCGACACTTTGAAATCCGCGTGCACCTCGGCATAGGGAGCGGGCTCGAAGGATTGAATCTCTTTCTCGCGTTTGGCGAGAATGGCGAGGGTCGGAGTCTGCACCCGGCCGGTAGCGGTGATGTTGAAACCGCCATGACGGGAGCGGTAGCAAGTGAGGGCCCGGGTGGAGTTGAGACCGACGAGCCAATCCGATTCCGAACGGCACTTGGCAGCGTCTGCGAGATTTTTCATCTCCGCCCCCTCGCGCAGTTGATCCCAGGCCAGTTGGATGGCCCCGCTGGTCATGGACTGCATCCAGAGCCGCTTGACCGGTTTCTTAATGCCGCCGATCTCGAGGATGTACTGGAAGATGAGCTCCCCCTCGCGACCGGCGTCACAGGCGTTCACGATCAGGTCGATGTCCTTGCGGCGCGCCAGCTTGAGAATGTGCTTGAGGCGTCCCTCGCTCTGTTCGATCGGTTGCAGCTCGAACTCTATCGGGATGGCGGGAAGGACGTTGAAATTATTCCACGGGAGTTTCTTTCCGTTGGGGCCGGTGGGCATCTTGAGTTCGACGAGGTGCCCGACCGCCGAAGTGATTGCGGCGTGTTCGTTTTCGAAGTACTGGGCATCGCGAGACCTCCCTTTCTTTTCGAATTTTCCCAGCGACCTGGCGAGAGCGCGGGAGAGATCGGTCGCGACGGAGGGTTTCTCCGCAATGATGAGGGTCTTCGACATCGAGGCCCGCCAAATACGGTGCGTGAGGTGGTTTTGGAAAGGCGAATTTTTCGGGGCCCCTTCTTCAAGAACCCTTCGGGTTCTGAAAAAGTTCCCAAATTACGGCTGCGGTGGCGGGTTTGCGACCGGTCGAAATCGGCGTTCGTCGAATTTGTTGCTCGCGCCGGTCGCGAGGTCCGGCGCCGGGGCCCAAGTCACAGGGTGGACATGCAGAGTGACTGCCAGGTCGGTGCCACAAGCAGGGCAGGGGCCAGTCGCCCGGAAGGTGCGCAGGGTGACAAATCCACCGCAGGTTGGGCACGGGAAAGTGAGTTGAACGGCTGAATTGATCATCAAGTTAACCCGAATGTCAGGGGGGCCTTACAAAATACGAGCCCGGGAGCTGTTTGGCTAGGTTTTTCATCTCGAGTCGAAGGAGCGTGGCAGCCACGGTTGCGGCCGGAAGTCCCGAAGCATCAATGATTTGGTCCATGGTTCGCTCCTCGCTGGCCAGCTGTTCGAAGACCTGGCGTTCCTCCTTGGTGAGGTGGGGAAGCTGCTCGGACGCGGGATCGTGGAGGGGGGCCGCGGTTCTTGATTCCAGGGGAAGCTGGGCCAATTCGTCCAGAATCTGTTCTCCGCTGGTGACCAGGATGCCGCCCGTGCGGATGAGTTCGTTGCAGCCTTCCGAACTCGCGCGATCGATGGGACCGGGAATCGCGAAGACGTGCTTGCCGTATTCGCCCGCCAGATTCGCAGTGATGAGAGCGCCGGAACGTGCCGGGCACTCGACCACCAGAAGGGCCTCACACCATCCGGCCACGATGCGATTGCGCTGTGGAAAAGTCTGGGCGTCCGGTCTGGTGTCGATGGGAAACTCGGAGATCACCGCGCCGTGTCCGTCCGCGATGCGCTCGGCGAGTCCCATGTTCTCGGGCGGGTAGAGTTGGCCCAATCCGGAACCGAGAACGGCGATGGTGCGGCCTTCCGCCGCGATGGCCCCTTCGTGCGCGGCGGTGTCGATGCCCCGGGCCAATCCGGAAATGATCGTGAAGCCGGCGTGCGCGAGCTGGAACGAGAACTTCTGCGTGCAGGTGCGCCCGTAGTGCGTCGCTTTGCGCGAACCGACCATGCCGATCGCATGTCGATCGCGTTCATCGATCTCACCCCAGACATAAAGGAGGAGCGGGGCGTCGGGAAGATGGCGGAGAGTTTCCGGCCAGGTCTCGTCCTCGGCGGTAAGGACCGTAAGCCCGCGATCCTTGATGGCCGCCACCTCGCCACTCAAGTCAACGTGGTCTTCCCAGTTCCGGATGATTCGTGCCAGCTCGCCGCCGATTCCATTGACGGTGATCAGTTGGTTTTCGCGCGCATGGAAGATCCCCTCTGCATCGCCGAAGCGGTCCAGGAGGCGCCGAATGCGGATCGGGCCCAGCTTGGGCAGCATGTTGAGGGCGAGGAGGGACTGGCTTGGAGACATGGTTCTGGAGGGACGGAGGAGTCAGGGACAGGAGGCAGTGTTCAGATTGGCGAGATTGAGGGATGGCGGGGCAGGTCTCTTCGTTTACGTTCCCCTGCGTGGCAATCTTCACCAGCGGAGAAGTTGTTCGGGAAACGGACACTGTTCACAGTCGGACGAATCCTCGAGGCAGAAGTCGTGGTAAACTTGGAGGAGGGCTTGGTGTTGCCAGAGTTTCCTGAGGAATTGGCGGCGGTCGGGGCGCTTGCCGAAGAGGCGGGTGGTGGCCCGTCGGACCGAGTCGCTGGTCGTGCCGGCGGGGAGTTTGCAGTAGGTGGCCCAGGCGTGGTCCTGATTCGTTCGCCAGAAACTAGAGATGTAGTAATTGGCCAGGAACTCGTCGACGCGGGCCTTTCCGCAGAGAGCGATCGGCCGGGCGGTGGGTTTGGAGCGCAGGGTGTAGCGGTGATTCCAGAAGGGGTGCTCCAGTTCAAGGAGGCGCGTGCGCAGGCGCTCCATGGAGGCGGCGGAGGGGCGTTGGGCCGGTTTGGCGAGACGAGCCCACTGCGCCGACGCCGCCGCGAGGGCCCCCAGGCGCCGGTGCGGATGGTTTGTGGGGCGCATGCCGCCGAGCTTCCAGGGGAGAGTGCGCGAGTGGTCAGGTTCACGGCCGGTTCGCAGCTTCCACCAGTCGCGCCAGAGAGCGGTAAGATAGCGCTTGGAATCGGGGAGGGCCTTCTCGTGGAGGTCGGGCGAAAGAAAGCCGGCCGCGCCGAAGAGATGGGCTTCGCGTTGCGCATTGGTGCGGTGAGCACGGAGCGCGCGGCGGGGGACACGTTGACCAAGCAGTGTCATGGCCAGTTTGTTCGGTCCATACCCGAGGGCGCGGGCCAGTGATTGCCACAGTGCCTCCTCGAATCCGTGGCTGTCTTCGAGGCATTGCAAGTGACGTGCCTTGCGTGTGAGGCGGAACCTGGCAGCTTCCGCAAGAAGGTCGTGCACCCTGGCGGCGGGGAGCTTGGCGAGGGGCTCGGAGCAGCGGCCCAGTTTGCTGTTGGCGCGCGCGTAAAGGGGGTGGTCGAGAGCGTCGTCGAGGAGCTCAAACGGAATGACCACGCAGGGAATCTCGCGATCGTCACAGCTGCGGGTGAAATGCGTGCGGTGTCCCGTCTCGAAAACGACGTGGAGGATGACCTCGCGAAAGTTGGGATTCTCGGCGTGTCCGTGCAGTTCCCAGTCGCCGGCGTGGGGATCGAGCTCAAGGGGGCCGGTGAGCTTCTCGTCATCCAGTTCAATCGCGGCGTGCAGGAAGTCCGGACCGGCGGCGTGATTCCACTCGCCGAACTGCACGATGCGAACGGACTTACCCGTGGTGGTGGTAAACTCCCGCCCGAACGCTCCGCCGAACCAGAGCGACTGCAGTTCCATCTCCGGCGGAAGCCGCGCCCCGTCCTCCGCGACCAAAGTCGTCGCTCTGTGAACATCGTGGCGCAGGGTAGCGTAGGGCATCAGGTGCTCTCGCTAGAGAAAACCGGGGAAGTCATCAAGTCGTAGGACTGCAAACGGATGATTTACAGGTGAGTATCTTGGAACAGCAAAGGGAGTGTGTGGTGTTCTGTTTGTTTTTGGCGATGGGACGGGCTTGTCTCATCGAGTGGGGAAGGACGCGCACCACCGGACAAAGGCCCGGCACCACCTTCGGAAGTACCTCGGAAGGGCAGCTTTACCTGCGGCGAGGAGGATTCCATTTGGCTGCTCGACGGGATCACACTGACAAAACGGCCCCTCTCGGGCGCTACTGAACGGAGGGGAGCCTTGCGACCTCCAAGCACTCAGCCCGCCTCTCCAAGTATTCTGCAATTCGATCATCTTAGAATCATGAACCGACTGCTCATTCCGCTGGTGGCGATCTTCGCCTGTGCGCGGCCTCTCCCTGCCAAGGACAAGGACCCCAAGGCTCCTCCCATCATCGCGGATCCCAAGCTCGCCATCCAGGGAGCCTGGGAAATGAAGGGGGAAGATGGGGTGAAGCGCACCAAGATCCTGGTGGGTGGGAAGTGGGTCATCACCCAGTGTGATCCAAGACGGGCCAGGTCGTCTTTCACCACGGCGGCAGCTACACCTTCGATGGAAAAACCTACGTCGAAAAGGTGGAGTAGGCGATGGAGGGCACCCTCCAGCTCGTCGGGAGCAAATTGAAATTCGAGATTACCATGAAGGCGAGCGGCTTCCACCAAAAGGGAATCGGGAATCCCTGGAACGAGGGCTGGACGAGAATGAAGCCGCGGGTGCTGGGGGATTGACAGGACGCGATCGGGGTGAGAGCAAAGCAGAATGAAATCGCCCCAACTACTCGCACTGGCGGTCGGTGTTCTGGTGTCAGCCACTGCCAACTTGAGCGCCGAGGACCGGGTCCTCAAGCTCGTTCCGATTCCCGACAAGTTGGTGGTGCTCACCATCGACGATTGCAACAAATCGGATCGATCCTTCGTGGCCGAGGAGGTGAAGAAGTACGGATTCGGGGCAACTTTTTTTGTGACCGAGGGGCTTGGATTTCTCAAAAACAAGAAGCACTACACGACTTGGGACGAGATCGCGGAGCTGCACAGGATGGGCTTCGAAATCGGTAATCACACGCGGAGCCATCCCAATCTGACGGGGCTCTCACGGGAGCAGATCCTGGAAGAGATCGACTCCATTGAAAAACGTTGTGCCGAATACAAGATCCCCAAGCCGAAGACGTTCTGCTATCCGGGATTTTCGCACAACCTGGCGTGTGTCGAGGAGTTGATCAAGAAGCAGTATCACTTCGCGCGGCGCGGGGTGGGACCGGAGCACAAGGATGGGCACAGCGGTGCACGCGGACCCGCCTACGACCCGAAGACCGACCACCCGTTACTTGTCCCAACCACGGGATACGCCGGGCCGGACTGGGGGATGGAGGATCTCAAGTGGGCCGTCGGGCAGGCGAAGGATGGAAAGATCGCGGTGCTCTGTTTTCACGGAGTGCCCGCTCTCGATCACTCGTGGGTCCATTGCGATCCCGAGGACTTCAAGAATTACATGGCCTACCTGAAGAAGGCGGGCTGCACCGTGATCGCGATGCGGGACCTGGCAAAGTATGTTGATCCCTCGCAGCGGCCGAGTGATCCCTACGCCCCGATCCGAGCCCGGGTGAAGGCCAAAAAGTGACGGGCCAGGCTCTACGGAATGACAACTCGGAGACGGAGGTAGGCTTCCGGGTCCGGGTTGTTGATAGGGCTGGGGGAGCGCACCGTGATGGCAATGCGCCCGCCCGCAGCGGGGGCCTGCGTGATCACGCTCTCATTGCTCGAAATCCATGCCGTGGTGCCCTCCTTGCTCGCCAGGATGGTCCACTGCCCGGCGGGGTCGAGAGAGGAAGACTGTTCCACGAGGAGGTTCGCGTCATCAGCAAACAATTCGGGGATACTGAACGACAGTTTGAGGAAGTCGTCAGCTCCAACGGTCTCGGTGGTCAACTGCCAGGGCGTCGCGTCGTAACCATGAGGGTCCAAGTCGAAGAGGTACTCGAACAGGTTGCGGACACCATCCTTTTCCGGATCGGCGAGTGCTCCGCTGATCGCGGGATCGCCAAGTTGGGCCGGAGTGAACATGGCGGTGTTCCACAGGTTGTAGAGGTATCCGGGTGGCGGGGTGAACCTGAGGTGGGTAACCGGGGAGTTGCCCCCAGCTGTAGTGCTCACCGCGGTGTAGGCATCCGAGGTGTCGGACCAGATGCCCTGGTGAACGCCGGGCACGTCCGAGGCGGCATCGAGGAGCCCGTGGGAGAGTCCATTTCCACTATGGCGGATCGTGATCAGCAAGTCGCCTCCGTTATAGGTGTAGGGCGTAGTGAACGCGATCTGTGGACCAAGCTCGTTGGGCGTTGCGCCACCTGGATATCCGCGCTTCACCACGGTCAAGGTGCCACTTCGGACCGTCACCGCGTCGTCGGCAATGTTTTCGCTGAACACATTGTTCAACTGACCGGCGCCGTGGTTGCTGGCGCTGAATTGCACGTCAAAGTCCGGCCAAGTCAGGTCCTCCGCCGGCCAGGGGGTTCCACCTCCGTTGATACGGAAGGCCATCCCGGTGAGGACGGAACCGGGAGGCAGCGATGTCAGGAGCGACTGGTCGTAGATGTATTGGATGGTTCGGGGTTGGGCGCGGAGTGGAACGTTGAGATGATGCCCCTGCTCAGGTTCGGCGGGGAGGGTGAGCGAATGGCCTGCCCCGCTGACGCCGGTTCCCGAAAGATCGAAGTCGAGGGGACTTTCGTCGGCATCATTGCTGGCGAAGTGGAGCATCGCGGTGCGGACACCGACATCGGAGGGAACGAACTGGACGGTGAGGGTTGTGTTTTGGCCAGGGGGGACCACCGGGGTCGGGGCTACCCAAATGACGAAGTCTTCCGAATTTGCACCGTCGATCGTTATGGAAAAACTGGTGAGGTCCGCGGTCCCGATGTTGTGGACGGTGATGTCGCGGGTGGTGCTGGAGCCCAGTTTTACGTTTCCGAATTTCACCTCGGAGCTTCCGTCAACCATGGAAATCCCGGGTGGATGTTCCAGGACAATCTCGGGGTTCAGGTCCGAGTAGATCCGGATATTGTCGATCGCGATGCCGTCTGAGGGGACAGGCATGTTGTCGTACTGAGTGAAGCGGATGAGGAAGCTGTCGTTGTAGCTGAGTCCGAGGGCGGCGATGGCGGAATCCAGATCGAGCTTGAACTCAGTGTAGTCAGGAAATGAATCGGGGTAACTGAAGATCGAGTACCAGAGAATGCCGGCGGTGCTGATCGCGACTCCGTCATAGTTCGAGTTATCGGAGCCATCGACGAATGGAGCGACAGGCGGCGGCTGTGATTCATCGTCGAATTCCTTGGCCCAGAATTCGAGCGTCATGTTTGTTTGCCCTTCCATGTCGATGGTGAGGGTGAGTTCATTGCGGGCACTGCCTCCGTCGCCGGTGGTGTCCATCACGAAATGCTGGGCCCCTTCCTGCGGACCGTCATCGGGACTGAGGCCCGCCTGAGAGGGGCCGGCCCCGGAAACGCTCCAATGGTCGCCGAGGGGAGCCTCGAAGTCCTCGAGAAAAGGAAGGGAGGCCACTCCTGCCACGAAGGCCAGGCCGATGCTCACGTCGTCGATGGCGATTCCGTCGGTGGCGATCTGGGAATTGTCGAACTGGTTGAAGCGAATGCGAAACGTGTTGTTGTAGGTGAGCCCGTGGGTGGCAATCGCGGCGTCGAGATCGATGATGAATTGAGTATAGACGGGAAATCCTGCCGGGAACTCGAAGATGGTGTACCAGTTGTTGCCGTCGGAACTGACTGCCACTCCGTCAAAGTCTGCTCCACCGGAGAAGGGCGAAGGCGGGGACGGGCTTACCTCATCGCCGAACTCCTTCGCAAAGAAGGAGAGTTCGACACCCTGCTGTCCGGTCAGGTCAACCGTGATGGTGAGTTCATTGCGGGCATTGCTTTGGTTGGTGGTCGAGTCCATCTGCAGGTGTTGGGCGCCACCGTGCGGAGCATTGGAAGTACTGAGTTCGGTGCGGAAGGTGCCGGTGCCGGAAACGGTCCAGGCGGGACCCAAGGGAGCTTCGAAGTCTTCCTGGAAGGGAATGGAGACGCCGTCGCCGACGCCGGCGAATGTACCGGTGGTCAGTGACAAGAACAGGAGGAGCGTCCGAAGAGAAAGCGGGGTTCGCCGGTCATTCATGAGTGGGTTGCTGTGGATTGAGAATTCCAAGTTACGAACAAAATTGGTGTGGGCTCCAGCAATTTTGGCCGATTCTGTAGTCTGCGAGGGGAGGTAACCCAAACGGAGGAGTCGCCGGAGGGCAAAGGACTGTATGTGCCGGGTCTGTATCCATCGAAGTTATCAAGGCTGCCGGACGTTTGGCCAATCTTGAGGGCATGGAAGCGGTGACGAAATGAGCACGGTGAACGACGGCGGGAAAAACTCGTGCAGTTCGCCCAGGTCCCGGAGAGCCCGAGACGGCGACCACTTGGAAGTCCGGGGTGTCGGGAAAGGCCTGAAGCAACGACTTGCTACTTCTTCTTGGGTTCGACCTTCACCGGCGGCGGGGCCGGGGGATTGATGATATTGAGAAGGGCGGTGATCGATTTGCCCTCGGGCAGTTTCGCGTAGCGCGGTTCAATCTTGCGGAGCAGGAGGATGGCGGAGTTCTTGTCGCCCGTAGTCCGGTGAAGATCAACCTGGTGAAGATCCTGGCGGAGCTTGTCGACATCATTGAGAAACATGTCGCGGGCGGATTTGAAAAATGCCGCGGCTTGTTCCTCTTCCCCGTTCTCGCGAGCGAGGAGGCCGAGGGCTTCGAAGAGAAACCCGCTGTGCAACTTGTTGGCGGCGGTGCGGAGCTTGGTGACGAGGGTTTCCGGGTCGTCTTTCCACTGGTGGAACCCCTTCCGCAACGTCATGAACTCACGATTCTCTCCGGCCTTGGGGTCGGTGGCAACCTCGCTGGAGAATGGGCGATAGAGGGGATCCCCCAAGAGGACCCCCTGCCACGACAGTGCGGGAATCGACATGGCAGCTGCTTCCCCGATGGTGTAGCCCTGCAGGAGGCGCTGGTAGAGGATGTCGAAATGGTGGGTGAGTTGGAGGAAGGGTTCGTAGACGTTGCCGACGGTGGCAGCGGCACCCCTGTTGAGGAGAGGTCCGGACCAGCGCTTCTGCGGATGACGCAGTTCGTAGGCGCTGAAGGAGTGGAGGTGGACGGCCACCGCGCCGCGGCGAAAGTTGAACCCGGGGTTGAGAAGGGGGCCGTTTCGGTTGTGGGCATACCAGCCGAAGTAGATCGCCGCCTCGCGCATGGGATAGTTCGTCACGAAGGTGTCCCGATGGCGATCGATGACGCTGGGAATGCCCGCCCGCTTGTTCATCCTGGCGATGTTTTCAATCCAGTTGTCTCCGGCCTCGTAGCCTGCTCCCTTCCGGGCGAGGTCGAGGTAGGCCATCCCCCACAATCCTTCCTGCTCGATCGCGACGGCGTCGTCGATCAGGCGGGTGCACAGCGCGAAGGAGGGGCCATCGAGGCGCCCAACCACGAGGAAGGAGGTGCTCTCGAGAGACATCACGGAATCGTCCTTCCCGAAGTAGGGATTGTTGAGGTGGCCCTTGATCGAGTAGCCCTCGACGCCGAGCAGGCTGAGCTCGGAATCGACCGACGCTTCGTCGCCTTCGACCGAGGGAGGGTAGTGTCTGCGCTTCTTGCCCTTCTGTTCGGGAATGGATGCGGGAGTGCGGGCAACCTTGAACGGAACTCCCCGCATGGTGACCAGGAAGCGAACCTTGTTGGAGACCGGTTGGACGAGATCGGAGGCGCCCTTCGCGCGCTTCCACCACCCACGCTGATCGAAGATCTTGCGGAGCGGATCCCGCAGCTTGGCGTCGAAATCGACCCGCGACATCTCGTCGGTGGTCGGGAGGGGCAGCCCGACCACGTTCTCCTTGGGAATCTCGCGCGCTTTGGCGTAGTGCTGCGCAAGGATCTCTGATTCGTCCTCTGCGCTGTTGTAGAGAACCACGACGGACTCCGGGGTGATGGCTCTTGGGCCGGCTGCGGCGAAGCCAGCGCCCGGGCCCAGGGCGAGGGCGAGGAGCGTGGAGGTGAGGCGGTTCATCGGGGCGCGGCGCTTGAGGGTTCGACCATAGCGCAGGGGGAATCGGCCTGAAAGAGCAACTTGAGACCGTCCCGGGCGAGGGAGACCCCGGCTGGAAGATCCGCCGAGATGGTCGCGAACTCGATCTCGTGGGCGAGATGGGTTAAGATCGCCTGTCCGGGTCGTAGGGCTGCGGCGGTGGCAAGGGATTCCTCGAGCGTCATGTGGGTCGGGTGAGGTTTCACGCGCAGGGCGTCGATGATGAGCACGTCGAGGTCTGCGAGAAGAGCAAGACTGGATTCGGGAATGACTTTGACGTCGCTGAGGTAGGCGAGGCTGTGCCCGTCCGGAAGGGCGAAGCGATAGCCGAAGGTCTCCATGCTGGCGTGCTCAACCGGAATGGGAGTGACTGCGAGGTCCCCCACGGAAAAGGGTCCATCGACAATGTGGACGGCGGGCCGCACGTAGCTGGGTTTGGTGTTTTCCATCGCCCAAGGGAACATGCGGCGCAGACTCGCGATGGTTTCTGAGCCACCGTAGAGCGGGAGTGGATCGTCGCGATGCCAACAGAAGGCGCGGAGTTCATCAAAGCCCACGACGTGATCAAGATGAGCGTGGGTGTAGAGGACCGCGTCGACCTCGCGCAGATTTTCGCGCAGGGCCTGTTCACGGAGGTCGGGGCCGGTGTCGATGAGGACGGAGACCTCCGGAGTCTGCAGGTGAAACGAGCACCGCGTGCGCACGTTCCCGGGATCGCTCGAGGTGCACACCGCGCAGTCGCAACCAACAACGGGCACGCCGACGGAGGTGCCGGTGCCGAGAAAGGTGGCAGTGGTATGGAAGTCAGAGTTCAGATCTCGAATTGCAGAAATGGTTAGCGTTCAAACACGATGAACTTGCGGCAGAGGAAGTTGACCAGTGCGGAGGTGATGATGAGGGAAAGTTGTGCAGCCAGAGTGGGGATGCCGAAGCGTTGAATCAAGAAGGGACCCGCGAGGATTCCGGCGAAGTGGCCGATGGCGGCCACCAGGGTGAAGATTCCGAATTCCTTCCACCGCGAATGGCGGCCACGGGTGAAGACGAGCCAGACATTGAGGTAGTAGACCGCGAGGTTCGCGAAGGGGAAGGCGATGACGTTGTTGATAATGAGATTTCGCTGGCGAAGGGCATCGCTGATCGGTTCGCCATCGATTTGGGACCCGTCCATGGCCGGAATCACGGTGAGGGAGAGCGCCATGACGATTCCGATGAGGACCGCGGTGCCAATCACTCCGCAGGCGCCGTACTTGGCAAACTGCACGAAAACAGGTGCATCGCGTGAGAAGATCCAGCGTTTGAGGGTCTCGCGACTGGGAATTTTCACGCGGGGGTGTGGCTGCGATTGAAACGCGGCAGGATGATTGCATAATCGGGCGCGTTTTAAAGAGCGGATGCTGAGTCTCCTGAAAATCCGAAACCTGGCCCTCGTGGAGCGGCTCGATTGGGAACTCGGCGGCGGGTTGGTGGGAGTGACCGGTGAAACCGGTGCGGGCAAGTCGGTCATCGTGGGTGCCCTGAAGCTCATTTTGGGAGAGCGTGCGGACAAGGGGCTGATCCGGACCGGGGAGGAAGCGTGCCAGGTGGAGGCCGTCTTCGACTTGCCCGATTCGACGGGGGTGAATCGAGTCCTCGCGCAAATGGGGCTGGATCCCTGTGAGGACGGCCAGTTGCTCATAAAGCGGGTGGTGGGCTCCTCGTCAAACAAGCAGTTTGTGAACAATTCGCCCGCAACCCTGACTGTGCTCAAATCGCTCGGACAGAACCTGGTCGACTTGCACGGGCCGCATGATCACCAGTCGCTGCTCTCGACCGAGCGGCAGCTCTTCATGCTCGATGCTTACGCGGCGTCGGGCAAGGCGGGTGACGCTTACAAGGAGAGCTGGATCGATTGGCGGGAGAAGCAGGCGAAGTGGGAAGAGTTGCGCGACGCGGAGGAGGCGGGCGAGCAGGAACTGGAGCTCTTGAGGCACCAGGTGGAGGAAATCGAAGCGGCTGAGATCGATCCGGCCGGGGAAGGGGAATTGCAGGAGCGCTACAAGCGGGCGTCCAACAGTGCCAAGCTGGTGGAGGTGACCGGCCAGGCCCTGGGGCTTGTGAGCGGTGAGGCGGCCGGGGTGATGGACCGTGTGCGCGAGCTTCAGCGCCTGGTGATCGAGATCGAGAAGAACGATCCCGCCGCGCGGGAGTGGACGAGCGGATTGGAAACCGCGGTGGTGGAATTGGAGGACCTCGGTCGCGGACTGGAACACTACCTCGGAGAAATCGATATCGATCCGCAGCAGGCCGCCGCGCTGGAGGAACGGGTCGATGTGTTGGAGAATTTGAAACGCAAGTACGGGCCGAGCCTGGAGGAGGTGGTGGAAAGCGGGGCGAGGGCCGCGGCGAGATTGGAGGCGGTGGAAAACCGCGGCGAGTTGCTCGAAGAGCTCGCCCGGGAGGCCGTGGAAGCCCGGCAGGCGGTGGATCGCGCGGGCGCCGCGTTGAGTGAGAAGCGGCGCAAGGCCGCGCCCCGGTTGGCCAAGGAGATCCGCAGGCATCTCGGGGAGTTGGGATTCAAGCAGGCCGCCTTTGAAGTGAATTTGCAGGCGCGGGAGGAGCCCGCGGCCGCAGGCTTGGAGAGTGTCGAATTTGGGTTTGGCCCCAATCCGGGCGAGCCTCTCAAGCCCCTTCGGCAGATTGCCTCGGGCGGTGAGATTTCGCGGGTGATGTTGTCGATCAAGAGTGCGTTGGCGAAGCAGGATCGCACGCCGCTCATGGTCTTTGACGAGATCGATGCCAACGTGGGCGGTGAGATTGCGCGGGCGGTGGGTGAGAAGATGGCAGCCTTGGGAGCGAAGCACCAGGTGGTGGCGATCACCCACTTCCCACAGGTGGCCGCCATGGCCTCGCAGCACTTCCTGGTGCGGAAGAAGGTCACCAAGGGGAGAACGATCTCATCCCTGCAGGAAGTGGCCGGCGAGGAGCGCGTTCGAGAGCTCATGCGCATGTTGGGCGGCGAGAGCAAGGAAGCAAAATCGATGGCGAAGAGCCTCCTGAATCAAGGATGAGCAAGTCGCGGAGCCGCCAAGTTGCTGATCGGGCGTCGCGAGTGGATGGTCCGCCTGAGCCTGGCGGACCGATCGGTGATGAAGTGTCCGATGCTCCTGGGCCGCAAGGCCCTGGCAGGAAGGTTCGTGGTGGATCCGCAGGCGTCCCAAGTGTTTGGGAAGTTGGGGTAAGCGGGATGCACGACCTCGCAGGGGTTGATCTGTGGCCACCATGCCCCCGGGGACTACCGGCTGGCTGCCGCGGATTCGAGTTGATGCAGCGAGCGCTTGGTTCGGAAAAGAAAGATCGCCACCAGGACCGCGATGGGGAGAAGGCCGAGGAGCCAGAGTTTCCTCGGGAGGGGCAGTGGACACTCGGCGGAGAGGATCATCGGTTCGTTGACGTAGTCGCGGAGGAGGAAGGTCCACTCAAGCTTGTGCTCTGCGGAGGAGAGGGTGGGCGCGTTGGTTTCGCTGGCCGGCATCGGGAGATTCAGGATGTAGTGGAATGAGGAATCCTTCAATCGGTGGGGGGCGCTGCTGATGAGTTTGGGAAGGACGCTGGAGATGTCGATGGTGCGATAGTAGGAGATGCCGCGTATGGAAATATCGAGGTCGGTTTCGCCGAAGAGGGCTTCGGCCTTGGTCGGCTTGTCTGGTTCGTCGGGATCGCGAAGTTGGCGTTGCGGGAAGGTGCAGAGTTTGTGCAGGTCGTCGAAGGTGCCCGAGAACTCGAGGATTACCTGGCCCTTTTCGCTGCGGTGGGAGACGTGGGTGAGGTTGACGTGTTGGTCGCGTGCGCTGGCTTCCTTGAGGGTCTTGACCAGTTCTTCCGGGCCGCCAAAACTCCGCATGACGAGCGGCGGCATCTTGTAGGTGGCCTCGAGACGGCCCGAGCCGTCGCGCTCCAGCCAGAGTTCTTCTTCGCCCTCGATACAGCTCGCGAGGAGGAGAGTGAGAACCAGGGGCAGGAAGGTGAGGAAGCGCACAAGGGGAACTTACCAGTTGCGCCTTTGTCCTGGCCAGTGGAGTTTCGCGCGGTGGGACGCGTGGTGCAGCCGGAACTCCTCGATGAGTTGCCCTTCGATGATCCGGATGCGCTCCGCAGCCGGCGGGACCTGCGGTTCATCAACGGGTTGATGGGGAATTTCCGCTGGATGCGGAGGCGCCTGGCGGGCCGCGCAGAGGGTCGCGTGATCGAGCTGGGAGCGGGGGACGGGGCTTTCCTGCGCGAATTGCCCCAGACCGGGCTGGAGTTGGTGGGCTTGGACCTGGCCCCCCGCCCGACCGATCTGCCACCGGAAATCAAGTGGGTCCAAGGGGATGTGCAGGAGGTCCTCGCCGAGAATGTGAAGGAGGGCGGCATCGTGGTGGCGAATCATCTCCTGCACCATTTTGAAGGGGCTCAGTTGAGGGATCTGGGAAGGACGATGCGACGCGGCGAGGAGATCCACATTTGTGAACCGCTCCGGGCGCTGCGCACCCAGGTGCAGGGGGTGAGCCTCTGGCCCCTGCTGAACCGGGTCACCCGCTACGATATGCTGGTGAGCATCCGGGCCGGATTTCGGCGAGGGGAGCTACCTGAACTGTTGGGGATCGAGCCCGGTGAGTGGGAGCTCACTGAACGTTGCACCTTGCGAGGTGCCTACCGCCTTTCGGCACGGCGGCGCCGGCGTTGAGCCACGCGTTCCTCTTTCCCCACCACGAAGGCTTGGAGGGCGCCGCTGAAATCTTCATCGCAGCGCTCCATCGCGCGCGTGATTTCGCTGTCGGAAGGAAGGGTCTCGGTCCAGACGATGTCGGATTTGAGCTGGGGGGCCGACCAGCCGAGAACCGCAGTGGCCGCAAGAGCGAGCAGCGTGATGGGCGCGGACAAGCGAATGATCATGGTGGCGATCCAAGCCAGCGGGCCGGTGGGCTCGTGGTCGTGGTCTTCCTCGGGGGGAGGACGGCGCGGAGGGCGGTTCGCGAGAGATGAAAGAAGAGGGACGACGGTGGGTCAGGAGGAGCCGGCCGTATCGGTCCACGAGGCGGAATCGGCCAGGGTGGTCTTGGCTGGAGCGTGTGCTCAAGCGGTGGGTTTCTGAAGTTCGATGCGTTCCGTCATGCCAAAGAAGTGCCGGTGCTGTGCGACAACTTCGAAGCCGCACTCGACGAAGATTGCTCGCAAGCGAGCACTTCCCGGATAGGTCGCAAGGCTCTCCGTGATGGAGCGATATGTCGAAGGTCGAAAGTGAAGGGCGAGCCCGACGAGGCCGCCCCAGAGGTCGGCGACGGGCGAGGACGATCAACCTGCTGCTGAGACCGAGTCCGAGAATGCGGGCCTCCGGATATGGATCAGCGAGGAGAGTGGCGATCTCATAGCGGGCCGGCGATGCGATCAAAGAGGGCCCGGTTCAGGTCCCTCTTGGCGTCCGGATCACGGAGAGCATCACGGGTTCTCTGCATGGGGTGCAGGGGCAAGGAACCAGCGTGCTGCGCGCCCCACGCTCGGAAGGAGAGGACCCGTTCCCATGTTGAAGGAGAAGAGATGACGGAGCAGGTCGGGGCGATGGGCGCCAAACTTGATGAGCCGCTCGAAGAGGGCGGGGTGCCTGTGACAAAAGAGCATGGCGCGCGTGGACAAAAAGTAAGGGCGCATGATCTTGCGCCAGTTGCGCTCGTATCCACGCAAAGAGCGGACCCCGAGAACGCCCGAAGGATGCCTCTCGAGAGCGGGCACCACCGAGGCTTCGAGGGCCAGGGCTTGCCTGAATGCGAGGGTGAGGCCTTCGCCCGTGCAGGGATCGAGATAACCGGAGGCATCTCCGAGGAGTGCGATGCCGTCGGTGGTGCGGCGGGAGGTGGCTTGCTCGAAGGGACCGGTGGAGCGTGGAGCGCTCGCAGGTTCCGCTCCCCTGAGTCGTTCGTGGAGGGCGGGGATGGTTTCGAGGAGGGAGGGGAAGAGTCCGTCCCCGGTCATGGCCCATGGGCAGCGCCTGGGTTCCCAGAGAATGGCAACCCCGACGCAGTCCGGACCGCAGGGGGTCACGTAGGCTTCGAGATCGGGGCCGGAGTGCACTTCGACGAAGCGGCTCCATGGCGCGAGGCGCAGGTGTTGGCGCACTCCGAAGCGCTGACGCCGGGCCGGGCCTCGCTCCAAGCCGGCCCAGCGGCGCACCCGGGAGCGCAGTCCATCGGCACCCACCACCAGGCGGGAACTCACCGGGTCGCGGTCCGCGCAGTGGACGTTCATCTGCCCTTCTGTGCGCTGGACGCCGGTGACGCGGACTCCCTGGTGAAGGGTGACGCCGGCCATTCCAGTCGCCACTTCACGGAGGGCCGCGGAGAGGGCAATGCGGCGAATCCCGCGCCCGGGGCCGGCTTCGAATTCCGCCTGCGCAGAATGGCCGCCTCGGGAAAGGTAGTGAATGCCGGCAAACGGAAACTTGTCCGCGGTCGAAATCAGGCTGTTGGCGCCGACCTCTTCAAGGAACTGCAAGCCGGGTGGCATGATGCCCTCTCCACAGACTTTGTCGGCCGGCAGGGACTGCTGGTCGAGGATGGCCACGCGAACGCCGCGGCGTCCCAAGGCAATCGCGGTGGCAAGACCGGCCGGTCCGCCACCAACAATTGTCACCTCGGTGTCGACACCCATTTTATCGATGACTCCTCTCCTTTCTCGAGAAGTTAGGCTACGATGCGCCCGATCTCGTCATGGTCGAACATTTTCCACTGCGGAGTGATGCGCCCGCAATCGCACGAATACGGCACACGCGTATTTGACAGGGCGGATTGAACGTCCAGATTGGCTTTTCCCCGCATGTTCCTGCAGTCACTCGCCAGCGCCTTTCCTCCCGATGCCTACTCCCAGGCCGATTGCCTGGAAATTGCAAGGCAGTCCCCGGCGGTGGGGCGCTTGAAGGAGCGCTCCCGCAATATTCTCTTCAAGATCCTTGCCGGAGACTCGGGAATCGAGAAGCGCCACTTTGCCCTCGGCGATCCCCGCGAGATGTTTACGCGTGAGGCGGAACGCTTGAACAACGACTTTGAGGAAGAGGCGCCCAGGCTGGCCGGCGAAGCGCTCGCCAAGGCCCTCGATGTCGCGGAGCTGAAGGCGGGAGAGGTGGATGCCCTCTTTGTCTGCACCTGCACCGGCTACCTCTGTCCCGGGGTGAGCAGTCATGTAGCCGAGGACCTGGAGATGCGGAATGACATCTACCTGAATGACGTGGTGGGACTCGGGTGCGGAGCAACGGTGCCGATGTTGCGTGCTGCGCAGGGATTTCTCGCAGCGAATCCCGGTGCGACGGTGGCGACGGTTGCGGTGGAGGTTTGCTCAGCGGCATTCTACCTCGACGATGAGCCTTGCGTGCTCGTCAGCCTGTGCCTCTTTGGCGACGGCGCGGCGGCCGCAATCTGGCGGGGAGAGGGTGCTGAGGGACAATACCAGGCGGGGCAGTTTCACACCGTGCACCGGCCCGAGGATCGCGAGAAGATCCGCTTTGTGAATGCGGGCGGAAAGCTGAAGAACAAGCTGCACCGCAGTGTGCCGGAGCTGGCGGGGCGCGCGGTGCAGGACCTCTTTAAAAAGCGGAGCGCAGATCCGGACCAGGTCATCGCGCACACGGGGGGGCGCGACGTGGTGGAGGCGCTCGAGGAATGCTTGTCGGGCTATCGGTTGGGAGAGACCTGGGAGATTCTGAAAAACTACGGAAACTGTAGTAGCCCCTGCGTGCTGTTCGCGCTCGAGGAGCGATTGAAGCATGATGGAAACGATCGACGGCTCTGGCTGACGAGTTTCGGAGCAGGCTTTTCGGCGCACTCGTTCGAGATGTGGAGATAGCCGTGGGCAATCTCTCTCCTACGTCGCGGGAGCAATTCGTTGCAGGAGGAGAGCGACGAGGAAGAGGGAGAGGGGAATGAAGGCGAGGAGGATTGGGTAGGCGTCGAGGGGGAACCAGCCAGTGCGGATGGTGGCGGCAATCCCAGGGAAGGCGAGGAGGTCGACGAGGCAGAGACCGGCGAGGGCGCGGGAGACGAAGTCGGGGATGTTGTTCCGCAGGACGAAGAGTGCCCGGGTGGTCCAGAAGAGGAAGGGGAGCAGTCCGCAGAGCACAGGAATGGCAAGCTCCCAGCCTTCGAGGAAAGGCGGGCGCTCCCAGATCCACCACCAGCTATGGGTGAGGAAGGGAAAGAATATGAGGAACCAGAGGAAGGCGCGCGGAATCCTCAGATTCTCAGGTCGGCTCTCGTAACGTGCGGCCAGACTGAGTCCGCCGACATAGCAAAGGATGCCCATCGCCATCAGGATGAGGATGAGAAGGGAGTGGCTGCGGAGGTCGTCGAGAGGCGAAACAGTCGGGCCCGTGGCGAAAGTGTGGTTCTGCAGAGTGGGCACATAGACCACGAAGAATCCCAGGGCGTAGAGGATGCTCCGGCAAAGTCCCATCGGGATGATGGCTCGCGGGGTTTTCTTGTGGGTGAAGGTGTAGATCACGATGCAACCAAGGAGTGCCGCACCCCAGACGACCATGGGGAGTTGATTGAACCCGAGGTAGATGAAGCAGGTGGCCGCCACCACGGCGAAGGAAAGGGCGAGGCAGAGGATCGCCCGCCGGGACCAGCGGCCACTCGGAATGGCGCGTTCCGGTCGATGCTCGCGATCAAATTCGGCGTCTTTCCAGTCGTTGAGATAGGTGCCGAAGAGATACGCGCAGCTCGTGCCAAGGAGGAGGAGGGCGAGGGCGACGAGATTGGACCTGAAGACGACTTCGTCTGTGCTTACTTGGGCGAGGAAGAAAACGTCGGCGGTGCTCCAGGCGAGCAGGAAACCGACGATCACGTTGGACCAGACGGTGGGTAGATTCGCAACCCGGCCGATGGCGAGAAGGTCGATCAGGCGTTGGCGGATGGTGGCGGGCATTACGGGATCGCGCGGGCGGGGCTAGTTGAACCGCGAAAGGGCGCAGAGGGCAAAGGAGTTTTTCAGTCGGTCTGGATGGGTTGCAGCGTGTGGCGCCTGATGAGCGCTGCCACAGTTAGAGTTGAGCGAGGACCCAGCGGTACTCCTCCGCAATCTGGTCGACGATTGGTTTCTGCAGGTCGCCGGGAAGGACGCCCCAGGTGTAGGTCTCGATTTCGAAGTGGGTGCAGAATTCGGGGTGGTCGCGGCGGTAGGCGAGGAGATCGGAGACGTGGTCCACGGTAGAGCGGAGCGGGGGTAGAGGTTCGGAGTAGAGGGGGATGTGGAAATGAACGCGAGATTCAGAGTGGTTATCCTGGGCAGCGGGGGCAGTTTTCAGACCTGGCAGGGCCTCGGGGAGATCGGTGAAGCGCGTGAGCTTGCCTTGGTTGTTGAGGATGAGTTGATGGAGGTAAGTGGGCTCGTCGAATGCCTTGATGGCATCGAGAGCGGTGGGATCGCCGGGATCGAAGGCGAGGGCATTTGAGAGGTGAACCTTGGAGATGCGGAGGCCAGCCTGCCGGAAGGCGTCGAGGGACTCGCGGCAATCGTCGAACTCCACTGCGAAGTGGCAGGTGTCGTAGTTGAGGCCGAGCCGGCGGCGGAGCAGGTCGGGATCCTCGGATTGATCCAACAGTCGCTCGAAAAAGGCGAGGGTGTCCTGCGTGTTCTCGAAGTGGCCGAGGGGTTCGGGTTCGAGGCCGAGGTGGAGATCACGACCGGTCTTGCCGGAGAGCTCTTCGATATGGCGCGCGCAGGCTTCGAGGTTCCGGAAGATTGCGGACTCGTCGGCGTTGAAGGCCTTGAAGGATCCCGGCAGGGTGGAGACCGAGCCCTCCCCGCTTTCGGGCGCAAGCTGCGAGATGATCTCGAAGAGCTGGTTGGTGTAGGTGAGGCGCTCGGGGGTCGACCAGTCGGGGCGGTAGACGTTCTCCTTCACGCGGGTCCCATGGAAGGCGCCGTAGGGAAAGCCGTTGATCGTGAAAACGTAGCAATTCTCCTCCGCAAGCCAGTTCTGGAAGCGCGGGAGATTGTCGTTCTTGAGCAGTTCCTCGGCGGCGCAGGCAGAGAGTCGCAGGCCGATGGCGTAACGACGGGATGCCTGAGGCTGGCTGCCGGATGGAAGAGTGGCTGCCCCCACCATGTCACGGACCTTGAGGGTGTGCTCCTGCAGGGCACCTAGGGTTTCCTCCCACGTTTCGGCGGGGTGGATGTTGGTGCAGTAGGAGAGGTGGTGGTCGTGATCGAGTTGCACGCCGGGGTTCTAACCGCGAATGGACGCGAAGGGACGCGGAAAAGTGAGGAAATTGCGCGCTGGCGGTGAGCTGCTCTCAGTAGAGCCAGGGTCGGGCCTGCTTGATGACGAGGGTTCCCTGCCTGGTGATCTTGAACTCCACTTCCATCGCGAACTCCTCCTGCGCCGGGACACCGTACAGATTGCGAAACTCGTTGTGGATGGTGGTCAGCATCGGTTCCAGTTGGTCCAGGTGGGCCGGGGTCATGATCAGCACCCCCTCGGCCACCTGGTTCGATGAGCGCACCAGCAGGTAGGGAGTGCCGGTGGGTGCAGTGATGTTGAGCATCTCCTCGCGGGTCTGGACGCTGGACTGGAAATCCACGTCGGCGAGCATGGCGGTGAGGTCGTCGTAGAATCCGTTGAACTTCATGAACTCATCGTAGAAGTAGAAGGGGAGCGCATAGCCATCCGGCACGGCATCCGCGCCGAGGTTGAAGGTGCGCAGGGTGGCGAGATTGGCAGCGTTCACCCCGAAGGCGTCGGAGTCACCGAAGCCAATGGTGTCCAGGGCCAGGAAGGCGGTGACTGCGAGATTCCGGGTGGGGAGCTGGGGGTCAGCGGGACGGAGCGCATCATGGTGAGCCTCCACCTCCGCCAGGGTGGCCTCCCGGATCTCAAAGCCATCGGCATTCACGCGGTAGTGGACGTAGTTTCCTACTACTACGACTCTAGTACTATGACAGTTAAGGTCACTTGGCAGGACATCACGAAGTGGTGACCCACAATGCCTCGGCCCAGCCCGGACTCGACGTGATCAGCATGCGCCTTCCGACCCTGGTCTCGGCGGAAGCCCGGCAGTTTGTGCGATTGAGGGTGGACGCGAAGTGAGGTTCCGAGGCCTGAGGGGGCAACCAAGCGAGGGACTTCAGCGAACTCAGTCGGGACCTGGCAACTTGAAATTCGGGCTCTGGCTCAAGAAGGTCTTCGGGTTTTCGAAGATGACCTTCTGGATGAGTTCCCCGGTGTGCTTCCGCTTCTTCATTTCGAGGGCGCACTTCACGACCGCCAGCGGATCGGAGATTCCCCAGTCGCACGCGGAATTCATCCAGATGCGTTCGTTGCCGAACGTTTCCAGAATATCGATGGCGCGTGCGGGCGTGCACTTGGATTCCGGATAGAGTGTCATGCCCGCCCAGAAACCGGCGTCGAGGGCGATGGCAGCGGTATGCTCCTCGACGTGATCGATGATGACCCGATCGGGATTCACGTTTGCGTTCTTCATGGCATCCACGATCAGTCGGGTGCCCTTGAGTTTGTCTTCGAGGTGCGGCGTGTGAACGAGGATGGGAAGGTCGCGCTCCTGGGCGAGGGCGATGTGCTCTTCCAGGATGGTGTGCTCGTTCCGCGTGTTCTTGTTCAGTCCGATCTCGCCGATGCCAAGGACGGTTGGTTGGTCGAGGAAGTCGGGAATCATGGCGAGCACTTCGCGACCGAAGACCACGTCATCCGCTTCCTTCGGGTTGATGCAGAGCCAGGTGAAATGGGGAATGCCGAACTTGGCCGCCCGCGCGGGCTCGTACTCCGTGAGCTGGCGAAAGTAGTCGCGAAAGCCCTCCACCGATCCCCGATCATAGCCCGCCCAGAAGGCAGGTTCACAAAGCGCCTGGCAGCCGGCCTGGGCGATAGCCTGGTAGTCGTTGGTGGTCCGACTGACCATGTGGGCGTGAGGTTCGATGTAGATCATTTCGGAGTGGTGTGTTGGAGAAAAGGAGGATTGGAGTATTGGACGGAGTGCACGCTGCGGCTGGTTCCCGCTACTCTTGGGGTGCTCCGTAGGCGAATTGGATCTCGGCCTTCTCTACCGGCTCGGTCGAGTGATCGGAGAGCGACTCCAGCACCGCTTTGGCCCGGGGCTGGTCACCGGGATTGAGCATTGCTTCCATCGCTTTGAGAAATCCCGCATGCCGGAAATCGGTTTCTCCCTCGTGACGGTCGACCCGGTCGAGGAAGGCGGCGATGTCGATGAGCTTGTAGCGCGCATCCATGAAATAGAGGTCGAGGATGTCGGTCTTGCTTGGCATGCGCGCAATGTAAGCCCGGAAGGGGATTTCTGAAGGAAGAATTTTCGAGGAATCGCGGGGTTCTGATTTCTCTTGTTGTGCGGGGAGCGCAGGGCGGTTAGAGAGCGCGCATGGGGGAGCGCGATATGGGAACACAGCCGCTGGATGGGCTGATGGAGGCCTGGGGGCTGACGAACCACGATTTGGTCGAAACCTCCCCCGAGCAGCTCACGCACAAGCAAGTGCGCCGGGCTCGGACGGGTCGCCTCTTGACCTTGAAGATGATGATGAAGGTGAACCGGACCTTCAATGTCGCAATCTGGCACCGGCTCAACGATGAGCAGAAGGAGCAGTTTGTGGAATACGGCCACAAGGACTTGTTTAGCTATGCAAAGGGTCATGATTCCGCCGCAGGGAACCCCAATGGGGAGCTCGCGGCCGTGATCAAGGATGCCTCGAATTGAGCGGCGGGTTCTGGCAGGGTAGACTTTTTGAAACTTTCAGGTCGGATTGTAACGGTTCGGATTTGACCGGCATTCCGCCTCCATGCATTGCTTTCACCAAGAAGGATGACTTGGGAGATCATAGCGGTCTGCATCATGTTGACGATCACGGTGGTGTTGTTCGTCACTGACAAGGTGCGTCCCGACATCGTGAGCCTGCTCATTCTTGTCGCCTTGGGATTACTGGGGATTCTCAAGCCGACCGAGCTCTTGGCTGGTTTTGGCAATGAAGCGTTGATCACCATTGCAGCCATGTTTGTCCTGAGCGCGGCGCTCATGCGGAGCGGCCTGGTGGCGGCACTCGGAGGTAAACTGACGGACCTTTCGCGCGGCAGCCCGATGCGCTTCCTGGTCTTCTCGCTGCTGGCGGTGTGTTTCATGTCGGCGTTCATCAACAACACGCCGGTGGTGGTTGTCTTCATTCCGGCGGTGCTCACGGTTTGTGCGCGGATGGGGGAGAGCCCCTCCAAGTTCCTCATGCCCATCTCGTTTGCCTCGATGCTGGGGGGGAGTTGCACCCTGATTGGAACGTCGTCCAACATCCTCATTGCCTCGATTGCCGCAGAGAAGACGGACTTCGATATCGGGATGTTCGAGTTTACCGGGGTGGGCCTCGCGATTGTGGCGGTGGGCATGGGTTATCTCATCTTCTTCTCCCGGCGATTCTTGCCCAACCGCACGACCATCGCGTCCACTCTCTCGGCCGACGAGGTGAAGGAGTACATCACGCAGGTTCGGATCGGGGCCGAGTCGAGCCTCGTGGGCAAAAAGCTTGCCGACACGCCGCTGGCCAAGGCGGGCGTGAAGGTGGCGGAGCTCATTCGCGGGGATCGCATCCAGCGATTGGGAAAGGAAATGAATCTCAAGGTCGACGACATCCTCCTCGTTCGCGGTGACCTGAATAAGATTCTCGAACTCGATCGCGAACACGAGATCAGCATCACCGCCGAGATGGCGGAGGGAGAGCCCGACGTGAAGCGGGTGGAGATGACCCTCTTCGAACTGATGGTCGCGCCCGAGTCCCCGCTCATTGGGCGGACCTGCCGTCAAATTGGTCTCCGCCGCCGCTACGACATCTCGGTTTTCGCCCTGCAACGACGCGGGCGCCACCACCAGCGCGATATTGCCGAGCTGGAACTGAGAATGGGTGATATCCTCCTGGTGCGGGGCACCATGGGTGCGCTGGAGAAGCTGCGCTCCAATGACGAGTTCATCGTCCTCGAAGGGGTGCACGATGAAGTCATCGAGCGCCACAAGGCCCCCGTGGCCCTCGCGACGATTTTCGGGGTGGTCATCCTCGCCGCCTTCAGCGTGGCTCCGATCAGCGTGCTCGCCCTGGGTGGGGCTGCGGTCCTGGTCCTCACCAAGGTTCTCACCGCCCGGGATGCCTATCGTGCCATTGACTGGCCCGTGCTCGTGCTCATCGCAGGGATGATCGCGCTGGGCCACGCCATGGATAAGACGGGGGCCTTGGACCTTGCGGCGGATCAACTCATCTCGGTGATCGGTCACTGGGGCGAACACGCGACGCTGTGGGTGTTCTACTTCATGACCGCGGCGCTGAGTTTGCTGATCCTGAACAAGCCCGCAGCCGTGCTCTGTGCACCCCTCGGCATTCAGCTCGCGAGTCAGTTGGAGTGCAATGTGGAACCGTTCATCATGGCGGTCGCCTTTGCGGCCTCCACCGCGATGGCAACTCCGATGGGCTACCAGACCAACCTGCTGGTTTACGGACCGGGCGGATACAACTACCGCGACTTCGTCGTCTTCGGCATGCCCCTGAACATCGGAGTGGGAATCATGGCCTGCTTGCTCATTCCCTTGATCTGGCCGTTCTGATTGTGTTAAGGTGGTCGCCTCGCCTTTTTGGAACCGCCGTGGAAGCTCCACCAAGCGAACCCGGGGGCGATTTTGGAGACCATGACAGCCGAGATTTCAATCGTGGGACAGGGAATTGCGGGGACCTGTTTGGCATGGCGACTGTGGGATCGTGGCAAGAGCATTCAGCTTGTGCACCGCGGTGATCGGCGCAGCACTTCCCTGATCTCGGCGGGCCTGCTCACTCCGGTGACCGGGCGGGGGATGAATCCAAGCTGGCGGCTCGGTGACTTTCTGCCCGAAGCGCGCCGTTTTTACCGGAGTGTGGAGATGGTGCTGGGGGAGCAATTTTTCTACGAGATCCCGATCGTGCGGCTTTTCGCAAACGCGGGAGAGCGCTCGAAGTTCGATGCAAAGCGCGAGGAACTCTCGCCGTGGGTGGAGGGGATCCTGAAGAAGGCCGATTGCCCGTATTACGCCCCACATGGGGGAGTGATTTGGAAGGGAGGCGGGCGGTTGGACACGCAACGCTTCCTCGAGGCCTCCAAAGGCTATTTTCGCGAAGCCGGATTCTTCAAGGTGGCTGAAGTGGACCTCGACTTTGCCGATCCCGACGCGGAGGTGACCGTGCTCTGCGCGGGGGCGTCTGGATTGGGCTCGGGACCGTTCCGCTTTCTCCCTGAGCGGCGGGCGAAAGGCGAACTCCTCACCGTCCGCATCCTCGGTTTTCCGGAAGAGCGCATCGTGAGTCGCAACGGATGGCTCATTCCACTCGGGGGCGGGTTATTTCGTGCAGGGTCGACCTATTGCTGGGACGATTTGAGCGACACGATCACGGCTGCGGGGCGCGCGCAAATCGAGGAGCTCATTTGCTCCTTCACCAATCTTCCCTACGAAGTGGTGGAGCACGTGGCGGGAGTGCGCCCCATCGTGCGGCAAAGCCGGCCCGTGATTGGACGGCATCCTGAGCAGGAGAATCTTGCGATCTTCAACGGGTTGGGATCGAAGGGAGTGCTCTACGCTCCCGGAGTGGCGGAACGCCTGGCTTCGCACTTGTGCGAGGGCACCGAAATCGAAGAGGATTTGAATGTGCGGGCTCTGGCTGTTTAGCTTCCGCATGCGGCTGACCGAGCTTGCGCAAATCCGCGTCGGCAGGGCCGTGCGCCCCGGCGAGACGGTCATTGATGCCACCGTTGGCAATGGGCACGATACCGTCTTTCTTGCAAACTCTGTGGGGGAGGGCGGACGAGTGATCGGTTTCGACATCCAGGAAAGAGCGCTGGAGTTGACGCGGTGTCGATTGTTGGAGAACGGCATCGCCCTCGAGCGCGTCTCCCTCTTTTCCCGGGGACATGAGTTCATGGGAGAATGTGTGACCGGGCCGGTTGGGGCCGTGATGTTCAACCTGGGGTATCTTCCAGGGGGCGATCACTCGATTACCACGCAGACCGCCGGGACCGTCTCCGCCTTGGAGCAGGCCTGGAAATTGTTGCGTCCGGGCGGACTCATCAGCATGCTGTGTTACCGGGGACATCCCGGGGCATTGGACGAGACCAATGCGGTGCGCCGGTGGCTCGAGGCCTTCCCCAAGTCGTCTCCGGATGGGCCCCCCGACCGTAAGGCCTCGATCACGGGTCCCAGTCGCCTTCGCGACGAGAGTGAGGATGGACCCGTCCTCTACACCCTGCGAAAGGCGGAGGAAGACTGACGCGGGACGAATTCTGCTTGGACCGATTGCCGGCAACCAGCCTAAGCAAACAACTCCCCGTCGCCGAAGAAGCGCTTCAACTCCACTTCCGCGGATTCCGGGCTGTCAGAGGCGTGGCAGATGTTGCGCATCTTGGAGAACTCGTCCTTGTTCCCGAAATCACCGCGAATGGTGCCTTCGGCAGCTTCCTTGGAATCGGTCGGTCCAAGAATGTCGCGCACGCGATTGATGACGTTCTCGCCTTCGAGGGCAAGGGCGATGACCGGGGTCTCCTGCATGAACGATTTCAATTTGGGAAAGAACGGGAGATCGGCGATGTGGGCGTAGTGTTCAGTGAGCACCTCGTCGCCCAAGGCCATCATCTTGAGTCCCCGGATCTTGAAGCCCTCTGCGAGGTAACGCGCAAGCACGGTGCCGGTGAGGTCCTTCTGAATGCCGTCGGGCTTGAAGAGAATGAGCGTGGTTTCGCTGGTCATCGGGCAGGGAGACTTGAGGAAGGGGGAAGGAAAGTCAAAGGTCGAAGGTCGTATGCCGTAGGCCGCAAAGCGGGAGATCAGGATTCCAGACTTTGGAGGGTTCGACCTGCCACTCCTCAAAGCGCCTTCGCATAGGTGTCGCACCGATTGTGCCAGCCTGCGGTCCATCGTTTCTCTCCGCGTGCCGCTGGGGAGTTCCTTACCCGGAGGTCGAGCCGGCGCTTGGCGGAGGCAGCGAACTCGCGGGCAGCCGCTTGTCCGGCCGGAACTTCGCGCATCTCGATGAGAACCCACATCAATCCCCAACCCTGGCCCTTGTACTGTTCCCGCGGGTTGGTCCCATCGCCTTTGAAGTTCACGTAGTCGATCAGGGCGTAGGTCCCATTCGGGGTGGTGGCCACCTTTTCGTAGTTGGCCTTGATGCGGGCCCGGTGGGCGGCGGGGGCCGCGGCCATGATCTTGGGCAGGGCGGCGCGGGACTTGGCCATGATGAAGTCGGTCTGCAGATTGACGTTCGAGGCCAGCCAACGGCGCATGCCGCTCAGGCGCGGTCCATTGAAGTCCCTGGTGAAAGCCGTCCTGCTGTTCCAGGGGCAATCGGGGAGCAGGGCGGTGGCCGGGATGTCCCGCACCCCTCGCCCCCGCGCATAGCGGACAAACTCGGGGAAGGTCTCCGTCCAGCGACCGTTGAATCCCTTGGGATACCAGATGAAGTGACCGATCCCGAGGGAGGGAAACTCCTCGCCCTCGTTCCAGTGGGTGAGCCCCTCGACTTTGCCGGCCGATTCATTGCGCCAGATCTTCATCCCGATCGCGCGGCGCTGGGCGGCGGAGAGAGTGATTCCTGCCGAGGGCGCGGCGGAGAGAGGGGCCGGCGCTGCAGGGCGGGGCGGAGTCGCGGGCTCTCCGCCGGTGGGGGAACACCCGGAAAGGAGAAGTGACCCGGCCAGGAGGATGCGGAGATCTTGCATGGCGGACTATAACGTGCAGGCTCCGGACTCAGCAAGTCGACGAAGATGATGAGCAAAATTCCCTGGGAGAAAGTGATGAGCCTGACGTGGATGGACGGCACCAAGCTGCTCTTGAGCGCTCTTGTGATCCTCTTCGTGACGAAAATCCAGGTCTTCCACGACCGACTCTCGGCGCTCCTCATCGCGCTGCCCCTGACCTCGCTGCTCGCCATGATCTGGATGCGGGCGGAGGGGCAGGACTCCGAGCGGATCGCCAATCACGCCGAGGGCACCTTCTGGTTCGTCCTGCCCACCCTGCCCATGTTCCTGGTCCTCCCCTGGATGCTCCGCAACGGGTGGGGATTCGGGGCGGCCCTGGCGGCCAATTGCGTCCTCACCGTGCTCCTTTTCTTCGCTTTGGTCTGGATCCTGAAGCCATTTGGGATCAGGCTGCTCTGAAAGGGTAATTTGGCGGGAAACAGCGGGTTTTCCCCAAAAGTTACTCACATCGGCCCGATAGGATTGAAATTTCTTGATCGGGGCCATGAACTATGATTCGTGCTCCCTTCCGGACCGGACATCAGCTAATCATTTTTATCGAACCAAAACGCGCGGATGGACGCTGACAATGTAGTTCCTTTTGAACAGCCGAAACCGAAGTCCGGATCCTCAGGCAGTCCTATGAAAAGCTATCTTGTCGATCAGGCAGCAGCAATCATCCCCGACCCTCAGATTCTCATCAATATGGTGTCCAAGCGCGTTAAGCAATTGAATGCCGGGCGGGCTCCATTAATCGATACGGTTCCCAGTATGGGTGCCGCCGATATCGCCCTGACGGAGATCATTGAGGGCAAAGTCAAACGCAAGCCGGTCGATTAATTTTCACGCGCCGGGAGCGGACCTAGCAGTCATGAGTCGTGATATCGCCAACAACAAGAAGGCGCGTCGCGACTTTCACATTTCCGAAACCTACGAAGCCGGCATCCAGCTTCGCGGGACTGAGGTGAAGTCCATTCGCGAGGGGAAGGTCAATATTTCAGACGCCTTCGTGCGCATCGAGAAGCTCGAGGCCTTCCTCTGCGGCTGCGATATCCAGCCCTGGCAAACAGCCGGGGAGTTTTTCCAGCACGCCCCCAAGCGCCCCCGCAAGCTTCTTCTCCACAAGCGGGAGATCCTGAAGCTGGCCCAGGCCGCCGACGAGAAAGGCTACACCCTTCCGTGTCTGCGGATGTACTTCAAGGGACGCCGCGTGAAGGTCGAGTTCGGCCTCGGGAAGGGCAAGACCCACTCCGACCAGCGGCATGATCTGAAGAAGAGGGTCGAAATGCGGGAAGCGGAGAGAGAAATGGCGAGGTTCAACCGGAAGTAGCCTCCCCGTGGCGGCTGTCAAAGGTCTGAAGGTTGAAGGTCGCCTCGAATTCCGACCTTTGACGTTCGACCCTTCGACCTGCAACGGCACCTTCGGGCGCCTACATCGTCACCCCGGTCGCCGATTGGATCCCGGGCACGGATCTCAGCGTTTCCATCACTTCGGTGTCCAGTGCCTGGTCCACTTCGATCACCGTCAGGGCGCGCCCCTTCTTCTTGTTACGGGCGAGGGACATGTTGGCGATATTGATTTGGGCCTCGCCCAGGACGGTGCCTACCGCACCCACGATGCCGGGACGATCATCGTTATGAACGATGAGAAAGTGTCCCGAAATGTTGGTGTCCACGTAGTGGTGGTTGATTTCCACGATGCGGGGGCTGCGCCCGATGATGGTGCCCGCGAGGCGGAAGCGGATGTCGCCCTTGGTGAGCTCGGCGACGAGGAGTTCGGAAAACTCAGTGACCGCATTGATGGTGGATTCTACGAGGTCGAGGCCCATCTTCTGGGCCATCGCAGGGGCGTTCACAATGTTGACCTGGCCCTCGTTGCAGCCGACCTCAAGAATGGCGGTGAGCGCCGTGCGGGCCACCAGGCTGGTGTCCTTCTCCGCGAGCGGTCCGTGGTAGGAGACGCGGAGTGAGTCGGCATTGGAGGGGCCGAGCTTGGCCAGCATCTTGCCAAGCGCACGGGAGAGATCGAGATAGGGGCCGAGTTCCTTCAGGGCCGCGGCGTCGAGGGAAGGCATGTTGATCGCATTCCGAATCTCCCCGGTGGTGAGGAAGTCGCGGATCTGCTCCGCCACCTGGATGCCGACATTTTCCTGCGCCTCGGCGGTGGAGGCGCCCAGGTGTGGGGTGAAGGCCACGTGCTTGGGCAGATCGAAGAGAACGTGGTCCGGGGCCGGGGGTTCGTCTTCGTAGACGTCCAGCGCGCAGCCCGCGATGTGCCCGCTCTCAATGGCGGCTTTGAGCGCTTTTTCATCGATGAGTCCGCCTCGTGCGCAGTTCACCACCAGCGCGCCCTTGTTCATGAGGGCAAGGCGCTCGGCATTGATGATCTGGCGGGTGTCGTCGGTGAGGGGAACGTGCAGGGTGACTACATCTGCGCCGGTCAGAGCTGCCTCGGGCGACTCGGCCAGCTCGACCTTGAGCTGGTCCGCCCGGGCCTGGGTCAGAAAGGGGTCGAAAGCGACGATCTGCATGTTGAATCCCTGCGCACGCTTGGCGAACTCGGCCCCGATGCGGCCCATTCCGATCACCGCGAGACGTTTGTTGTTGAGCTCGATCCCCGCGTAGGCCTTGCGGGCGGCCTTGAAGTCCCCTTTCAGGACTTCAGCGTGGGCAGGAGCGATGTTGCGGGCGGTGGCGAGCATCAGGGTGAAGGCGTGCTCGGCAGTTGAAATGGTATTTCCGGTGGGCGTGTTCATCACGATCACGCCGTGAGCGCTGGCAGCCTCGCGATCGATATTGTCGACGCCCACGCCGGCCCGGCCAATGGCCTTCAGCTTGGTTCCCTTGGCGATGACCTCCGCGTTGGGCTTGGTCTGGGAGCGGACGATGAGGGCGTCGTATTCGCCGATAATCTCCATCAGCTTCTCGGGCTTGGACCCGAGGTCTGGAATAAAGTCGGCAGTGATGTCGGGATGAGCATTCAGAAGGGCGACCCCGCGCTCACTGATGGGGTCTGCGACAAGGACGCGGTGGTTGGCCATTGGTTACCGGGGGGCCTTACGCCAGACCAGCGGGAAAGGCAAGATCCGCGGGACTACCAATGGGAAACTCGCGGGGATCCAGGGTCCCAAGTGGTGAGCGGTGAGGAGCCCACCGATCGGGAGAGAGCTGCCGCGGGAAATCCCCCGCTTGACGCCGGGCCACGGTTTGAAAGAGTCCCGCGCATGAGCGACGACGCAAGACGCAAGCATTCTTCCATCGTGTTGGACGGCCCGGATCGGGCGCCCAGCCGGGCGATGTTGTATCCGGTGGGATTCACGCGGGAGGATTTCGACAAGCCCCAGGTCGGGGTGGCCTCCACCTGGAGTGAAGTCACGCCCTGCAACATGCACATTGATCGGCTGGCGCGGGAGGCGGCCAAGGGCGTTGATGCTGCCGGTGGCAAGTCGGTGATTTTTGGAACCATCACGATCTCGGACGGGATCTCGATGGGGACCGAGGGAATGAAGTATTCCCTGGTGAGCCGCGAAGTGATTGCGGACTCGATCGAGACCGTGGTTGGTTGCGAAGGGATGGACGGAGTGGTCACCATTGGTGGCTGCGACAAGAACATGCCGGGTTGCATCATCGCGATGGCGCGCCTCAACCGGCCCGCTGTCTTCGTCTACGGCGGAACGATTCTGCCGGGTTGTGCCACGGTGGCAGGCGAAGAGAAATCGCTCGATATCGTCTCGGTCTTCGAAGCGGTTGGGAAGCACGCCAGTGGGGAGTACAGCGATGCTGATTTGCAGGCGGTGGAAGAGAATGCGATCCCGGGCGCGGGATCTTGTGGCGGGATGTACACCGCCAATACGATGGCGAGCGCGATCGAGGCGCTGGGGATGAGTTTGCCAAACAGCTCGGCGCAGGCCGCGATTGGAGATGACAAGATGCGCGACTGCTTTGACGCGGGCGCTGCGGTGCTCAACCTGCTCGAGAATCAGATCACGCCGCGCGATATCATGACGCGCAAGGCGTTTGAGAATGCGATCACCCTGGTGATTGCGCTGGGGGGATCGACCAACGCGGTCCTGCACCTCCTTGCCATGGCGCATGCCGCGGAGGTGCCGCTCGGGATCGACGACTTTACCGAGATCGGGAAAAAGGTGCCGGTGTTGGCGGACCTGAAGCCCAGCGGAAAGTACGAGATGGCGCATCTCGTGAATATTGGTGGAACGGTGCCGCTCATGAAAATGTTGCTGGAAGGAGGCCTTCTCCACGGCGACTGCCTGACGGTGACCGGCAAGACCATGGCGGAGAATCTTGCCAACTCGAATCTCGTCTATCCGGAAGGACAGGAGATCGTGCGCCCCCTCGACAATCCCATCAAGGCGGACAGCCACCTGCGGATCCTCTACGGAAACCTCGCCCCGGGCGGTGCGGTGGCCAAGATCACCGGCAAGGAAGGCCAGACCTTTTCGGGGTGCGCCCGCGTCTTTGATTCCGAAGAGGATGCCATGAAGGCGATCATGGACGGATCGATCAAGGCCGGTGACGTGATTGTGATTCGCCGGGAAGGACCGAAAGGCGGCCCGGGGATGCGCGAGATGCTGGGCCCGACCGCGGCGGTGATGGGACGAGGCCTGGGTGACAGCGTCGCCCTCATCACGGATGGTCGCTTTTCCGGTGGCAGCCACGGCTTCGTGGTGGGCCACATTACCCCCGAAGCGCACGAGGGCGGTCCCATCGGCCTGCTCGAGGAAGGTGACGAGATCACGATCGATGCGGTGGGGAACCGGATCAACGTCAAGCTGAGCGACGACGAACTGGCCGCGCGCAAAGCGGCGTGGATCCAGCCTGAGCCACGCTATCGACGTGGTGTGCTGGCGAAGTACGCCGCCCATGTCACCTCGGCGAGCGAAGGGGCGGTGACGGATATGGGGCTCTAGGGTGGCGGCGTGCTGCAGGCGCCACCCTTGGTGGAGGATGTGACTGGGGTGAAGTTCCAACCCGCAATCTCCAAGTAAAACTCAACTTCAATTTCAGCTCACAAAGCGGTGGGATCCCTCACGCCCGGGAAGTGCCGCCGCCGTCCGGTTCCCACCGCCGTTCTCCATGGAGAATCTTACGGGGTCAGCGCGAACTCCGCGATCACGGGCCGGTGATCCGAGCCCAGCGCCGGTCCAATCTGCCGGCTGGTGCAGGTCAGGGCAGCGTTGTGAAAGACGTGATCGATGGGAATGGAGAAAAAGGGATTGAGCCGTCTCCACGTCGATTGAAACCCACGCTTGCGACCGCTGTCTATGAGCGAGGTGGTCTTGATGAAATCTCGCAGATGGGGCGACCACACCGTGGCATTGAAGTCGCCGAAGATGACGGCAGGAAGAGTGCTGATTGTGGCAATCTCGGTAAGGCCTGCGAGGTAGGCATTTCGAGCGGAGGCTTGGCGGGTTCCCACTGGCGGAACCGGGTGGCAGCCGATGACCTCCAATTCGTGGCCGTCGAGATCAATCACCGCGTGGACCAAGGGGACGTGGGCGCCCTCGATGAAACGTATCTCGTGCGAGGCGAAGGGATGGCGACTGTAAAGAGCCATCCCAAAGTTGTCATGGCGGGGAATTTTGACGAAGTAAGGGTAATCGGATTCAAGAGGGGAGAGCGCCTCGACCCAGTCTGGATTGATCTCCATCAAGAAGATGAAGTCCGCGTCACATTCCGAGAGATAGGTGAGGACCGTGTCATGGGACTGGTTCGAAGTGAGGACATTGAATGACAGAACCCGGAAGTTTGAAGGCTTCGTCGAGAACTCGTGGGATGGATAGTAATGCGAAAGGGCGGCGAGATGCGGGAGGAGGCAGAGGAGTCCGATCGCAGCAGGAATCCAGCGACGAAAGAGCAGCGTGGCGAGAATCACGACGATGAGTCCGCTCGCAATCTGGAGAGGGAAGTGAGTGAAGAGTTCGAAGAACCAGTGAAGGCGGCCGAGAAGGGAGAGGAGGGTTGCCCCAGCCAGGGCGACCACCGAGAGCCAAAGCAGGGTGCTGAGGAAGAGGTGCTTGGGATCGCGAGGCATCAGGTTCTTAGTGCCAGCTGGGTGCCAATTGTTCACTTCGAATCCGAAACGTGGAGCCCAAATCGAAGGCGTGCCGTCGTCATTGGAGTTCGGGTACGTTAAGATATCTTAAATAAATGAGGAGTGCCCTGTTTTGCTACTGTTTGCTCGTCTCACTCACTTCATCTCCTGGCGCGACGGTAATCAACATCGACTTTCAGGTCGGAGCGGGCCGGGGTGCGATGACGGGAAATTCCGGGGCCGTCATTCCCTTTGTGGGCTGGTTTTGGAACACCAATGGCCCGAATGGCCAGGCCATGCCGTTGCTTTCGAGCACCGGTGACCCGACCGGGTTGGAACTGATCCCTTCCGTCTATGAGGGCAGATCCCTGACGGACGGAGATGCGCTTTTCGGCGATTACGTCTACGGCGATGCCACCATCCGCGGACTCGATCCCGGACAGGATTATCTCATTTCGATTTACAGTGCGGCCAACCTGCAGGGGATCTTCCGCGTGGCCCAGCCTTTCGACACTTCGTCGCCCGGCTACGGCGAGGTTGGCTGCACCTACGAGCACACCGTGCTTCCGGGGGTGGAGGGATGCGACTACGTGGTCGGGATGGCGACCGCGGATATCTTCGGAGAGATTCGGGTAAGCGTGCAACCCGGCGCGATGTCGGGAATGCAGATTGCGCTGAATCCAGAGTCCTCGGTGACGATGCTCAACCTGATCGCAGGGCTCGGTCTGGCCCTGCGACGGAGGCGTGGTGCGAGCTAGTCCTACTCCGGAGCTTTCTCGGGGACGATGGTGACTTGCGCGGCGTTCTTCTTGCCGAGATACTTCTTCGCGAGGGCGTTGATCTCCTTGAGAGAGATCGATTCGTAATCGGCATCGCGTCCGCGGGCCCAGTCGAGCCGGTGGGGTTCTGCCTGCGATTGTGACATCACGGTGCCGAGCCAGTAGCTGTTTTTGCGAAGCGTTTCCTTCAGGTTGGACATGATGGGCTTGAGGGCGCGATCGAGTTCGTCGGCGCTGGCACCGTTCTCAGCGAACTCAGCGCCCATCTCATGGATGATGGCGGTGACCGTTGCTGCCTCCTTGGGATCGCCCAACGACATGGCGGACAGGTTGCCGTATTCGAAAACCATGCTGGCATTGGCGTGGGCCTGCGGACTGTAAGTGGCGCCCAACTCTTCGCGCAACTTCTCGCGCAGCCGGTCATCGAGGATGGAGGCGAGCACATTGAGGCGGCGCATTTCCTTGATGTCGGTCTTGATCGGGGGAATTCGCCAAGCGACCATCGAGGCGGCCTTCGCGATCTTGGATTGGTAGCTGAAGCTCTTTTCAGCGGGCAGGCCCGGGGCCTTGATCTTGCGCTCATCGGTGAGGGCCGACTTGGTGCTTGAACGCACCGGGAGGGCGCCGATCGTCTTCAGGATGAGAGGGATGGCGGCCTCGATGTCGAAGTCGCCGATGAAGCTCAACTCGAGGTAGGAGTCCTTCATGTCCTTCTCCACCCAGGCCTTCACGTCGTCGCTGGTATAGGCCGCGAGCGTTGCGGTGTCGGGCTTGGCGAAGCGGCCGTCGCCCCCATGGGACCACTCCTGCATTTCGGCCATCGCGCCGGCCATCGTGAACTTCAATTGCGAATCGATCATGGGCACCATCTTGCGGAACTGCCGCACCGCTTCCTCGCGATATCCGGGGTCGGTCAGGCCGGCGCAGGTCAGCTGCAGCTGCAACTCGAGGTCTTCCTCGGTTGTGCGGCCACTCATCATGAAGGCATCCTCGCCCACCGAAAAATCGCCGCCCACGTTGCGCCCCGCGAGAATGCGCTGCAGGTCATCGACGCTGTGCTTTCCGAGACCACCGGCGTTCAAGATCATGCCGGTGAACATCTGCAGGCTCGGCTTGTCCAGTGGCTGAGTAAGCTGGCCGTTGCCGAAGCGGCCGATCATGCTGATCGAGTTCTTTTGGAACTCGGTGCGCTTCAGGTTGACGCGAATGTTGTTGGAGAGGATCAGCTGGGTGAAATCGAGGTCCTTCACTTCCTTCCTCGAGGTTACCGTGCCAGGCTTGCCGAAAGTGGTGTAGGCAAAGGTCTGCGTCCCCTTCTTCTCGGGCGGATCGACTTTCACCGCCCGGCTCTTCTCGAAGAGCTCGGTCAGGAGTTCATCTCCCTTCTCGGGAGCGACCTTGGTGGTGAGGGTCATGGTGAGATCCTTGTCCTTCCAGAAGCTCTGCAGCGCCTGGTGGCATTTCTCCGCGGTCAGGGCCTCGAGCGCTTGCTTGGTGATCCGCAGGCTCTCCTTCGGGTGGGTAAAGACGCGCTCGGAGTTGATGCTGCTGACCAGGGCCATGGCGAGGCTCGAAGACTGGCGGGTGGGAGCTCTCTTGACTGCCTGCTCGGCCCGATTGAGGGCGTGCGCCTTCATCTCCTCCAGTTCCGCCTCGGTAAAGCCATGTTCGATCGCGCGGCGCAACTCCTGCTCGAGCACCGCGATCGCTTCCTTCCACTTTCCTTCCACTGGAGTGACGTCGACGGAGCCGAACTCGATTGCCTTGAACCACTGGTAGCGACCGGCACTACCTGAGGTGATTGGTGAACCCTCCTTCTTGGAGAGAATATCAAAGCGGCGGGCGAGGATGGAATTGGCCACGTTGAGCGGGGTGCGCTCGATGCGGGTGCCGACATTGTCGGGAATGCCTTTGTAAGGTCGGATGAATGTGAGGCCCAGCTCGTCGCTACTCACTTCCTTGTCCGCAAAGACGGCGGCCTGGAATCCGAATCCGCTGGGAACGGTCCCCATCTCGGGAGCGCCCCCGGGCTTTTCGGGGTTCTTCATCGAGGAAAAGGCCTTTACGATCCGCGCCTCGTACTCGTCGAGGTCGATGTCGCCCACCACCACGAAGGTCATGTTCTGCGGGATGTAGTAGTCGGAGTAGAAGGAGGTGAAACGATCGCGCTTGGCATCCTTGATGACCTTCTCGAGGCCGATCGGGAAGCGATGGGTGATGAGGGACTTGGGAATGAGAAACTTGAATTGTTTCTCCATGAGGCGCATCTCGACCGAATCGCGGGACCGCTTTTCGGAGAGGATCACCCCGCGTTCCTTGTCGATTTCCTCGATCTTCAAAAATGCCCCGTCACTGAAGTCGCGCATCACATCGAAGCCGAGCTTGAGGGTGTCTGCCTCGAGATTGGGAAGATTGAGCATGTAGACGGTCTCGTCGAAGGAGGTGTAGGCATTGGCGTGGGCACCGAACGCGATACCCAGTCGCTGCATGCGACTGAGCAGGTTCTCGACATCGGGAAAGTTCTTGCTGCCATTGAAGACCATGTGCTCGAGGAAGTGTGCGACGCCGCGCTGGTCCTCGGCTTCCTGGAGCGAGCCGGCATCGATATGCATGCGCAGCGAAACGCGTCCCGGAGGTTCGGCATTCTTGCGGATGGCGTAACGCATGCCATTGGGCAGGGCCCCGAAGCGCACCTCAGGATCAACCGCAATATCGCTGGCCTCGTGCGACCAGGCGACGGGCTTGACCGCCTCGGCGGTAGTGGATTTCGCGAAGAGAAATACCCCCGCGCCGAGCGCGAGAAGGAGGGAGGCAAGGATGGGAAGCCGATTATGCATGGCGGGATGGTTGGTTCTTTAGGGGAGTTTGCAACTTTGAAACGACCCCAAGGCCCGGGATTGTGCAAAAGGCATTGCAATCAGCCCCCGCCAGTGCTTGTCTGCCGCCCCATTTCCAAGCGCACGTGGCGGAATTGGTAGACGCGCTAGATTCAGGATCTAGTGAGTGAATAACTCGTGGAGGTTCGAGTCCTCTCGTGCGCACCACCTTTTTTGTAGGCTCAAACACGCCTCAGCTCCTGAAGACCTTGGCCGGTTGACAACCCGACCAAGGCAATGTCTGACAGATTTCTGACAACTCACGGGGAGGAGCAGTCTTCCCGCCCCAAGGGCAAACCGCACTGTGTTGTGCGCCACCAATCTGCATCGGTTCCGATCTGCGCAGGGGCAGTGCACGGCAAGACGCGCTACACGATTGCGTTCTACCTCGACGGCCGTCGCCGCCGCCGCATGTTCACCGATCTCGGCGAGGCCAAGCGCGAAGCAAAGTTGGCGGCTCAGAAGATCCAACGCGGGCTCCAGTCCAACAACGATCTTCGGCCTGCTGAGCGTGAAGCCTTCCTCGTTGCGCAACGAAAATTGAAGGGCATCGGCATCCCGTTGGTGACCGCGGTGGAGGAATACGTGACGTGTCGTGAGAAGTTGGGGGAGATGCCGCTGCTTGCTATCGTCGAGGACTACCTGAGTCGCACCCGTGGTCTTCGAGATGGGGTCACTGTGCCCGAGGTCGCGGCCGAACTGATTGACACGAAACGGCAGGACGGCATGAGCAAGGACTACCTCACCCAGCTATCGAACACGTTTGGCCTCTTCGAGAAGGCATTCCCGGGCCCCATCACGTTGGTAAGGAGCGAGCAAATTGATGGGTGGCTTCGGGAAGGAAATCTTGCGCCCGTCACGCGCAACAACCGGCTCACTCTCGTCCGCCTCCTTTTCAATTTCGCCAAGCAGCGCAATTACCTGCCCAAGTCGGAGGCCACGGAGGCGGAGTCGTTGCGGAAGGTGAAATCCGGAGCAACGGAAACCGAGATCTTCGAGCCCGAGGGGTTCGAGAAGCTCCTCCTCGCCGCATCGCGTCGGCTCATCCCGCTTCTTGCTATCGGTGGCTTCGCTGGCCTTCGGGCTGCCGAACTGTCCCGCCTCAACTGGAAGGCGGTCAACTTGGAGCGCGGAATCATCCAACTCCGAGCCGGACAGGCGAAGACCGCATCACGCAGAATCGTGCCCATCAGCGATAATCTCGCCGCCTGGTTGGAACTGGTCGATCGCGAGGGTATGGTCATTCAGGACAAGGACCTCTTCCGCCAAGCCACTGCTCTCGCCCGGAAGCAGGGGCTGCGCTGGCCTCGCAACGTCCTGCGGCATTCCTTTCATCAGCTACCGGGTGGCACAGATCCAGGATGTGAACCAAGTAGCGCTAGAGGCAGGTAACTCGCCCAACATCATCTTCAAGCACTACCGGGAGCTGGTGACCAAGGAGGCGGCAGGGGAGTGGTTCTCGATCGGACCT